>DATKWN010000024.1:0-15422 GCA_035529515.1 Candidatus Krumholzibacteriaceae bacterium | reverse complement strand
GGCGTAGCCGAGCTCCTCCAGCAGCAGAACAGCCGCTGCGTCCTCGGCGAGTGCCCCGCCACCGGCAGCTACACCCGCCCCGACGTAGTGTTCGACGGCCTCGGCGTCAGGGAGCTGTGCGAGAGCCACGGCATCGAGGTCAACGTCCTCGACAGGGACCCGCCCGTCAGGGTCGAGGTGGACGGCGACGTGCTGAAGGAGCTATGGTTCCCCAAGGCCGCCGCCACGCACCCCGTCATCAGCTTCCCCAAGCTCAAGACCCACCAGCTCACCACCCTCACCTGCGCCGTCAAGAACCTCTTCGGCCTCCAGCAGGGAGGCACCAAGGCCCACCACCACGTCTCGGTGGCCAACGACCCAGAGTCCTTCAGCAGGCTCCTCGTCGACATCTACCAGGCTATACGCCCCCAGGTCCGGCTCCACGTGGTGGACGCCCACGTGGCCATGGAGGGGGAGGGCCCCACCGCCGGCGACCCCGTGCCCCTGGGGCTGGTCGTCGCCGGCGCAGACGCCGTAGCCGTCGACCTCGTCTCCTCGGCCATCATGGGCTGGGACCCCATGGACGTGGGCACTAACTACCTGGCCGGCGCCCGAGGCCTCGGCCCCAGCTCCCTCGACGAGGTTGAGGTGGTCGGCGAGACCATAGACGCGGTGAGGCGCCGCTTCAGGAAGCCCCAGATCCACAGCGACGGCGAGATGTTCGTCAGGATCAGTATGCCCATCCACTGCGACCCTGTGAAATGTGTGTCCTGCGGCGTCTGCTCCGAGGTCTGCCCCGTCGGCGCCATCCAGATCCACGGCGTCCCCGAGTTCGACTACACGAGATGTATCCAGTGCTTCTGCTGCGCCGAGCTCTGCCCACAGGGAGCGCTTAAACCCATCAGGCCGGACGAGTAGCCATGTGCATCTTCTGCAAGATAATAGAGGGGGATGCCCCCGCGTACAGGGTCTACGAGGACGACGTGACCCTGGCGTTCCTCGACGTCAACCCGGTGACGGACGGCCACACCCTTATAGTACCCAAGCACCACGAGGCCCGGATAGAGCGGCTGCCCAGAGACTATTACGACGCCGTATGGGCCACGGTTCACAGGCTCATTTCCCCCATAGAGAGGGCGATGGACGCGTCAGCCTCCAACATAGACGTCCACAACGGACGCGCCGCCGGCCAACTGATCTCCCACGTGCACGTACACATAATCCCGCGCAGAGGCCCAGGCAGAACCATCACGGACGCCGCCCAGAGGATCAGGCCGAGGAGCAGAGAATACTTCGAGGAGATAGCTGAGAGAATAAGAGACGAGGTCAACCTGTGAGGTACTCGGGGAACGGCCACGCCTTCAGGCTGCCATCCAGATACTTCACGTCCCCATAACCGAGCCCCCTCAGCGTTCTCTCGGCGCGGTAAGCGCGGATACCTGTCAAGCAGAAAATGACGATCTCCTTGTCTTTTGGTAGCTCTGTGTGGCGCTGCCTGAGCTTGCCCACTGGAATGTGCACCGTCCTAGCGTCCTTGAACGTCTGGGCCATGTACTCGTCCCGCCTCCTGACGTCTAGAAGCACGAAGTCCTCGTCCCCGTCCAGCTTCTCTTTAAACTCCAGTAGGCCTACGCCGTGGCCAATCCCCTGGATCTTGTTCCTGAGGACGTTGGCTGCGTGTGCCAGCGCGTCTATGGCGGTGCTGTACGCCGGGGCGTACCCCAGATCGATGTCGGCTACGCCCTTCAGGTCGGAGCCGAACTTCATCGCCGTGGCGGCCACGTCTATTCGTTTGACCCCGTCACCCTCCCCCACCACCTGGCAGCCCAGCAACCTGCAGCTCTCACTGTCAGCCACGAGCTTGATCACCGTGTGCTTTGCGCCGGGGATGTAGCTGCTGTAATCGCAGCGGGGGCAGATGGTGGTAACTACGTCGTACCCATTCTCCCTGGCCTTCCTCTCGGTGAGCCCTGTGGTGCCGCAGTGATAGTCCAGCACCTTGAAGACCGCTGTGCCGTTGACTCCCGGGAACTTTGTCGGTATCCCGTGGATGTTGTCCGCGATGACCCTGCCATGCTTGTTGGCCGTGCTACCGAGGGGCGCGTAAACCTTCTCCCCCGTCAATGTGTGAGTGCACTCGACGCAGTCGCCGCCGGCGTAGATGTCCGGGTCGCTGGTCTGCATGTGCTCGTTGGCTGCGATGGCCCCCGTCGGCCCTATCTCCAGGCCGGCCTCGGCCGCTAGCTCCGTGTTGGGGTGGATACCTATGGCTATGATCACGAGGTCTGCCTCGATCCTGACGCCGTTCGCTGTCTCCACAGCCGACACTCTGCCCTCTCCGTCGCCGTGTATCTTCGTCACGGGGTTGCCCTTCACCACGTTCACTCCCTTCTCATTGAGGTAGTTCTCCAGCAGCAGCGCCATCTCCATGTCGAGAAGGTTGGGCACGAGATGGGACATCATCTCCAAGACTGTCACCTTGCAGCCCCTCGCGACGAAAGCGCCGCATGTCTCTATCCCTATGAGGCCGCCGCCGATGATGGCCACCTTCTCGGCGCCTGCGTCGACGGCGTCCTTTATGGCTTTCGCGTCGTGGGGGTTGTAGAGTCTGTGGACGCCCTTGAGGTCGGTGCCCTCCATCAGCGGCACGAAGGGGCTAGCCCCGGTCGCTATGACGAGCTTGTCGTAGGGGATCTCCCGCGTCTCATGTGTCCTCAGGTCCTCGACGGTGACGGTCTTGGCTTCCCTGTTGATCTTCTTTGCCTCCGTCCTGTCCAGCACCGTGAACCCCATGTTGGAGTGGAAATATTTGGCGTCCCTGACGGTGGCTCCTCCCAGGAGGTTGCTCCACTCCTTGATCACGTCCTCGATATAGAAGGGCATCCCGCAGCCCGCGTAGCTGACCAGATCTTGACGCTCGACCACTGTAATCTCGGCGTCGGGCTCTAGCCTACTGAGCCTCGCAGCCGTCTTTGGGCCCGTGGCGACGCCGCCTATGACAAGAACCTTCTTGGGCATATTATCCAACCTGAATCCTTTCACTTTATCCATGCCCCTATAAAACATGTTGACAAGGGCAGCGGAGCGCCTCAGGGCAGTCGATACGTTGTTAAGCATTTGCACGGTGTTCAAGGGTATGAGCATTCTCTTCGAACCCTACCGGATCAGGGGCCTTCGCCTATGGAACCGTTTCATGAGGAGCGCCACCACGAGCTACTGGGCCGACGAGGAGGGTGTCGTCAAGGACGCCCACGTGCGGCTCTACAGGAGCCTCGCGAGGGGAGGCGTCGGCCTCATAGTGAAGGGCCACCTCTACGTCGCGGACAACGGGAGGGCCCACACCGGGATGGCGGGCATTAGCAGCGACAGGCACATACCGATGCTGAGGAAGCTCACGGACGCCGTCCACGAGCAGGGCGGCCGCATCGTGGCGCAGATCAACCACGCTGGAGTAGTCCATCAGCCCGACAGGGCGGGGCCCAGCGCGTACAGCGAAGGCGGATGGACCGCCCGTGAGATGACGGTGGACGAGATCGAGGCGGCGATAGAGGCCTACGGCGACGCCGCCGAGAGGGCGATGCAGGCGGGGTTCGACGGCGTCCAGATACACGGCGCCCACGGTTACCTCGTCAGCCAGTTCCTCAGCCGCCATGTGAACAGGCGCATAGACAGGTGGGGCGGCAGCCTGGAGAACCGGATGAGGTTCCTCATGGAGGTATACGACGAGGTCAGGGGCCGAGTCGGGAACGAGCAGGTGCTCATCAAGATGAACTGCGACGACTTCAGCCCAGACGGGTTCACCGTCGACGACAGCGTGAAGGTGGCGGTGGCCATCGCCGAGAAAGGCATCGACCTGATAGAGGTCAGCGGCGGGGGCAGGGGGCAGCAGGAGGCGCTTAGGGCCCGCGCCAGGCACTGCGACCCGGCTCTGGTTGACCTGGCCTTCGCTGGCCACGCATCGAAGATACGGGACGCCACGAGGCCGACGCCCATGGCCCTGGTCTACGGCTTCAGGAAGCTTGAGACCATGCATAAAGCGGTTGACATGGGTCTCACGGACATGGTTAGCATGAGCAGACCCTTCATAAGGGAGCCCGACCTATTTAAGAAGCTCCAGTCCGGCCAGCGGGAGGTCTCCTGCATAAGATGCGACGCGTGCAGCGGCAGCGATGTCTTCGGGAAGACCATGCTCAGGTGCCAACTGGAGTAGCATCCATTTCTTAACCGTGCCCCCCACTATGGGACAGGCTAGGCCCGGAGTACGTGTTCTCAGCCTAAATATTTGACCCCAAGAGGTTAAACCACCGACGCGTATCCTTATTCATGTTATCCGAGACCGAGAAACGGGTATTCGATTACATGGAGTCTCACAGGGACGACATGATAGGCTACCTGCGTAGGATGGTGAGCATCGACACCCAGACGCCTCCGGGTCTCAACTACGACGTCATCTGCGACCTGATGGCGGACAAGTTCAGCGAGATGGGCTGCGAGACCAGCATCCACGTGGCCACCGAGAAATACATGAGGCTCTCCGGCGCCGAGTTCCTCGGCCTGGAGGGTCCCCGCAGCAACGTTGTGGCCCTCTACAAGGGGAAGGGAGACGGCCCCACGCTTCACATAAGCGCCCACACCGACTGCGCCGCCATCCAAGAGGAGGGATGGACCGTCGACCCCCTCGGAGGCCAGGTCACCGACGACACGCCCTACAATAAGAGCATGTGGGATCGCGGCGGCGGGTACATCTGGGGCAGAGGCGTCGCCGACGACAAAGGCGAGATAGCCGCCATGACCCTCGCCCTCCAAGCCATCCACATGAACGACGTGAAGCTCAAGGGAGACCTGATACTCACCGGGAACTGCGACGAGGAGATAGGCGGCGTCGCGGGCCTAGGCTACCTCATCAACGAAGGCATCGTCAAGGCCGACATCGGGATACAGCTGGACGGAGGCCTCTCCGGGATCGGCCTCGCGGCGCAGGGAAGAACCCGCTTCCTCCTCAGGACCAAAGGCCTGAGCTGGCACGGGCAGATGCCAATCCTCGGCATCAACGCCATAGAGAAGATGAGCAAGCTCAACGTGGCCCTCAACGACTACTGGAGGAACGTGCTCCTCAGGAGACAGGTACCCGTCCCCGGCATCGACCTCGGGGACGCGCTGCGCGAGAAAGGCATCGAGTCCATGACCGCTATGCTCAACATAGGAACCATCAAGGGAGGCGTGCAGGGCGCCACGGTGCCGGATCTATGTGAGCAGGAGGTGCTCCGAGGAATGGTGCCCGGCGAGACCTTCGCTGAGGTACGCGACGAGTTCAAGGCGGTGCTCGACGGCGTCAAGGCGACCGACGCGGAGCTGGAGTACGAGCTCGGCGTCGTGAACTTCAGGGAATGCTACGTCGTCCAAGCCGATGACCCCTACGCCGTCACGTCGAGGAAGATCATACAGGACGCTTTGGGGCGGGAGCTACCGTTCACCGGCACCCTAGGCAGCACCGACATGAACTACCAGGTCGTGGACGGCGGGATGCCGTGCATAAACTTCGGCGTGGGCGGCGCCTACAGCAGGGGCCACAAGCAGGACGAGAACGCCAGCATCGACGAGATCATCCAGTGTAGCAAGGCGGTGGCGCTCCTCTACATGCGGAAGCTGGGCGTCGCTTGAGGTTCCACTCTACCGACACCCGGTTCGGCAAGGTCAGCGCTGTCTGGGACAGGTCCCACGGGGAGTCTACGGTGCAGCGGGTGTACCTATCCAAGGGGATTAAGCCGTCGACCGAGTTCGTCAAGACCGGCTTCCCGGATGCCGAACCCGGGACGTGCAGCATGGTCGACGGCTTATTAGCAGACATACGGAGGTTTCTCGAAGGCGAAGACGTACCGTTCAGCCTCGAACACGTCGCGCTGGGCAGGTGCTCAGGGTTCCAGAGGTCTGTGCTGCTGGCGGAGCACGGCATCCCGAGGGGCAGCGTCAGCACCTACGGGAGTATCGCCGCGTACCTGTCTGTGCCGGGGGGAGCCCGTGCGGTGGGGAGGGCGCTGTCTACCAACCCGTTTCCCGTCATCATCCCCTGCCACCGGGCGATAAGGTCTGACGGCTCACTGGGCGGATACCAGGGAGGCGTCGAGATGAAGCGCGCTCTTCTCGGGATGGAGGGCGTCGAGTTCGACGGCGAGAGGGTCAAGATGAACAGGGTCTTCTACTGAGGCTCCGCCTCGTCAAGCGTGTCGCCGTGGCCCAGTCCAGCGGTGCGTCCACCAGTCTGACCCGGTGCATCTCTAACTCCACGGGGGCCGGCGCGCCTTCCGTAGGAGTCGTCTCGTAGCCGAGCCGTCTCTCAGGGGCCTCGTCTCCGATGTTTTAAATCGGTAACCAGTTATAGTATGAGCAGTGGGTCAGCCAACGAGCTGACGGTGATGATGTTATGGTTGTGCTTGAGGAGCCCATCAAGGGCGTGATGGAGCTTAGGAACTACGTGGACGGCGAGTGGGTGGAGTCAGAGGCCTCGGAGACCAGGGACGTGGTGAACCCCGCGACCCTGAAGACGATAGCCAAGGTGCCTGTCGGCCACAGAGAGGACGTGAAGGCGGCCGTGGACGCGGCGAAGGACGCGTTCCCACGCTGGAGACGGACTACCCCCCTCACCAGGGCGCGTTACCTGATGAGCCTGAAACAGCTTCTGGAGGAGAACTTCGAGGAGCTCAGCCGCGTCTTGACGATGGAGCACGGCAAGATCATCGACGAGGCCCGGGGCGAGGTGCGCCGCGGCATCGAGAACGTGGAGATGGCTACGGGCATCCCGAGCCTCATGATGGGCTACAACGCGGAGGACATAAGCAGGGGCATCGACGAGGTGCTCATCAAGCAGCCCCTCGGCGTCTTCGCGTGCGTAGCGCCTTTCAACTTCCCCTTCATGGTGCCCCTCTGGTTCATGCCCTACGCCGTGGCCACCGGCAACACCTACGTCATCAAGCCGAGCCCGTGGACGCCTCTGAGCATGATGAAGCTCACAGAGCTCATCGACGAGGCCGGGTTCCCCCCCGGCGTGATCAACCTCGTCAACGGCGAGGTCGAGCCCGTCTCGGAGATACTGGAGAACCCCGGCGTTAAGGGCGTCAGCTTCGTGGGCTCCACCAAGATAGGGAGGGACGTCATCTACAAGGAGGCGGCGGCCCGCGGCAAGAGGGTTCAGGCCCAGTGCGGCGCCAAGAACTTCCTCGTCGTGACCCCCGACGCCGACGTCGAGCTCACGGTCTCCTCGCTGATGTCGAGCTTCTTCGGCAACACGGGGCAGAGGTGCCTCGCCGGCGCCAACCTCGTGTTCGTGGGAGACGACCAGGGGTTCATGGACAAGACCCTGGGGGTCATAAAGGAGAGGGCGGCCGCCATCAAGATGGGCTACGGCCTCGAGGAGGGCGTCCAGATGGGGCCCCTCCAGGCGGAGCAGAGGAAGAAGAGGGTGCTGGGCTACATCGAGTCCGGACTCGAGGAGGGCGCAGAGCTCACCATGGACGGCAGGGAGTTCAGCTGCGACCCGTACCCGGAGACATGCTTCCTCGGCCCATCCATCTTCGAGGGCGTCAGCCTTGACATGACCATCGCCAGGGAGGAGATCTTCGGCCCCGTGATGAGCGTACTCACCGCTGAAGACCTGGACGAGGCCATCGGGATGGTGAACAGCAGCAGCTACGGCAACGCCGCCAGCATATTCACTAGGTACGGCGGCACCGCCCGAAGGTTCCAGTACGACGTGGAGTGCGGCAACATCGGCGTCAACATCGGCACCGCCGCCCCCATGGCGTTCTTCCCGTTCAGCGGCATGAAGGACAGCTTCTTCGGGGACCTCCACGGCCAAGGCAGGGACGCCGTCGACTTCTTCACCGAGAACAAGGTCGTCATCCAACGGTGGCCCTAGTGCTCAGGACCACAAGCCAGATCATCAGCCACTACGAGGCGCTTGAGGACCGGGCCACCGAGAACTACAGGAGGCTCGCCGAGGCCCACCCCGAGCACAGGGACACGTTCAACGGGCTGGCGGAGGAGAACGTGAAGCACAGGGATCGGGTGACCCGCGCCTACAGGATGGGGGTCACGGACGCCTTCGAGGTGGGTTTCACCCGGAACCCCATCGACCCAGACGCCTACAAGTTAACCCAGGTGAACCACGGGGCCCTCGCCGAAGCCGTCGAGGCATCCATAGGCAACGAGGAGAAGACCATAGAGTTCTGCATGGAGGCCGCGAAGAGCTCGGGTGGGCTCCTCCCCGACCTGCCTGACACCTTCGAATGGCTTATGAAACAGAAGAAGAACAGGGTAGAGAGGCTTAGGGGCCTCACTTAGTCTCCTTATCGGCCACCTTCAGCGCCTCGTCCAGCGCCTGGGCGCCTTCCTCGATCTCCTTCTTCGTCGCTATCAGCGGAGGCGCGACGATGAGGGTGTTGATGACGTTCGCCACGTAGACGCCCCGTTCCATGGCAGCCGAGCTGACACGCTTCAGCGTGTTGGGCAGGAACTTCTCCTCCCTGGTCACGAAGGGCTCCCTGGTCTCCCTGTCCTTGACGAGTTCGACGCCCCAGAACAGCCCCTTGCCGCGGACGTCGCCCACCGACCTGTGGTCTTCCTTCAGCTCCTCAAGCCTCTTCCCGAGGACCTCACCCATCTTGGCGGCGTTCTCGACGAGGCCGTGCTTCTTGTACTCGTCTATCGACGCTATGGCGGCTGCGCAGCCGAGGGGGTGCATGGCGTAGGTCTGGCCGTGGCAGAACAGGTTGTCAGGCTCGTCGAAGTAGTCCGCTATCTTCTTGGAGGTGATGGTGGCTCCGACGGGGACGTAGGCGCCCGTTATTCCCTTCGCCATGGTCATGATGTCGGGCACCACGCCCCAGTGCTCGATGCAGAACATCTTGCCTGTGCGGCCGAAGCCCGCCATGACCTCGTCGTCTATCAGCAGGACCCCATGCTCGTCGCATATCTCCCTGACGCGGGGCATGTACTCGTCGGGCGGCACGAGTATGCCGTTGCTGCCCACGATGGGCTCCAGCACTATGCCGGCGACTGTCTTGGGTCCCTCCATCCTGATGATCTCGTCCATGATCTCGGCGCACTGGACGCCGCAGCCGGGGTATTCCAGCTTGAAGGGGCACCTGTAGCAGTAGCAGTCTGGGGCGCGGACGACGCCCGCCATCCCGACGGCGTACTGGGTTCGGGGGTCTCCCGTGAGGGCGATGGCGCCGGAGGATGCGCCGTGGTACGACTGGTAACGTGAGATGAGCTTGCTTCTACGCGTGTACATCCGTGCTATCTTGATGGCGGCCTCGTTCGCCTCGGCTCCTCCGTTGCACAGGTAGCTCTTGCAGAGGTCGCCGGGCGCTATCTCGGCGAGCTTCTTGCCCAGCAGAGCCGCCGGGACGGTGGCGAAGCCGGGCGCCGCGTACGCCAGCTTCTTGGCCTGGTCGCAGATCGCCTTCTTCACCGCATCGTTGCTGTGCCCCAGGTTGCTGCACATGAGCTGCGAGCTGAAGTCGAGTATGCGTTTCCCGTCCAGGTCGGTCATGTAGCAGCCGTCCGCCGTGTCTATGACCCGGGGGTTCCAGGCATGCTCGTATGTCCATGTCCCGTAGACGTACTTCTTCTCCATGTCCCTGTAGTGCTTGTGATCGGTCATGGTTCAGAGTCATTCGCTCGGAATATAATATTTAGTACATGGGCCCTAGTTAACAACCGTCTGGGGATCGATATGCAAGCTGACCTGGTTTTAATCAACGGCAAGATCGTTACGATGGACAGCGAAGAGTCCATAGCGGAGGCCGTCGCCGTGAAGTACGGCAGGTTCCTCAAGGTAGGAGACAACGGCGAGGTGAACAAGCTGAAGGGCGCCGGCACCGAGGTCATCGACCTGAAGGGGAGGACCGTCGTACCGGGTTTCATCGACAGCCACTGTCACATGATGAGCGTCGGCGCCAGCAGGATGCTCACCGTGGACCTGAGCGAGGAGGCCGGGGTTCACTCGATAGCCGACCTTGTGGAGAGGCTGAGGGCGAGGGCCGCCGAGACGCCGAAGGGCGAGTGGGTGAGCGGCTACCAGGAGGACGACAGCAAGCTCAAGGAGAGGAGGCACCCCACGAGGTGGGAGCTGGACGACGCCAGCACAGAGCACCCGGTACTCATCTCGACGGTGGGGGGCCACTTCTACATGGCCAACAGCATGGCCTTCCAAGTGGCTTGCGTGACGAAAGACACCCCTGACCCGGTTGGCGGCAAGTTCGACAGGGACCCAGAGACAGGGGAGCTGACGGGCGGCGTCCACGAGAAGGCCCTCGACGTTCTTAGGCCTGAGGGTACGTCCCTGCCGACGCGTGACCAGTCCCGCGAGGGGGCGAAGCAGATACTGACGGAGTGTGCCCAGCTCGGGCTCACATGCGTCTACGACACCGTGGAGCGCAGCGAGATCAGGGCAGCCATCGACCTCAAGAACAGGGGCGGGCTCCCCATACGCGTTAGGATGGACATCGCCATCGACCTGTTCCCCGAACTCGATAAGCTGGGCATATACAGGGGCCTGGGCGACGACTGGCTCAGGGTCTGCGGCCTCAAGTTCTTCTTCGACGGGGCGATATCGGCTCGCACCGCCGCAGTCACCGAGGAGTACCTGAACAAGCCTGGGTTCTACGGCGTCATGTCGACGACCCCCGAGATCGCCAGGAAGACCCTGGAGGAGGCGTACTCCCAGGGCTACCGCGTAAGCTGCCACGCCAACGGCGACAGGGCCATCATCCTGTACCTCGACATCATGGAGGAGCTTCAGCGAAAGTACCCCCGGGACGACCCCAGGAACAGGGACATCCACTGCACGGTCATCACCCCCGAGCTGGTTCAGCGGATCAAGGAGCTGGGCATACTGCCCACAATCTTCGGGCCGTACCCCTACTACCACGGCGACAAGCTGATACCCGCGTTCGGCGAGGAACGGCTGGAGCGCATGTTCGCGGCCCGCAGCTTCCTCGACGCCGGGGTGAAGATAGCGGCTCACAGCGACCACCCCTGCGCGCCTTACCCACCGCTCATGGCCATCCACGCCTTGGTGAACCGAGTCACACGGAAAGGTAAACCTATAGGGCAGAGCCAGAGGGTCTCCGTCACTGAGGCATTAAAGCTGTACACCGTCCACTCGGCCTACCAGCAGTTCGACGAGGACCGGCTCGGCAGCATCGAGGAGGGGAAGCTCGCCGACATGGTGGTCCTCGGCAGGGACATACTGACGGTGCCCACGGAGGAGATCATCGATATACCCGTTGACATGACCATAATCGACGGCCGCGTCGTCTACAAACGGTAAAAATAGGTCAGCAGCAGAGAGAAAGGAGTGACATGGACAGCAAACAACTCTACGTCGAGGACAGCTACCTCAGGGAGTTCGACGCCACCGTCGTCAGGGCGGGTCCCAGGTTCGTGGTTCTCGACAGGACCGCGTTCTACCCCGAGGGCGGAGGCCAACCAACCGACCATGGCACCCTCGAGGTGGATAGCACAGTCTTCAACGTCGTTAAGGCGATGAAGCGTGGCCCCCAGATATTCCACTACCTCGACGGAGACATCGCGGAGGGCGCCGAGGTCCACGGCGTCATCGACTGGGGGCGGCGGTTCAGCTTCATGCGTCTCCACAGCGGGGAACACCTCCTCACCGGCCTCTTCGAGTCTGCCGGCAGCGGCCCCAAGGTCTTCAGCAGCTTCAGCCAGCTGGACTTCAAGCCCAGCGACGTCACCGAGGAGACGGTTCAGAGCGTGTGGCGGCGGTTCGACGAGATAGTCGACATGGATGTGCCCGTCCGAATCTACTACACCGACAGGGACCAGCTGGACGTCGGCGACGACGCCCGCAAGCAGAGCTTCCTCGAGAAGTTACCCCTAGGCGTGGACAAGCTCAGGATGGTGGAGATTGGGGAGTACACCCTCACCTTCTGCATGGGCACCCACGTCAAGAGCACCGGGGAAATAGGGAGGCTTAAGAGCCTCAGGCTGGAGCCCAAGAAGAAGCACCGCAAGATAGTGTACTTCGAGCTCTAGCCAACACAACGCCGTTCAAGCCAAAGAGGGCTTCGATTTACTTCGTTTTTCGTTAAATGCTTCCCTCGGTCAGCTCAAAGACCTGAGTAATACCTCGTGAAGCCCGCAGCGCCCCGTCACCCGTAATTCCCTTAGCTCATTCTCCCAGCACGCCGCTGGGTGTGCTGCGGATGCCTCGTCGCCCGATAAACCGTATGCCGCGCGGCACCACTGGTCCCACCGCTCCGCCGCTGTTAGGCGTTTACCCAAGGCACTGTTTTTCGTGGTCACTGCCTGTTCCTCCTTAGATACCGGAGCAGCATATGGAGGAATTGCTGGTTGGTGGGGTGCCGCCTCTCAATGAGACGTTCAAGCTCCCGCATGGTGGGGTCTATCATGTTTCGTTGCCCCTAACAAGTTTCACGTTCAGCCCTGCGAAGAGGAAGCGTGGGTACCCTCGCAGCACACGCCGTGACGCGCCCCCACTCTGTATAATGTTTCAATCCTTGTTTTAATGGATCGCGCTCTCGGACTGCACCGTAGGATGGGGCGCATCACCGCTAATATTTTATCATACGATATAGCTTGAACCCTTTCTCCCCAAGGCCTACGCACGTGGTTCTACATTCGTCTCACTTATAGAGAATCTCAACTTGCTTTTGATCAGCTTCTTTATACGTTTTCTATCTCCGTTAAATTGACTAATGTCGATATAAAGAGTAGCCCAACAATAGTTATTATTGGATCTTTCGACAATGAACTCCAGTTTTTTCGCAAGCTCAAGAAATTTTTCTATTTCCTGTCCGCGGTAGGCTGCGTGTAAATAAACGTGTTGAGGAATGGCAACTCCGTTTTCTCCTAACGCAGTTGAAAAGTCAACATAGGTATCGACGCTCTTTGGGAACGCTTTTCGTAGGATTGGTCTAATATATTTTCCTAGTTCCTTCTCAGCCTTTCCCTTCTTTGATTGGTTGTTAAATTTCTGAATTTCTTCTTCAGAACTTGCAAGGTTATACTCGGACTTGTAACCTAATTTTTCAACTAGAACTATAGTTCTGCTGATCTCGTCCAGACCTAAATCGGTCAACACCCTCCTCTTTACATCGTCCTTCGCCTCATACATGGGAAACCCTGAAAGTGCCCAGAGGACCGCATATGATACCTGCTCTTCGATTGGAGGAACATAATAGCTGTCTGAAGGGTGGATAAGTAGACTGAGTAAACACTTTGCAAAGACACACTTGGAACGAAACTCATCGATATCCCTTCTCATTGATTCGCAAAGCACTCCTAATTCGGAAACATCCTCAACCGAATCCTTGATCTGAGCGATTTCACTATCGATGTCTTGATGGGTGACCTGCTCTTGTAGGCCGGGCTCTTTAACAGATCCTGACCACGTGATCTGGTTCAAGATCCATTTCAAATACGGATCTAAAATTCCACGCTCACTTCCCACGACATGAATACGTTCAGCTACTTGTTCATCGTCAGGTAGACTCTTGCGCGATAGTATGGCCTCGATCACCCACTTCAAGACGTTTGTTAGCACAAAATAATACGATTTATAACGTTCAATTTGAACTGCAAAGTTCTTCATCTCGGCAAGAATTATAGCAGCCTGTTCCTCAGTCAACTTTTGTAAGTTCTTGTCAACATCACGTTCGTTTTTAGACCATACAAGCTTGAAACTTTGAGCACTCATCCTCGAAAATAGCTCGTCTTTCTCATGGACATCCTCTATTTCCGCTATTTGGATACGACGAATCCCTTCTTTCAGTACCTTTCGTGTTGTATCTGTTGGATGAAAGTAGTAACTGAGATAGGTTCTCATAAAACCTGAAGCCTTGATATGTCTCAGCCAGACATCAACTGGAAGTCCAGGGAAGCTTTTCTTAGCAAACTCACTTGCAAAGTCTTGATTGGAAACGAGCTCTTCAAGCATTTCGCATCCTTCCTCTGTTTTGTTTAGCCTCAGAATGAATTGTCTGAACAGTTCAACTTTTTCATCAAATGCGGGGTCTTTTATATAGAAGATAACCAAGTCAACATCTTTGGGATCAGCTTTCATTCTAAGAAAACTTCCGAACGCCCATACCTCTACAACACGAATAGGAGCGATTCCTTCCTCTATTCTACGTACTACACGTTTCAGGTTTCTTTCAAGCGTTTGTCTTTTCAATAAATTTATACTCCCTTGTTGCGCGCGCTACACCGTCTCTTTGGCTTCTTTAATTTTGTTGATTAACTTCTTGCTGAACTTTATTTTAGGTATAGCTATGATTTCTCTGACTTCTAATCCCCTTTCGACGTCCGTGGTTCTTGGAACTATCGATGGTCTGACAACTATTGCGCAGTCCGCTCCGCCTCCCAGCCAGCTGGTTCCGGCTATTGCTATAACTTCGTCATCCATCGGTAATGCCCCAGCTTCAGCAGCAAGTAAAGTAACTTCTAATGCGGTTTTAAATCCATATCCCATTGTTCTGCTGATGAATTCGTGAATTGCCCATGATGGAGCAGTTCTTTTAAGGAATTGGGCATCAAATGTTACTCCCGTGAATATCCAAGGAGTTTCTTCAAGGATTTTACCTCCCTAAATTTCAAGTTTTTTTCTAGTGTCGCCTTTTATGCTCGGCCATTTTCCAGACTCGCCATGCAAACCTAACTCCGGCATAAGCAGTCACGCACACAACCTTAACATCTAAATCGCTGAAAGCTTCAGCGACCTTCCCGAAAACAGTGAAAATCCAATTATCAGGATCAGAACGATCTTAGCCCTTCTCAAGCCTCCCACCACCTACGTTAAGACTTTCAGCTTGTCATAAAACAACTTGTAAACGATGATGCTGCGACGCAACAACTGATGCATAGGGTATTGTATCCTTCATTACTAGGATAGTAAAGACTCATTAAAAGAACAACGACATCAATGGATGGCTAAGAATGTGCAAGGACAACCTGAAAGAGGATAGAACCGAGTGGCTTCTGGAACCCTGCGACCCTTCGGTCAGGTACTGGGCTTTAAAGGACCTACTAGACTTGGAGGAAAACAACCCCGACGTCGTCGCCGCCCGGGACGCGATCATGGAGAGCCCCATCGTCACCGCGATCCTTGACGCGATGAACCCGGAAGGCTACTGGGAGAACCCGGACGATATGTACATCCCAAAGTACACCGCGACTACCCACCAGCTCCTTATCCTTGCGGAGCTTGGCGCGAGGAGGACACCCGAAATCGAGAAGGCTGTGGAGCACATCTTCAGGTTCCAGAGAAACAGCGGCCACTTCCTCACCGACATGCCCAAGACCGAGAGGGGGAGGGACAGCGCGGTGAAGGACGGGTGCTGCCTCGACGGCAACATACTCTACTACCTCATCCACTTCGGCTACCTAGACGACCCCCG
>DATKWN010000023.1:0-9604 GCA_035529515.1 Candidatus Krumholzibacteriaceae bacterium | reverse complement strand
GATCTGCGTCGCCGATACGTACTCCTTGGTGAAGGTGCGCTCGTGAAGAATCTCGCCAAGGTCCTCGCACACCAGCTGAACCACCGGCTCGTCAGGCTCCCCCAGCGCCACACGGTCGATGACCCGCGCCGTGACCAGCTTGTAGACCAGGGTCTCGCTCTCGGCGCCCAGATACACCATGACGATGTTGCCGGCCCCCACCCTGGCGGCGCCGCTAAGAGGCTCGTACTGGCTGAGACCATAGGCCTCGTCGACGGTGAGGGCCCGTGAGACGACGAGGATCTCGTCCACGAAACAGGTGGTGTAGCTGCTGTACCCGCCGCCTGTATGGACGCAACCGAAGGTGAGATCATGAGCGTCCAAGGTTATTGCGTCCAGGGTACCCGAGGCACCGCCGTCATACTCGCCGTCGACGTACAGTTCGATCTCGTCGCCGTCTGGGTTGATGACACCGACGACATGGTGCCAGTACCCGTCCGCGGCCGCCGCGCTGCTCGTGTACTGCCTGACGTTGGCGGCGTCGTCCTTGACGTAGAGCCTGACCTTGTTAGAGCTCCAGTTGAACTGAATCCTGTTCCAGTCGGCGCCCAAGGTCTTCCCGAACCCGCAGATGACGCCTAAGGTGCCTGCGCTGGCCTTCACCCAGAAAGCGATGCTGATGGCGCCGGTAGCCGCAACGGTGGTCATGAACCCCGTATCGAGGCGGCAGCTGCCCCCCGCCAGGAAGTATAGGCAGTGTCCATGCCTGCCGCCGCTGTTCCACGTCGCGTTGACTATGGTGCTCTGGTGCCTGTTCCGGCTCAGGTCGTAGGCCTTGGTGCCCAGGTTCTCGTCCAGGCTATATCGCCTCTCCGTGACGCCCAGCAGAGGGTCGTTGAGCATGGTGAGCCTGAGGCCACTCACGGCGGTCGTCGTCACCAGGTCGGCGACCAGCTCCAGCAGCTCCTCAGGTATCAGAGGCGGGTTCTTGAGTACAGCCGCGTAGTCATAGTCGACCTGGGCCGTCTGGTTGGGAGTGTTGCTCCGGGCGTAGAGCTTCACGTACTTGACTGTCTTCCCCGCCGCGAGCTGCAGCATCTTGACCTCGAAGCCACTCGGCGCATCTGTCCAGCCCGAGCTAGTGGTCGAGGCGTCCGTGTACTCGACCTCCACCTTGTACTGAGGTGTCGTTCCTCGGCCTCTTAGGCGAGCCCTGATCAGCGGGTAGCCGTCGGTATCCAGGTTGAGGCTGCTTACATCCCGCCTCCAGCCGGCGCCGTTGACCGTCCCGCCCTCCGTGACCTCCATTATCGCGTAGTCGCCCGAGACGTCGCCGGCGTTACCGAAGCTCTCCGAGGCCGCCGACTGGAACTTGGTCCAGAGGCTGCTCCTGAAGCAGTCGTCGAGGAAACCAGGCTCCTCGTAGATCTCCACGTGGCTCTTTGCCCAACCCGGCGTCGGCACTAGCCTCCCCTCCTCATCTTCTCTGTGAGCCGCGGCCCCAGCTCGTCCAGCCACTGATCAACCTCAAGCGGGCTCCGCGGCTGCCTCTCGAAGGTGACGAAGATGGGGCCCAGCCGAGTCTCTTGGGCCGGCACCACGTACTCGCCCCGGTGAAGCATATAGACCCCGGTGTGAGATACGGGGCCACCTGCCTGCATGCTCTTGATCCGCGAGTAGACGAGTGCACCGGCGGCCAGCGCCAACGGTATCACCCACCAGTTCCCCGTTAGAGTCGCCAGGATGCTCTGGGCCGCCGCGGCGGCGCCCGTCGACTCCTTGAGCATCCTGGTCAACGCTGTCAGGTTGCGGACCACCTGGATCATGTTGAGGAACCCGTACATCAGCGCCGTGGGGTTCAGGTTCGTGATGGCCCTGGATGTCTGGGTTATGGCCAGCCTCGTCGCGTTCATGGCCCTCACCGTCATCAACATGGTGGGCAGCGAGCTGGAGGCGCTTGACCGGGCCCCGGTCAATGCGAGAGATGCCTGGTTGGCGCTCTCGCTCGCAGAGTTAGCCGACGCCTGTGCCTCCTCGAGCCCTGTCACCTGTACGTTGTACTCCAGGTCAACCCTGTCCGACACTAGGCCACCCCCGCCGCCCTGTAGAGTATCTCGCGGCCTGTGTTCAGCCTCTCAGCCAGCACCGCTTGAAGGATGAACGGCCTCGCCGGCATCCTGCTGGTGCCGTCGTGAACGTGGCGGGCGTAGTCCACCTCTCTGCCGGTCAACGGGTTGACGTGGCCTCCGCCGCCGGCGACCAGCTTGGCTGTGAGGAGGCTCGGCCTTTCGACCCTGACCGAGTCCCTGAGGGCTCCCGTCCGGACCGGGCAGAACGCCTTGGCGAAGGTGACCATGCGGGGCAGCTGGAGGCATAGGTCCGCCGCCTCCTGGAGCGTCTGGGGTATCATCTGCAGCTCCATCCCTAGGTCCTCAAGCCGCACCGGCTTTGTCACCTTCACTCACGTTACCTCCTTCTCGTCAGGCGTCGAAGCTCGTCCTCGAGCCGCCGCCCCTCCCTGTCCCGTACGTCGGCCAGGGTCTCCAGGTAGACGCCGAGCCTCTCCACGAACCGGGCCGGCTGAGCCGTGAGCTCGCCGTGGGTCCAGCCCATGATGGCGCAGAGGGCGACGTCGTCCAGGAGTGGGCTCGGCTTGCCTCGCTTCACAGCCTCTACGATTTTTTTCTCTCCTCCCGGGTCACCCCGTTGATTCTCTGTGTGAACGCGATCATATCCTCCACCAGCTCGGGAGGCTCTATTGAGTGGATGCTCTCGAGGGTTATGGGCAGCGGCTGCCCGTTCTCGTCGACCAGATCCCACTCGACGATGGTCTCCACCAGCATCATGTCGTTGAGCTTCCATGGGTCGACGTCGGGCTGCAGGTCACCCGGCCCCGATCTCTTCCAGCTGGTGGACTCCTTGAGGGCTCGCTGCTTCATGCCGTATGTCCAGGTCCTGAAGACCAGGCGGTGACCCTGTATCTTTGTCTCGTGTCTCATGGCCATCACGTGAAGCTGTGCTCCAGGTATCCTCCGGTGAACTCGACTCTGCAGGCGATGAGGTCCTCGGGCTTCACAAGCGGGTCCACGAGCCTCATCTTGCCCTTGCTGAACTGGATGTGCTGGCTATTCGGCAGCATTACCTTGAGGTAGATCTCCGTCTGGTCCAGGAGGTAGCTGAGGTACGTGTCGTCCTGAAGGTTCATGGTGAGCCTGGCGTCGCAGAGCTGCTCCATCTCCTCGAGGCTGCTCAGCTGCTTGGAGCCAGTCTCGTTGAACACGAAGTTGGGCTTGAGCTGGTTGTCGACTCTGAACTCCCAGTCAGTGACGCCTTCTATGGTGGTCCAGTCGCTGCCGTTGGTGCTCACCTGGACGTAAGTGTCGTCCCACTCCCAGGGAGTACCCGGGGCGGCGCCGTAGCTGTGGATGGTCGAGCTCTTGGTGTCGTAGAGCTTCCCGATGAGCTCGGCGCTCCAGATGACGGGCTCGCCGACGCTGCACTGAACCGACAGGGTATCCAGCTTGAGCCCCGTCCAGTACAGGTACAGCTTGTCGGTGGCGTCACGGTACAGCTTGGCCTCCGCGAAGAAGTTGTATCCCCCGAGGATGTACTTCTGGTAGTAGTCGCCCAGCTGACCCTGCAGCCACTTAAGCCTCAACCGCACGTTCTCGCGCCTCATCAGTATAGCCACGGGGCGGCCCTCGCCGCCGCCGTCCCTGAGAGCGAACACCCTGTTGTGCTCGGGGTCATAGCTCGGCGCGAGCTCGGTCACGTACCCTATCCTGTACAGCGTCACGGGGCTCGCCCCGGGGCTGCCCCCGTAACTCGCCTCGTCGTAGTTCTTGTGCCCGAACTCGATCTGGTCCTTTCCCTTGTAACTAACCATAATAAAGCACCTCTACCCTAGTCTGACTGCGAAAAAGTGGCGGCCTGAGATTGCCCTCATCCAGGTCCCGCCACGCCGAGACCTCCAGGTACTCAAGGCCTCCACCTGGACTGTTGCACTTGGAGTGAAGGATGCGGTCCACCTCCCCGAGGAGCTCCCACCGCTGTTCGGCGTCGCCACTGGCCCAGACATCCACAAAGTAGACGGCCTCGAACCGGCGCTGGGCCGCCGCCGGGTCCTCGCTGAACCCTATGGGCCGGGGCGTCGTCAATACGTGGCTCACCACCACCTGGGGGAACTCGGCCTTCTCCTGGAGCCAGTCAGCCGAGAACGTGGGCTCGTAGCCGAGGCTCCACCCTCCCTCGAGGAGCTCCAGCAGCGTCAGCTTGGGGTCAGTCACTCAACCATCCTCTCCGCCCTCACCAGCATGTACGCCGACGTCTTCTCGACTCCCATCACGTGGTACCTGTGGCCCTCGATCTCCAACTCATACAGGGTCTCGCCAACCGGCGCCCACTGGGTGAACAGCACCTCCACCGTCGCCCGCTTAACCTCCCCCGGAGGCAGGAGGCTCTCGCCCAGCTCTGTCTTGACGACGGCCTTCTCGGTGTAGGTCGTCTCGCTGAGGACTGGCTGCCCGTAGCCGTCGTGACCGGTGACGGTCTGCTTGACCACGGTGATGTCCTCGCCGTGGAGCTCCAGGAGCTCCTCGAACCGTAGTGCCTGGGGCTCGGGCCGCACCAGGTCGAAGCCGGCGCCGAACTGGCCATACTGATAGCTCATGACTCGTACCCATCTCCCTTCGTTATGTTCGTCACGTTGACGCCCTCGTTGACGGCTGTACCTGTGACTCCCCAGATCTGGTAGTTGTCTATGACCACGTGGTCGGTGTAGCCGCCTAGGTCGACGCCGTTGGGCGTCGTGGATTGGCCGTCGATCTGGAGAGGCCCGAGGTTGAGCCTGCTGCACTTGTTGGCTGCCCCGTCGTCGCTGACGTCTATCGCGTCTCCTACAGTGGCGTAGAATATCGCCCCCATGACGAGGATCTGCTCGACCAGGCGGTAGAGCCTCATGCCTACCCCGTCCGTGTTGAAGTGCTGGTTGTTGTGGAACTGGCACAGCCTGACCTTACCGTCGGTGCCGTCCAGGGCCCCGGCCTCGATGTCGATGCCGTTGGAGTAGAAGTAGTTGTTCAGGAAGTAGCTCTTCAGGATGACCCCCGCGCCGGCGCCTCCCTCGAGGCGTATCCCCACCTGGGCTGCGTTCTCGATGAGGCAGTCCTTCACCCAGATGTTCCAGCTGTCCCCGGTGCTCTCCACGTGGAGGCCGTGCCTCTTCGGCTGGTTCATGTAGACCCGCTCCATGTGCCAGTCACTCACCCTGTCCAGGTGGACCACGTCGCGGTCGCCGGACCCCGGATAGAGTGTCATGTCGTAGAGGCCTCCGAAGTGAACTGTGTCGCCGGTCTTCCCTATGTCGATGCAGTGGACGCCGCCGCCGAGGTTGAACCTGATCATGGTGCCGTAGTCCAGGTCGTGGTAGCACATGCCTGCTCCGTAGACGTGGACGGGATAGACCTCGTCGATGGTCCAGGGCTGGGTCTCGGTGATCTTACCTTTAGGCAGCCACACGGCGCCGCCGGTGTCGGCGAGGACGTCGTCGATGGCGCTCTGTACGTTGCCGGCGGCCCTGTCCCAGACGTTGCCCCGGCTGTTCACTATCTTGGTCCGGTCGCCGATGAAGCCCGCCGCCCCGGCGCCGAACCTGGCTTCGAGGGCGTCCACCAGCGTATCGTAGTGGCTGTACGTGATGGGGTTCGGCGGGTACGGCTTCTCAAACGCGGGCATCTAAGTCTCCTCCGGGTACCTCTCGTCCTCGTCGATGTGACGATACTCCGAGGCCTTGATAGTCGGAGACTTGTAGAGCCGGAAGAGACCCTCGATCTCCTGGGTCCAGACCTCAAGGATGTCCCCCGAGTCCTCCCTGTACTCGCCGGCGGCTACGCTCCTCGGCTGCCGGCCCTTGATGGTCTTGGCCGTGAGAAGCATGCTCAGCTTCTTGACGACCTTGTCCGACGGGCTCTGCGCGCCGAGCCGCTTGTCGATCTGGGCGTCGCTCATCTCGATGATCGACGTTATCTCCGAGTCCGTGAGGCTGGTGTGTATGATCCGCCGGACGTCTGAGGCTGTGCAGTAGGCCATATCTTTCTCTCACCTTCCCCTAGCCTAGCCGCTCTTCGCCTTCCTCTTCCTAGGCCTCACCAGCTGGAACTCCGGGTCCTTCACGAGCTCGTCGGCGACGTCGTCGTCTAACTTGAGGACCTCGCCGGGCGCCCAGAGCCTTCTGGGGGTTAGGGTTCCCTTCCGCCTCGCTCCCTTGAACCTTATCCTCTTCATCTCGTTCACCTCGGTTGTTAGGGGATACCGCCCCTCTGGGCGGGGAACTCTGTCTCTGAAGTCAAACGCAGGGGCCGCCCCTCCGGCCCTCTACGTGCATATCTTGTCTATGGCGTCGTCTAGAACCAGCTTGGGTTCCAGGTACTGGCGTATTATGTAGGCGTCGTATCCGGCCTTCTCGTCCCTGTACTTGGCCGCCTCGGTGGGGCCCTCGCCCAGCACCACGGCGGGCGCCCGGCTGTCCCCGATCAGGGGCCCCTTGGATGCGGTGGGCGTCGCCGTCAGGGCGTAGTCGGTGAAGGTCTTGATGGTGGGGTACCCTGGCAGCGTGAACTCTCCGCCGGCGGCGCCGACGGTGGCTATGCCGCTGTGAACCAGGTCCCGGACGTAGGTGTTGGTGACGAACTTGCCCCAGATGCCCGGGTGCATGGCCATGAAGTCGGGCTCGTACCCCTTGCCTTCGATGTACTCGATGCTCGCCCTGATCGCCAGCCACGGGTTGGTGTCGCTGTTGGGCGGCGTCGTCATGGCGCCCCAGTCGCTGTAGGCGGTGCCGCTCACCTTCTCGGTGCAGGCCTCGGCTGTCTCCGTGATCTGCTTGTTCTCCATGCGTGCCAGGTCGTTGCCGGCGTCCTCCACGTTCAGCGCCAGCACGTCGTGGGCGGCCTTCTTGGCTGCCTCGTCGCTGACGACGATGTGGACCACGTTCTTCCAGAGATCGAAGTCCACCGCCGTGTAGGCCTCGGCCGCGATCTCGGCCTCCACCATGGCGGGCACCTTCTCTTGTCCCGCCAGCGCGGTGGCGACGTCGATGCGCGCCGTCAGGCTGTCCATCCGTATGGGCCTGCAGAGGCCGCGTAGCTTGTACCTGGGCCGGGCTGCTCCGAGCACCTCGTCCAGGATGACGACGGCTTCGATGCTCTCGATGTCCACTGGCGTGATTGCCTGTGCCTCGAAGACGTTGGGGCCGGGTGTCTTGAAGTAGTCTCTCTGGACCGTTGAGTACCAGACTCTCATCACTTCACCCCCAGCCATATCTTGGCCGTCGTGTCCGCGTCCTCGGCGTCCTCCGCCAGCGTCCCGACGATGCCTATGTTGGTGTCTAGTGCCGTCTGCACGTCAGCCTCGGCGTAGCTGGCCGGCGCGTCGCCCTTCACGAACAGGGTGACCTCTCCGGCGGTGGCGCTGATCATGACCGCCTGACCCTTCTTACCGGCGCCGCTGCCCGAGACCTTCTGGGCCTCGACGCAGCCCACCAGGACGCATGAGATCTTGTGGGTGGTTTCCTCGCTGTAGTCGTGTGCTTGGAGGGCCATCATGAAGGGGCCAACCGCCATGTTCGGAGCGGCTAAAATGCCGTTGCCGTCGTTGTAGACGATCTCGCCTTTCTCGATGTCCTCGCTGGCCTTGACGGTATACTCCTCGATGACGAGGAGCTGCTCCTTGAGGATGCTTCCCGCCGCCATCACGTGTTCCTCCTTCCGAAGAGGCGCTGCCTCGTGTCCTCAATAGCCGTCTTGAGCTCGTCGCTGGTTCCCGCGTACTTGGCCTTGGGCTCCCCCTTGGATGCCTGGGCCTTCGCGGCCTTGACCGCGTCTGCCTTCATCTGCTGGAGGGCGTCCTCGGGGTACTCCGTGAACCTCTCCTTCTCGGCCTCGATGTCCGTCACCAGGCCCGCCTCTGCCCTCGCCTCGAGGACGCTCTCCACGATCTCCGCGTGTTGCTTCGCCTCAAGCTCTGTCACCCGCGCGTCAGCGGCTTCTCTGACCTTCTTCTCGTCTGTGAGTTGCTGCTCTAGCTCTGTGACTCGCTGCTGTAGCTCTTCGCTCAACTGTGTTTTCCTCTCTTCTTCCTCGGGATTCGAGCCCGTCTGGGCTCCCGGTCCCTGGGCCGGGTCCTGTTTGGACTGTGACTCGTATAGCCGGGCGCACAGCTCCAGGGGCACCTGGGTCTGGGCCCGCGCCACGTTGATGAAGCCCGCCTGAGGCACCGCTGGCGTGTCGATGAAGTCCACCCGCTCGAAGACGAAGCTCTCCACAAGCAGGTAGGCCTCGCGGCGGGCGATGCAGTCGTGGCTGAACGGGTCCTCGGTGTAGGTGAGGTCCTCTCCGCACTTGCTGCAGGTGTCTCTGTAGCTGAGGATCACCACGGAGATGGGTCCCCACTCTCCCGTGATCAGGTGCTCCCAGGCGGTGGCGTCCGTGATCTCCGCCGTCCCGAGGCCGTAGCCGTCCGGCTTGTCCGACGTGACGAACCGCCCTAGGTCCATGGGCTCCGGGTAGTGGGCGTCGATACTATAGCCTGGGCCGCAGCCTATGGGTTTCCTCAGGATGGTGGGCATGGCCTCCTCGAGGGCCTTGTCGCTAACCCCCCAACCGTTCCGGTTTACGGTGGTGTTCATGAGGTAGAAGGTTGCTAGGTGCTCCTCGTCCCCGGTCATGATGCTGTGGACCGCTGCGAGAAACCTGTGTCGTTTCACTTAGCTTCCTCCAGTTCGCCGGGGTCCCAGCCCATGAGCTCCCATATCTTCTCCAAGTTATTGCCGAGGGGCCCCATGCCGTGGCTGCCCCACAGCTTGGCTGCGGCGTCGGCCATCGCGTAGACGTCCATGGTGCGCACCGGGTTCCAGCGGTGCTTGATCTGGACAGGCAGGGTGTCGGTGAGCGCATCCTCGTCCTCCAGGATCTTCCTGGTCCAGCGATCGTACCACTGGCGCTCCACCTCTCTCTTGAGGTACCGCTGGATCGAGTGTACGATGCCCTGGACGTAGGCCTCCAGCTCGGCGTACGCCGTGGCCCTGTTCTCTATGGGCTTCCCGAGGAGGAACCTGGGTGTGCCGAAGTTCGCGGTGACCGCCTGCTCCAGCCTGTCAAGCAGCCCGTTCAACCCGTCGATGTCCGGCGTCATGTCCACCACGGTGGCCTCGACGCTCTCGTTCACCGCGATGCTCTTACCGGCCCGCGCCACCTCGGCGAGGCTCTCGATGGCCTTCTCGGCCTCCTCCGACGGCAATCCGCTGGTGTCCGCCTTGAGGATGACGTAGGGGGCCCACAGGTTCCGAGCGATCTCGGGGAAGTTCTCTCGGAGAAGCTCGTGCCTCGCCTGGCATACGCTGCGGACGGGCTCGACGTCGCTGAGGCCCAGCATGTCGGCCTCCAGCTGCAGGTTCGTGAAGTACAGGACCTCGCCGGGCTCGTAGAAGCCTTTCTTGCCCTTGTAGGTGTAGCCTGTGAGCGTCCAGTCTTCGTCGATGTCGGGCTTAAGGTCGTTGCTCTGCAACGACAGCAGCTGCCTCGGGTAGTCGTCCTCGTCGAGGACGATCTCGAAGCCCGTCTTCCCGTAG
>DATKWN010000022.1:0-4369 GCA_035529515.1 Candidatus Krumholzibacteriaceae bacterium | reverse complement strand
CAGCAGGGCCAGGAACCTGCTGGTCATCCCCATACTGGAGGCCCAGATAGACGAGGACGACTTCGCCGGAGTGGTCCCCCTCAACTTCTACGGCGACTTCGTCTATCAGGGCGCCTACGTCTTCGACATAAGCCGCGACGGCATAGAGCTCCGCGGCAGGGTGACCCACATAGACGACGACAGCCTCCTACGGAGCGGCTACTGGTTCGACTCCGAGTACGCGGTGGAGCGCAGCCTCTACATCGAGGACAACCTGTACACCATAAGCCAGGGCAGGATGAAGATAAACGACCTCGGCACCCTCGAAGAGGTGACCACCGTAGAGCTGGGTGACCCGTGATGGCGCAGGGGAAACGCATCTACGGGAAGACCCTGGACGTCTACCTCTGCATCCTCACCGCGGACGGAGGCGTGGGCGTCAGGGAGATCTGGCGTGAGCTGGGCCTCAGCAGCCCCAGCCTCGCCCAGTACCACGTCAACAAGCTCCTCGACCTCAGCCTCATCGAGACCGACTTCGACGGCAAGTACATCGTCAACGACCAGGAGAGCATCGAGGCGCTCCGCAGCTTCCTGCTGCTCCGCGGCATGCTCATCCCCAGGCTCACCATATACTCCGCCCTCCTCATGGGGCTCATGGTTAGCTACGTCACCTACTGGCCTTGGAGGGGCGACTTCAGGGACCTCACGGTGATGTTCATCAGCCTCTTCAGCGCGGCGGCATTCCTATTCGAGGCGGTGAAGCAGTACCGCGGCCTAGAGTTCATGAAGAAGACGGAGTAGCCTCTCCCCTTCTCCCTGAAGCAGACGTACGAGGCAAGCGCGAACCCTGTGCATTAAAAGCTCATATCAGGGCCTTCAGCTGGGACAGGACGCTCTGCCCCGCCATGTGCCAGTATATCCGCCTCTTCAGCTCGTTACTGGACAGTACCCCCCTGATCTTCCTCGGCCAGGACCCGTAGAAGCTGCGGTAGCACGTGTAGAGCTCCTCCTGCACCTCCTCCCGGGTGAGGGCGTCGGTGCCCATGACTGCGTGGGCCATGTCGTAGTTGAACAGGTTGTCGTCCTCGATCCAGCCCCGGGCCTTGGCGTCGTCGTAGACGTCGGTGCCGGGGAACGGCGTCAGCGCCGTGTATATCACGAAGTCGGGGTCCAGCTCAGCGACGAAGCCCCTCAGCCGCGCTATCGACGCGTGGGTGTCCTCTCTGGCACCGATGATGAACATGGCGTGGGTGAAGATGTCGTTGGCCTTCAGCAGCTTGACCGCCTCGAAGGCCATGCTGGGCTCTATGCCCTTCCTGTATCGCTCCAGCGTCCCGGGGCTGGGGCTCTCCAGCCCCATCATGACCCACTGTAGCCCTGACTCCCTCATCCTGGGCAGCGAGTCCTTGACGTCTATGACGTCGTCGCACCTCATCTGGATGAACCACATGAGGTCGTCGCCCACGTCCCTCTTCAGAAGCTCGTCGGCGAGCTGTTTCCCCCTGCCTCCGGCCCCGAAGTTGTCGTCGGTGAGCCAGATGAACCTGGCGCCGAACTCGTTGTATATGTACTCCATCTCGTCGGCTACCCGCGCCGGGTTCTTGAGCCTCCACGTGCCGCACCAGTGCCTCCACTGGCTGCAGAAGGTGCACCTGTGGGAGCAGCCCCTGCCGCCTTCCACGAGGGCGTAGGGCGCGTCCTTGCCTGCCATGGCTGAGAAGTGGTACCTGTCAACGGTGTCCCGCACCAGGTGGTACCCGGGGAACGGGAGGGTGTTCAGGTCCTCGATGAGGGGCCGGTCAGGGTTCACGCGGATCGCGTCGCCGTCCCTGTAGGTGAGCCCCTCGACTTCTGATAGAGGCGAGCCTTCGATCCTCGCCCTCACGAGCTCCGTGAACGTGACCTCGCCTTCGCCCCTCACGACGGCGTCTATCTCGGGGAACGCCTCCATGGACTCCCGGGCTAGCGACGAGAAGTGGATGCCGCCCGTGACGGTATAGGCGTCGGGCGCCGCCTTCTTCGCCAGCTGGAGGGTCCTCGCGGTCTGGTATGTGTTGCAGGTGGCGAGGCTGCTTGAGGCGACTACGTCGGGCTCCGACGCCTCTATGCGCCTGCTCAGCTCTTCCCACTCCACCCGCTTGGCGTTGCAGTCGAGGACCTCCACCTCCACTTCCGGGAGCTCGCGCTCCAGGTAGGCGCCCAGCTGGATGATGCCGTAGGGCGGCGGCAGGTACTCGCCCATGATGAACCATACGTCCCTCGGGGGCTCTACTAGGAGGACCTTCATCGTATCGAATGTGACTTGGCTGCCCGGGGATTTAACTCCCATGATCAAATGAAAAATAGCTGTACCGAGAACATCTAGGCATGGAGGTAGTGGTGGAGCACGCCGACCCGGGGAGGGACGCGGAGAGGATCAGCGCGCTCATCGGCGTCTGCAGGGAGGAGAGGCGGACGACGCTGAACGCGTTCACCCCAGAGCAGGAGGCGGCGTACCTCAGGGACATGCCTGACCGGGAGGCGGTCTTCGTCGCCTACGTCGGCGGCGAGTTCGCGGGGTTCGCGGGCATCGCTCCGCGGTGGGCGTACAGCGAGAGGATGCGGCACTGCGGCGAGTGCGGCACATGGGTGATGCCCCTGCACCGCGGTAAGGGGGTGGGCAGGGCGATGTGGGAGAGAGGCATCCTTCCGTGGTGCCGCGAGCAGGGGTTCACCCACATAGGCGCCTTCGTGATGGCGCACAACCTCGGCAGCGTCGCGTTCTACGAGAGGATGGGCTTCCACGTCTGCGGCTACCACAGGAAGGTCGTGGACTGGGACGGGGAGCCTCTCGACGCAGTGGAGATCGAGCGCCTCCTCGAATAGATTTTATTCGGCGACCCGGTGACCTATGCCTGGTGTATCCAATGGGGGATAGCCTTCCGATCCGGACAAGCGTCGAGGCACAGGCTCTACCATGAGCTCAACGCCGAACGCTACGAGCTCGGGAAGACCGGCAAGATCCTCTTCGACCATCCAGAAGGTACCCACGACGACCGCTTCTGGGCCCTAGCCCTCGCAGCCTACGCCGCTGATCAAATACAGCCAATGAGCGGTCCTATCGCAAGAACAATATAACAAGCGCATCACCGCTTAAACTTACAAGAAAAAAGGGTCGAAGATTTATACATTAAGTCCCCGTTGACGAGTGCATTATTTTAAGCAGAGGACAGTTCTCAATTGTCTCCTTAATTTTTTTAATGTCACCAGTGAATAATTCAGCACTTTTTTCACGGGGTAATTTGGCGGTAAAGCCAGGATTCGATAATCTCCAGGATTCAAGAAAAGCAACGTGAGGACAATGCGCACGAATTGGACACTCAAAACAGAATAACTGATTAACGGTAGTCAAACCATACACCAATAATGAGAGGTGTTAATCCCATTTAACGTTTACACATGCGACGGGGAATGGCCTTTATCTTTGATTTTTCGGGGGGCGCACGTCCTCTTATGGCTCGAAGAATTTTTCTGCAAGTAATTTAGCACCGACCCACAAGAAACATTGAGTAAAAAGAGTTTCTTCACGAAGTATTCTGATAAAACATATGAATGGTATCTTATGTGAATCTGGAGAATTTACATTATCAATCCAATGAATATGCTCACTGTCATACCAAAATAATCCGTGTGAAAAAGCATTTCGTAATGAGCCGTGCTTGAAGAGATTTTTTTCTAGATAGGGTACAGATGCTTGAGAGTATTTTCTAAGCATCTCAAGTAATCTCACTGGTGAAGTATCCTCAACCGACTTGTCCCATTGTCTTCCCCTTTTTGTTTTAAGAGCCATTGTAGTTATCGTCTTTTTGAGCACATTAAGATTGGATTCATACGCTTGGATTAAGACAAAAGCGAATGTTGATAGGTAAACGTAAGGCAAATCTTCGTCATTGAGCATACTTTGTGATATTGAAACTAGATGTTTTGATCCCCCACTAGAAGCAGCGATTCGAGAGAGCATATTCCCAGCTCGATATATTTTGTCTTGGTCTTCGAGGGTTTTCATAAAATGTCCATACGAACGTTCTTCATCGGGAGTCATAAACTTACTCAGGCCCACGTTGATGTGCTTATGAGTTCGCATATCTCTATAGAATTGCTCAAGATTATCCGCAATCTCATGCCACCGACTTCTCTCGTTGGCCTTCATTATGCCCCAATCTTGTGGACGGCCCCACCCACGATTTCGTAGCATTAATTTTCTCCTCACTCGCGCGCAGGCAGATTCAATAATTATGAGTTTTTGAACCAATGAGATATTTTTCAGCTAGGCCACTGCTCCCACTCCCAAGGGAATCCAACTCAAGACTCATACGACTGTAGTCAACAGACGAAAACCCACGCCCCACAA
>DATKWN010000021.1:0-12726 GCA_035529515.1 Candidatus Krumholzibacteriaceae bacterium | reverse complement strand
AGCTTACGGGCTCTCTCTATGGACTCCTCGATGCTTTCCCCGGACTCCACGATCTTGGCGTCGTAGATCATCATCTGGGCCAGCTTGCCCATGTCCACGGCCTTGGGGACTATGAGGTTGCAGCTCATGTCCATCCTGGCGGCGTAGGCGGAGACGGAGGCGCCGTGGTTCCCGTTGGTGGCGCATACCAGGGAGTCGTATCCCCTGCTGGCAGCGTCCGAGACTATGAGCGCGGCGGAGCGGTCCTTGAAGCTGTTAGTCGGGTTCCTGCTCTCGTCCTTGAGGAACAGGTTATCGATCCCTATGGCCTCGGCTAGCCGCCTCGACTTCTGGAGCGGGGTACCGCCCTCCCCGAGGCTCACCGCCCGGGAGACCCTCGGCATGACCTGCCTGTACCGCCAGAAGGTGAAGGGGCCGCTGAACTTGACACCGCCCGCCCCTGGCATCAACTCATACTCCAGTATGCCTCCGCAGCGCCTGCAAGTCGATGGGGGGTGCTCCTGATCCATCGTCTCCCCGCATTCAAGGCAGACCAGCTGCAGCTCGAGGCTCATCAAATATCATGTGGTCGGGTCTTGTTTTATTCTTATGCTAATTCTTTTATTGGGTACAATGTATCAGTTCACGTACCACCGTTGAAGCTCTCTGAACTTAGGCCCGGCATGGAGCACGTCGAGTTGATGGTCGAGCTGATCAGCCTAGAGGAGCCGCGTAAGGTGACAACATACAGCGGCCTGGAGCACACCCTCGTCGAGGGGCTCGTGAAGGACGGCTCGGGGTCCATGAGGCTCACGGTGTGGAACGAAAAGATCGAGGAACTCGAAGGCATCGAGGCGGGAGACACGTTGAGGCTCGTCGACTGCTTCATCACGTCTTTCAAGGGTGAGCTATCCGTTAACGTGGGAAGGGACTCAGGCATACAGAGGCAGTGACCTTCCATGCAGAGAGAACTACTGGATAGACTCATGGAGACGTCTAAACGGCTCCAGAGAATGAACGGCTGCCACGGCTTCGAGCACACGGAACGGGTGGTTGGGCTCTGCATGGTTCTCGGTGAGAGACTCAGCGCAGACATGTCGGTGCTCATCCCAGCTGCCATACTCCACGACGTCGGGAGGGGTGAAGACAGCCACGCCGAGAAGGGAGCCGAGAAAGCCAGACGCATCCTCACGGAGCACGGCGTCCATGGTGACAGGGTGACCAGGATAGTGGAGACCGTTAGGGTGCACAGCTTCAGCGGGGGGCTGGAGGCCTCTTCCCTTGAGGCTAAGATACTCAGCGACGCCGATAAACTGGACGCGATGGGAGCGGTCGGCGTCTACAGAGCTGCGCAGTATAGCGGTGAACATGATAGACCAATCGAGAGGTATATAGGCCACTTCCACGAGAAGCTCCTCACCCTCAAGGAGCTTCTATACACCGACGTGGCCAAGAAGCTGGCCGAGACCCGCCACAGTTTCATGGAGTCCTATCTGGAGGAGTTCATGAAGGAGTTGAAGGCGGAGGCCTAGGGCTCGCCCCAGCGTCTGTACAGCCTGTTTGGCACACCCAGCTGGTCGAGTATCTTTCCCGAGATAAAGCTCGCCAGATCATCGACGGACTCCGGGTGATGGTAGAAGCCGGGCATGGCTGGCAAGATCACTGCGCCGAGCCTGCTGAGCCGAGCCATGTTCTCAAGGTGAACCGCGTGTAGGGGTGTCTCCCTGGGTACTACAACGAGGGGCATACGCTCCTTGAGGTGAACGTCCGCCGCCCTGGTCACGAGGTTGGCGTTGTAGCCGTGGGCCAGCGCCGCCACCGTCTTCATCGAGGCTGGAACTATCACCATCCCGTCCACCCTGAAGCTGCCGCTTGCGAGAGGCGCCTCCAGGTCCTGAGGCTCGTATGTGAAGTCAGCTAAAGCGGTGAGCTGTTCGACGTCGCCCAGCTCGTGTCTCGCCACCGTCTTCCCTGCCTCGGTGACTATCAGATGAGTCTCGATCCCATGGCTCTTCGCTGCCTCAAGGAAGTTTTTTGCGTATATCGAACCGCTGGCGCCTGTAACCGCCACCACAAGCCTCATGCCTAGATTCACCTGGACGGTATCATGTAGAAGCTGTGGGTTATAAACTGATTCGGAATCAGTCTCCGCCCGGTGGCGGTGTCTGCGGCTCTATGCAGATGTAGAGGATGTTGTTTCCCCTGATGAACACGTCCCCGTAGGACGCGACGAGCCCTGATGCGTCGTACTCCTTGGCTCCCTTGAGCATCATGTTCATGTACCCGTCAGCGCGGATCATCTTCCCCCAGTACTCTCCCCTGCCCTTGAGGGCAACGGCGACGTTGCTTCCCACCGACTTTATCAGTACGTTGAGCGGCTTATTTCTTGGCTCCAAATCGTTTGCACCGTTTCTAAGTAATGAATAGTGCATATATGCTTTATATAAAAAGCTTCTGAAACAGACAGTTACTCCCTTCATTTTTCTAGCATTATTAAGATATGATCATCCAGTCGTTTGTGTTTTCACTGTCGACAACCTTCTTTATTTTTAGGTTAGATTTTATGAATAACTCTATTAACTCCTGTTTGCTAAATGATTTTTTCAGGGTCGAAACCACGAGAACCCCGTCCCCGCGTCTAGCCGAGTCCATCTCCCGGAGCATACGCTCCGGGCTCAACGCGTTCTGTAGGACGGTGAAAGACATCACCGAGTGGAAGACGCGGGGCCTGAAGGGTAGGTTCTCCGAGTCTCCGTTCACCAGTTGAACCACGTCCTTGGTTCTATCCCTGGCTTTACTCAGGAGCTTGACAGAAACGTCTAAGCCCACCATGTATGCCGAAACGTACTCGAATAGTAACCCCGTGCCGCATCCGTTGTCGAGGACTACGTCGTCAGGTCTTACCCTTACCTCCGCGAGCATGGACTCGTACTTGAGGCGCTGCTCCTCGGTGTACCTCATGTCGTAGACCCTGCCACCCAGGTCGTCGTAACGGTCCCTGATGGCCCTCCTCCCAACGCTCATAGTTGCACGCCTGCCACTCGCTTATTTACTGATCCACAAATATTATCCCACGTGTGTTTTAAATGGTTGACACAGGTAAAGAGGACTGGGAGAGGTTCGGCAGAGCGAGAAAATCGGCTGCCCCAGAGATCGTCGAACTGAACAACTGGAGGTCGAGCCCAAGGGCCTTCGACGTCGCGTCTTATTACTGCCAGACCATGATCCACAGAGCCCACGTGGTCATGCTGGCCGAGGAGGGGATAATACCGGGTGAAGAGGCAGCCGCCATCATTGACGGCGTAAAGAGCGTGGCCGAGGAAGCCGAAGCCGACCCTAGGCTAACGGCGTACATGTCCACCGAGACGGCGCTGATAAAGAAGATAGGGGACCTCGGCGGCAAGATGCACATAGCTAGGAGCCGTAACGACCTGGGCCACACCCAGCGAAGGCTATACTACAGGGATCAGGTGGAGAGGACGGTGGGCTCGGTGATGGAGTTCAGGCGGAGGCTCCTGGACGCGGCGGAGAGAAACGTCGACACCTATATGCCGGGGTACACGCACATGAGGCAGGCCCAGCCGGTCACCCTGGCCCACTACCTGCTCGCCCACGTGGAGGCCGCAGAAAGGACGGTCCAGAGGCTGGAGGACACCTATCGAAGAACCAACCTGAGCCCAATGGGGTCGGCCGCATTCGCGGGCACCGGTTGGCCCATAGACAGGCATCGGACCATGGAGCTTCTGGGCTTCGACGGCTTGGTGGAGAACTCCCAGGACGGCGTGGCCTCCGTCGACTACTTCATGGAGTTCTCGGCCGCCCTCGCGATCCACATGACCAACCTGAGTAGACTCGCCCAAGATATCCAGGTGTGGTCGACCGACGAGTACATGATGATAGACTTGGACGAGGCGTACGCCGGGACCAGCAGCATAATGCCCCAGAAGAAGAACCCCCTGATCCTTGAGCAGGTGAAGAGCTACGCGTCGGAGTGCTTAGGCGCCATGGTGGCGGTTGTCTCGGCGATGAAGGGCGTCTCCTACTCGCACATCGTGGACAGGGTGATGCTGGAGCCAGTCGTGATAGATACAGCGGTTGGCAGCACGAACGTCATGGCGGGGGCGGTCGAGACCATGAGGCCCATGAAGGAGAACATGAGGGCTAGGCTCAGGGAGGGGTTCAGCACCATGACAGATCTGGCTGACACGTTGGTGAGGCTACACGGCCTCTCGTTCAGGCAGGCACACGACATAATCGTGGAGGTGACTCTCAGCGCCATCCAGAACGAAGTCAAGGCCGAAGAGATCACGGTGGAGATGATCGAGGGAGCCTCGGAGAAGGTGGTGGGCAGGGCGTTTAAGGTTCCGGAGCAAGAGCTGCGTTCAGCCGTTGATCCGGTGCTTAACGTCCAGAGGAGGAGGGTCATCGGTGGACCCGCCCCGGAGTCCGTGAACAAGATGATTGAGAACCAGCGGAGAAGGCTGAGAGACGAGGAGGAGAGAAGAAAAAACAGGATAAAAAGGATAGCCCATGCAAATGAGAAACTGGTACAGGCGGAGCAGGCGCTCGGGCCGTCTTGAAGAAAACAGCTAACTCTCTACCTCTAGGACGTAGATGGGGTAGCTCTCGACGAACTCGAATCCCAGCTTTAGGGCGGTCCTGTTTGAGGGCTCGTTTCTCTGCCAACAGTGCCAGCCCACCCTGCTGAACCCGTGTTCCAGGCAGCGCCTCATGAGGGCGTCGGCTGTCACCGTGGCCAGCCCCTTTCGTCTATGCTTCTCGACGGTCGCTATCCCTATCTCGTATCTGCTGCCGTGATTGTACTCGGACATGCACCACGACACCATCTCGTCTCCGATTACGCCGCAGACGCCCACGTTTTTTTCGAGGAAGTCATCCACTGAACCTCTCTCGGAGCACATCTCCTCCTTGACTTGATCGAGATTTTTGTAGGAGCCGCTCAGGAAGTGTCTGTCGATGACTTCAAGTCTGAGCCCACCTCGGGGAGTTTCACCCCATTCATGTGTCCTCGCATCCAGCTCATAGTAGTTCCTCGTGTTTGGATGTATCTTCACGTCGTCCAACAGCTCAAAAAAATCCAGTTGGTGTATACCCGGGTCAAGGTATAGGATGAAAAATTTCGCTCCACGGTGTAGGCTATCTAGTTTTAACTTGCTGCATATGGCCTCCGCTACTCTGCGCCGGTTGTCTTCATCAATCAGTTCCCCGGAAAGAAATATTCTGGACCTCGTCCAGGTCAAGGCGCACCTCGGCTCTTCTGGGTTATCCACGTATACCTTAGAATCTGTCAAGCCGTTCAGTATAGAGCCTATAGCCGCGTGGCGCGTCAGCGGTTTGAAGACCTCTACTGCTCTATGGTAACTCTCCCTTGAGAGTTCATCCAGCATACCCTCACAGTCTCTATTTATGGATAAAACGAGATTGATTGATCATTAGCATAAAAATGATAACTATAACCACGTTTACTATCGGAAATGTTATGAAAAGTAAATATTGGACGGTGCTAAAGACATTTTTTAGATGTTTTCCAGATTTTAATGCAATTTTTTGATAATTTTCAGAGAACATTGATCTAGTATTAACAGGTTTAAATCAGTTTTTCATGATGGTATAAAAACACGTATTATATATTGGACGTGTAAATCGGAGTCATAGAACCCCCCCAAAATTTTACGTGTTTCCCTAGTTTCTGCGTCAAGTAAGTATTATATGGCGTAGAAGCGGCTTCCACCGTATGAGTGTGAATCCACGCCACAGGTCAAGCAAGGTGTATGACGGCCCCGACCGGATGAGCCATCGCTCACTCTTGAAGGGCACGGGAGTGTCGAACGAGGACCTGAAGAAGCCGTTGATCGCGATAGCCAACAGCTTCACCGAGATCAACCCAGGCCACGTGCATCTTGACAAGCTCGCCGAGCAGATTAAGCTCGGCGTCGCCGCCGCGGGGGGAGTGCCGAGGGAGTTCAACACCATCGCGGTCTGCGACGGCATCGTCATGGGGCACTCGGGGATGAAGATGAGTCTGCCGAGTCGGGAGGTCATCGCCGACAGTCTCGAGATAATGGTTGAGAGTCACGGCTTCGACGCCATGATCTGCGTCACGACGTGCGACAAGATCGACCCCGGGATGCTCATGGCCGCGGCTAGGATGGACATACCTACCATATTCGTCCTCGGCGGCCCCATGGAGCCGGGCTGCCCGACCTGGGGAATGTACAAGGACAAGAAGATCACCGTCCAGGATCTCTTCGAGGCGGCGAGCCTCATGGTCAGCGGCAAGCTGAGCGAGGAGGAGGCGCTTTACCTGGAGGACATATGCTGCGGCCCCGGTGCCTGCGGCGGCATGTTCACAGCCAACACCATGCAGTGCCTCATCGAGTCCATAGGCATGACCCTGCCCTACATGGCAACCGCCAAGAGCACAGGTATGGAGCGGACAAGGCTGGCCCAGGAGGCGGGAAAGAAGATAATGGAGCTCCTCAAGAAAGGGTTGACGCCGAGGAAGATCATGTCGGAGGCCGCGTTCAGGAACGCCATAACGGTGGACATGGCCCTAGGCGGCAGCACCAACACGGTGCTGCACCTAAAGGCGGTGGCGGAGGAGTGCGGCATCGACCTGCCTCTGGAGCTCTTCGACGAGATAAGCAAGGAGACGCCCCACCTCTGCAACATGGCTCCAGCCGGACCCTACAAGATCGTGGATCTTCACAGCGCGGGGGGCATACCCGCGGTGATGAAGAGGCTGGAGGACAGGCTGGACACCGGGGTGATCACCACCACCGGGAAGACGTTGAAGGAGAACCTGAAGGGGGTAGACGTACGCGACGACGAGGTGATAAGGCCGCTGGACAACCCGGTCCACGAGACCGGCGGCATCGCCATAATAAAGGGCAACCTCGCCCCCAATGGCAGCGTCGCTAAGATGGCCGCTATCGACCCCGCCATGTGGGAGTTCACTGGTACGGCGAAGTGCTTCGACCGGGAAGAGGACTCGCTGGAGGCCATCCACGGCGGCAAGATCGAGAACGGCGACATTGTAGTCATCCGCTACGAGGGACCCAAGGGAGGCCCAGGCATGAGGGAGATGCTGGCGGCCACCAGCGCCGTCGTGGGCTACGGCCTCGACAGGGTCGCCATACTCACGGACGGCAGGTTCAGCGGCGCGAGCCGTGGCCCCTGCGTAGGCCACATAGCGCCGGAGGCGGCGGTCGGCGGGCCCATAGCCCTGATACGGGACGGAGACAGGATCGCCATAGACATCCCTGGGAGGAAGCTGGACCTACTGATCTCCGAGGAGGAGATGGCGAAGAGGAAGGCAGAATGGAAGCCCAGGCCGCCGAATGTGACCACCGGCTACCTCGCACGGTACGCGAAACTGGTCACGAGTGCCGACAAAGGCGCCGTCCTCAGGACATAAAACCCTCACCACGAACATTTTTCGTTAGTTTACCTAGACCTTTTTCTCAAGAAAATGTCTCGTAAAAGCACGGAAAATGGGTCAGTGGTGCGTGTCGCTTTCCGGCGTGTGGAGAATATGCTCTGCGAGCCCTAAATCTGGTCTCTGTTCTTCCTCTAGTATCTTTCTGGTCAGTGCCAGCACGTCGTAGAGCGGCGTGAGCTTGTCAGGGCTCAAGGGCTGAGCGTGCCGCCGCTCCACGTCTTTCCTGTGGAGGGTGTTCATGGTACAGAACGGTATTATCCTGCCGTCTGGCGTGGCGTAGTGGATTATGCACCTCTCTGCTCGCCTCAGGTCGAAGTTGTAGGGATCCATGAAGTGCATGGCGCCCACGAGGATCATCTTGTGGTGCATCCTGTTCAGGCTGAGGTAGTCGCCGTAGAGTATGACGTCGTTCAGGTATTTCGAGAAGGTCTTGAACTTGACGTTCCTGACGACGCCGGCCGCTACCTCCATCTTGGCTCTGAGCTCTTTTCCCTCCGAGAGCTTCTTGTTTGCCTTCTCGAACGCCTTGATGGCCGCGTCTACGTTGATGTACTCCGTTACTGGTCTGACGTCGTCGCCGTCGAAGAAGAGGTAGGTACCCATGCCGCAGTGGGGGTGACAGGTCAGGTCAACGAAGTTCTCATTCTTCATCTTGTTCAAGAACTCTGAGACGGGCTGCAGGATCGAGGGCGGAAACCAATCACCAGCTTTGATCAGGCCGTCTGTCTGCTCCTCCGCTAGACGCATGAGGTCAGGGATGGTTATCCTCATGGACTCCCTCTCCTCCCTGTCTATTCTGCCCGTGAAGGAGACGGGCTGGAAGTTCACTCCTCTCACGCAGTCCCTGTTCTCGACGGCGAACCTGATGACGTCGCCCACCTGGTTATCGTTCAAGCCCTTCACGAGCACCGGCACCAGCACGGTGCTGTTGAACTTGGATTTCTTGAGGTTCTCGATGGCTTTGAGCTTGATGGGTAGGAGGTCGAAGCCCCTAGCCCTGATGTAAGGCTCCGGGGTGACGCCGTCGAACTGGAGATAAACGGTGTCTACGCCGGCTTTCTTCAGCTTCCAGCAGTACTCTCTGCTCTCCGCCATCTTGATGCCGTTGCTGTTCACCTCGACGTGGATGAAGCCCAGGTCCTTGGCCATCTCCACTATCTCGGGGAGGTCGTCCCTGACCGTAGGCTCGCCTCCGCTCAGCTGTAGAGCGGGGGTCCACACAGGGTCGTTGGCCAGGAGGTTCTCCATCATTTCCCTGATCTGGTCTATGGTGGGCTCATACAGGTATCCGGCGGCGCCTGCGTGGGCGAAGCATATGGGGCAGCGGAGGTTGCACCTGTTGGTGACATCGATTATGCCAAGGGTGGTGGTTGATTTGTGGTTGGTGCAGATACCGCAGTCATAAGGGCAGCCCCTTTTCTCCTCTGTGCGTGGGTTCTTCATCACCGTGCCGAGGTGCTCGTATTCTTCGGCTCTGAGATACTGGTCGTAGCCTCCCCAGTAAAGGTCGGTGAACTCGCCGTGCTCCGGGCAGGCCTTTGAGATATAGACCTTTCCCTCGTCCTCGTATATGGTCGCTGGGACAACGGCTAGACACTCGGGGCAGAGGCTCTCCGTCGACTTGAGGCGTTTCAACTCTCGTCCCAACAGGTGAGAGGAAACAGGCTGTATTTATCAACGTTTTTTGAAGACTCACCTTCAAAGAAGTGAATAACGCCAGTGATTTAAGGGATGCTTGGTCTTCATCTACTCGATGTCCGCACCCCTGATCAGCGAGCGCGCGGAGAAGGCGCTCCGGGACATAGGGCTCACCGAGTACGAGACGCTGGCGTATCTTTCCCTGCTCAAGGCTGGGGAGATGACCGCGGAGAACGTGAGCCAGGCCTCCTCCATCCCGTACACGAAGGTGTACAGCGTCCTCGAGGGGCTGGAGGAGAGGGGCTGGGTGGAGATAGAGGGAGGTCGGCCCCGGAAGTACTATGGACGCTCTCCGATAGACGCGCTCATGGCTGAGCATAACCGGCTGGAGGCGGAGTTCGAGGATAACCGGCGGGTACTCGTGGACGAGCTTCAGCCGCTCTACGAGAGGAGCGAGGTCAAGGAGATACCCGAGATATGGATAATCAGGGGAGAGGGCAACGTCTTCAACAAGATACTGGAGCTCCTAGCTAAGGCGAGGAAGGAGATCATGCTCGCCGTACCCTGGGTGCCCGAGAGTCTACTCGACGACGACCGGTCCTTCGGCTCGGCGCTGAACGACGCCATCAGGAAGTTCATGGACAGCGAGATAAGGATCAAGCTCCTCACCACCGAGAAGACGCTGAAGTCCATGGGCGCCTATGAGCTCGGCTTGGCGGAGGTCCGGGTCTGTGACAGCATGTTCGGGGGAGGGCTCGTGATAGACGGAAGGGAGTCCATCATCTTTCTGGACCTCGCTAAGCCCCTTGGGGTCGACACTGCAATATGGTCCGAGCACGAGACGCTGACCAGCGTGGCGTCGATCTACTTCCAGCACGTCTGGGACAACTCGAAGCCGCTCAAGTACATGAAGTGACCCGCCTTTGTCTCAAAATTCTGGGGCGAAACGCGTCGTTGGTAGCGTCTGATGCGCACCCCAGATGGCTGGCCGCCGAGAGACTGATCGAGTATAGTTTTTTTGAGCATCTTCTGCATAGAAACCCCTAGGGTAAATGAAGAGAAAATGCTCGAAAAACGGCGTTTCTTTTGCATAACTGTGAGGTCTTTCTCTCTCTCATGGCCTTCTTGGTTTACCATTTCGTCGCCTCCTCGATGAGCCGTGGTTTTCTCTCATTCACATGGCGCCGGTCTACAGTGCATATGCAGCATCCTTTGTCTTAGTCTCGCGCTTGGAGCAGGCATGAATTCACTAGGTTTCTGGAACGCCTCTTTTCTCTTTGAGCAGTCATCAACCAGCAGTGGCGTGTGGGTGTTCCCCCCTTTGGCTTTCGCGTTTGTGATGGTTTCTCGTTTGTCCGGACAAGTCCATGCTTTAAAGCTCGGTCTCTTAGGCTCGAAAGTATCGTGGTTGGCACCGCCGGTGATGTCGCCGCCTTCCCCCTCCCGTTGATTGAGCCGTTCCAAGGGTGCGTCTTTAGGTGTTTTTACCCCAAAAACAGGGTATTTTTCTCATGGATAGGTTTTATGTCCAAACGTTTTTCGTGCTTTTATATCTAAGAGGGGGATCGGAGTGAAAACGGTAAAAATCATGCATGTATAGGGGCTTCATTTTAACACTTTTAAGTCATTTCTCCGATCGCTTGTTTTACGCCTTATAGATAAAGTACCTTCAAGATTATGGATACAAAATGTGTCCAGCGTTTTCTTGGTCTCCGAACATGGTCTCAGGCACTCAGGAGCCCTTCGACGATTTTCTTACCCTCAGGACTCAGAGAGACGAGGAGGTTCTTGAAGGAGGATAGGCCAAGTGTCTGCAGTATCCTCTCGCCGATCCCCCTAGGTTTCTCACTTAACTGGTATAGGGGGGGTGAACCGTTTTTCTGCTGGGCCTGCAGGAACCTGCCGAGGGGCTCGGGCTTGACCATTGTTTTCTCTGATAGGCTCTTGAGGTCCATGGAGCCGCCCGACTCGTGGAGCGCCGTTATGAGCGCCGAGTTCAGGTATAGTGCCTGGATTTCATCTAAGTCGCTGGACTTTAGCTCATGGAGGCCGGGGAGACGTGTTTTCTCGATGATTTTCTCTTCAATTAGGTTAGGGTATTTGCCTAGAAAACCCTCGATTTTTCGCCCGATCTGGTATCCTTGAGGCGTTAAACGCCAAATATCGTAGGTATAACGGCCATTATACTTCACCATTGTGGGCTTCCCGCGTTCGCTTTCTTTGGTTATCAGACCTGATGCCATGAGGTCGTTTAGCCAGTTGTGTAGGTCCTTCTTGTTATATTTTCTCTTGTAGTCTTCGAGCAGGTGCTGTATGTCTACGGTGGTTAGTCCTTGGTCTTTTGCGTCGTAGAATAGCTTGTAGACTAGTCTCGCGTTTCCGCTGTTCATGGGTTTTAGGGGTCCATCGAACAATTCGTCCAAGTTTTGGGTTGTCAGGCCCTGTTTTTCTGGGTTCTTAACTACTTTTTCCATATTATTTAATATTCAGGATTTTCCTGAATATTAATTTTGTGCCTCAGAAGGTTGAAAACCCCGTTTTTCGGAAAGTCATATTATCTCCTTACATGAATTAAGTAAAACAGTGATAGTTTTGGCCAAGCCCAAGGTATACGTGACACGCCAGCTTTTTCCCGAAGCGATCAAAATAGTAGATGAAGTCGCAGAGGTAGAGATCTTTGAGGGAGAAAATAACCCCATTCCCAGAGATCTTTTACTCAAAAAGGTTAGGGGAATTGACGGATTAATCCCTCTCCTAACCGACAAGATCGACGCGGAGCTGATGGACAAGGCCGAGAACCTCAAGGTCGTGAGCAACTACGCCGTAGGCTACAACAACGTAGACGTAGACGAGGCCACCAAGCGAGGCATCAGAGTCACCAACACCCCAGGAGTCCTAACAGACACCACGGCAGACTACGCCTTCGCCCTCATGATGGCGATATCTAGGCGGATAGTCGAGGCAGACAAGTACATCAGAAACGGGAAATGGATCCACGCGTGGGGCCCAAAAATGTTCATAGGCGGAGATGTTCACGGCAAGACCCTGGGCATCTTGGGCATGGGCAGGATAGGTTCCGCCATGGTGCCGAGGGCTAGGGGCTTCAACATGGACGTAATCTACTACGACTGCGTGAGGAACCCCGAGAAAGAGAGGGAGCTCAACCTGGAGTGCAGGACGCTGGAGGAGGTGCTAGAGAACTCCGACTTCGTCTCGATGCACTTACCCCTGACACCCGAAACCCACCACATGATCGGCGAGGAGCAGCTACGCATGATGAAGCCGACGGCCTACCTCGTGAACACCTCCCGCGGCCCAGTGATAGACGGGAAGGCCCTCTACAAGGCGCTAAAGGAGGGCTGGATCGCAGGCGCAGCGCTGGACGTCCATGAGAAGGAGCCCATCGACCCAAGCAGCCCGCTGCTAGAGCTCGACAACATCATAGTCACGCCCCACATCGCCAGCGCCAGCGTCGAGACCCGGACGAAGATGGCCGTGATAGCCGCGACCAACTGCGCCGCGGTGATGAGAGGCGAGGAGCCTCCTAACCTCGTCAACCCAGAGGTGAAGGAAGTCAAGCCACTTATCTAACCCATTTTTATAAGAAGATCTAACTAAATACCCCTAGGGTAAATGAACGAAAGATC
>DATKWN010000020.1:0-2528 GCA_035529515.1 Candidatus Krumholzibacteriaceae bacterium | reverse complement strand
CCGCCCGAGGGGCTGAGGGGGAAGCACGAGTACGACGCCGAGAAGTGCATAGGCTGCGGCCTATGCGCCAGAGTGTGCCCCAGCTTCGCCATAACGTTGAAGGGGGGGCCTGGCCCCAAGTGCACCGGGCTATTGGTCGATCTAGGCAAATGCCTGTTCTGCGGCCAGTGCGAGGAGGTCTGCCCGAGGGACGCGATCTGGCTCACCACCGAGTACGAGCTCGCAGTCATCAACAAGGCGGACGGCATCCTGGACTTCGAGAGGACGCCTCCGCCGCCCAAGACTCCTCCGAAGAAAGAGGAGTAACTACCTTTCCCTAACTGTTCTATCCTATTCGGATAACAATTTGTGCAGAGTTTCCGCGATCCTCTCGGACGCCTCTACGAGCTCCGGGGTCATCTCCTCGCCGAACATCACGGTCTTCGGCTGGATCCCCAGGAGAAGCACGGTGATCCCCAGGCTCTTCTCGATGTAGCTGATGAAGATGTTCAGCGGCAGGCTGTGGGTCGAGATGGCGTGTCCGCCTATGTGCTCGGAGTCGATGAGCTTGGTCTCCCCCGGCAGGCCCCTGAAGTTGGCGGCGTCCAGCAGCAGCACGTGTGTCGGTTCGTAGCTCTCCACCTTGCCGGTGAACGCCTCGGGGACCGTCTCAGTGTTCAGAAGCATGACGCCGGTGAGTCCCATCTCCTCGAGGCGCTCGATGATCTTCACCCCGACGCCGTCGTCGCCCCTCATGGGGTTCCCTACGCCCACGAGGACGACCCTCCTCTCGTCTTCCCCGAAGTACTCCCTGAGTCCCTGCTCCAGAGCCATGACACCAATGTTGGGGATTACGCGGCTAAAAACTATCTGGAAGGTTTTCCGCGTCTAGTCTATACTATTTGCCTGAAAAACCTCTCGGTGACCCGTGCTCACCCCAGGCGTATATAGTTGAGAAAACTATGTTTTTACTTAAAGTTGGGAGGCTACCTCGTCCCTGAACCTGGCGAGCATCTCCACGTTCTCTTCTATGGTGCTTGACGGCCTGACGCTGATGATGCTCATCTTCATGCCTTGGTCCATGGCGCGGCGCCACTTCTCAACGAGCGCCTCCGGGGTCCCTATGAAGTCGTGCTCCCTTGCCTCGTTTGGGTCGGTGCCTCGCCCGGCCCACTTCTTGAGGGTGGCCTCGTACTCATCCTCGTCCTTCATCAGGTAGACGCTTGGCGCGAAGCCGCTGATATAGACGTCGTCCACCGACTTGCCGAGCCTCTCCAGGGCCGCGTGGTATTGGCCCAGTATCCTGTCGATGTTCTTGAGGTTACCCGAGGCGTTGATGCCGTCGGCGTACCTCGCCGTCACCGCGATGAGCCTTGGCTGACGGGCCCCCACCGAGACCCTGAACGGCCTCTGCACCGGCTGGGGTATGTTGATGGCTTCTCGTAGCGTCCAGTACCTGCCCTCGTAGCTGAACACCTCGTTGTGGAGCATTCCCTTGAGTATCTCGACGGACTCCTTGAGCTTGGTGACTCGCTCCCCCGCGCTGGGCATGCCGCGTCCCTTCTCCATGAGGTCGTAGCCCAGGTACTCTGGCTCGTTCCAGCCCGCGCCCAGTATGAGCTCGTAGCGGCCGCCGGTCATGACGTCCAGCGCCGTGGCCGACTTGGCGAGGTACGCGGGGTTCCTCAGGCTGTTGAAGAGGGTGATGTGGCCCAGGCGTATCCTGCTGGTCTGTGCCCCTATCCCGGCCATGGCGGTCCACGCCTCCAGGTATGGCTCCCTGCCGTCGGGGAGGCCGTGGACGTGGTCGTTGAGGAAGACGCCGTAGTAGCCTAGCTCCTCGGCGGCCCGGGTCAGCTCAAGCATCTTGCCGTATGTCTCGGCTGACCTGATGTAGACTCCGAACTGCATGGGGACAAGAGAAGGACTGCTCCATTTAAACCTCAGGGTGGCTGTCTCGGACACGCGTGGGAGGCGAGGGCTGGTGTGTTAGCCAACCTTTATTTGAACTCCGCCCTGGTTATTTGGGTCTAGGAGTTAACGTGGTTGAGCAGGGACAAGCTGCCGTTCAGGTCTCCGGTGTTCTATGGCTGGGTCATGGTGCTGGTCTCCAGCCTCGTTATCTTCTTCAGCGGGCCGGGGCAGACCTACAGCGTAAGCGTCTTCATAGACAGCTACATCAACGAGTACGGTTGGAGCCGCAGCGTAGTCTCAGGCATGTACAGCGTAGGCACATTCTGTGCGGGGATGCTCATGGGCTTCGTCGGGAGACTCTTCGACAGGGTCGGCCACAGAAGGATGACCGCCGCCATCGCCCTGGTGTTCGGGGTGGCCTGCGTCTGGATGAGCCTCGTGAGCACGGTGCCTATGCTTCTTATCGGCTTCTTCCTCGTGAGGCTCCTGGGCCAGGGCTCCATGAGCCTCAGCAGCGTGACTCTGCCACCCCAGTGGTTCATAAAGAGGAGAGGGGTCGCCATCGGCGTCGTCAGCATAGGGGGAGGGCTGAGCCTGGCGATCCTGCCGCCTCTCAACACCTGGATCATCCAGAA
>DATKWN010000019.1:0-22389 GCA_035529515.1 Candidatus Krumholzibacteriaceae bacterium | reverse complement strand
GTAGAGGTCTTTGACCATGGCGCCGGATGCGGGGTAGTCCGGCGGGTTTAACCCGAGCTTTATCGCCGTGCTGACGACGTTGCCCATCCCGGAGCCCTTGAAGCGGCTCCAGTTCGCTACAAGGAGCTGCTGCATCAGGTCGATGGCGAAGCAGTCGTGCCACATCTTGGAGATGTACTCGAGGCCCGACTGGGAGGCCCTGCCTGACTTGGCTACGAGGAGCGGGATGTCGAACCGCAGGATGTTGAATCCCACGATGGTCGTGAACCTGTACTCGCTGCAGGTCTTACGGATCGTTCTCTCGACCTCGGACACTATGGCCTTCTCGTCCAGCCCGTCCCACTCGCTGTAGAGAACCGGCTCGATGTCCCTTTTAAGGCTGCGTTCATGGTATGAAGTTCTGTCGACGATGATACCCGCCGAGATTATCCGCTCGTTTATGAAGGCCTCATCGATGTTTGGGCGGTACGTCTCCAGATCCAGGTACAGCCGAACCATGATTATTAACTAGAGGTAAAACCAGAAAAGGATTCGGTTATGAGATGTGTAGGATAAGCATCAATTACCCTGAGAACGCGCGGCAGATTGGATGAAAAGCAGCGGACGGCTCGGAGATTCAGGGTTTCGCATTCAAGTAGCGGTAAGCCTAATAATAGCGTTGACTAGGCCTGGAACTCCTTGATGATACCTAGGATTCGCCTCGGGTTCTCTGGGGTGAATATCACTGGCTCCCCGCTTTTCCTGTTCAGCCTCACGACTTCCCCGAACCTGTTGCTGAAAGCCTCGCCTCGTCGGGTGCTGTACCTGAGCCCCAGTCCGCCGTACTCGGACGGGGTAACCGTTGTGAGCTCAACTGAGGAGATGTCGTGCAAGGGAACTGTCCGCCGTATCTACCAGTAGGACAGCCTCACGCCTTCAGAGCTGATGGTTATCTCAAGCCTACGGAAAGTCATGTAGATGAACATCAGCAGGATAACAAGCAAGGCGTAAACCCAGTTTGGCGCCGGGTTCTGCCCGACCATCGACCCGGTAACGAGCTGGTATAGGAGCAACCCCGACATGCTTGTGATCAAGCCTAGAAGCAACGCCTCAGCCCACCTCTCTGGGCTGAGGGACTCTCTGATGAACCCCGTCTCATTCATCTCGGTTCAAAGTATTCCCGCCCTGATCAGTATATTTCTACACTTTAGAACACCCATTAAAACTGGTTTGATCTATCCTGGGAACCGGTACAGTGTGGATTGGTTAGGGTACGGGATGTAACCCATCTTTAGCCGATATCAAATAGTTTTCAAACAGATGCTTCTTTGAGGGTAACCTAAACCTAGATCGAGATATCCGCACATTATTCCTAGCCACGTGTTTGGTAAACGCGGTGATGTAAACCTGTTTAGGGCGACATTATTGATGCTTAGGTGTCCAGTTCAAGAGGTTTAAAGGAGATTCAAATTCTCCGTGTCTAGCCTCCTCGCTTCCTTAAGGTGGTGCTTGAAAAGCTCTTCACCCCATTCGATCGCTTTCGGGCTGTTGGATACTAGATCCCTGCTGTAGTCGTATTCTCCATCTTTCGTGAAGAAGCCCATGGAGAAGCTGTTCTCGGTCACAGTCAAGGCGATCTTCAGCTCGTCCGTTAAGAACATCCTTAGCTTATCCTTCATAACATAGTCTATAATCTGTTCCGTATCCGCTAAAGTCAGGGTTTTATCGAGGACGCCGCTGGTAAGTATAAGCTCAACCGTCGCTCCTTCGCTGAGTAGCCTTTGGAACACCCCAACATAGTCTGAATGGAAGATCGGGGACACTCCCCACACCCTCCTCGAGGTTAGGAGAAGCTGTTGAAAGGTCAGATGAACTCTATCCAACTCTATAGAATTATCCTGGATCAGTGCTGAGTCCTGTAAGGCTCCTATCCTCTGCAGGAGGTGGCTAGGGATAGCAGAGACGTCGTGTTGGAGCCAAAAGTCTTGAAATCTTTCGAGCACCTCTGCGGCTGAGGAGGCTTCCTCGATAAGCATTGCCTCCATGACTCCAAGCGATGTGAGTTTGTAGTGTTTACCAGCCTGTTGAGTCAAGTTCAAGGCTTCCAGGTCTTTGAGAGCATGTATAATTGTAGACCCGCTGCTGCCAAGCTCCTCCCTTAGGGTGCTCAGCTTTTTTTCCTCGCGTAAGAGACTCGATATTATGTTTAACTTTAGCTCGGATCGGAACAACTTAAAGTAGGGGGAACTCAAGGCTTACACCCTCAATGTGTTGTTTTACCAAAGCAATATTTATTCGCTTGGTCTTTGTGATCAAAGCAGCTTCATGAGAGCTACCAAGGGTATCCACTCCCCGTCCACCGTCAACTCAATCAGGAGTCTATTACATCCCTTCCTCGAGAAAGCCCAGATGATCAAGTAGCCGTATCCCATGCCGAAGAACAGTGCCGGCAAATACTTTTGGAACAGTCCCTGCGTCAGACAGTAGAGTAGCCAGGGGAACATGAAGGTGTTTACGATGAACAGGAGTTTTTTAGTCGCACTCAAACCTAGGGCCAAGGGCAAGGTCTTCACTCCTGAGGCCCTGTCTCCATCCATGTCGCGGACGTCGCACAGGATCGTGTTCACCAGAATCTGGATGAAAATGTATGTGAACGCCATAACTATCTTCGCAGCATCCACGGCTTGGGAGCTGGCTGGCAGGAGAGCACCCGTGAACCCCCAGCTGAAAGCCACTAGGACGCTTTTCAAGCCCAAGATCTCTTTGAGCCGGGGGATTGACGGCGACAGCTTGACGCTATAGAAAATGGACGCTATGAACGAGGTCACAATCACTGAAAGAGCTTGAGCCCCGACTGAAGCGCTTAACAAGAGGCATGACGCGGAGGCAATTATCGACGGTACTAGGAAAAAGAGGATGCTTCTTGAAGCTGCCCTGGGTCTGTTTATCGAGTCCTCGACCCTGTCGGTGACTCTGTTCATGTTATAAACCGAGAAAGTTGCGAGGAATGCTATTAACAGAATCGTTGGCTTGATTTCAAGCCCGTACAGTAGGGAGCCGAACGCGGCGACTATCGACGCGTTTAGTGCGAGGAATATCGAGGTTGAGGTTAAGAGTTCAAGGAGACTCGATAACCCTTTCAGGGCTTTGGATGGGAACGGCGTGGTATGCGTATCACCTAATACAACCGTGTTATTTACCATAGCCCCGGTTCCCTATTTTGAAAATCTTAAAAGAGGTTTGAGGAGGGTGAATCTGAAAGGTGAATCCCTAGGTAGTCTACGAAAAAAACAACACATTCATGTTAATTCATGAACCCACCAAATCATCATAATGACATATTATGTGGAGGATAACTGACTCGTTTATGACAAGCCTCAAATATATAGAGAAACACATCATAATTCACAGTCCTTTTCTATCACCTCGTAAACCATTTGTTTCTATCCTATAGAAACATTATCATTTTATAACAATATTGCTTTAATATAACAATTAATTTATTCTCAATGGTTATATATGGTGATGATATTTTATATTCAATTAATGTATCTATAAACGTCAATCAAATTATAGCCGCTAGGTGGTAAGAGTCTGGGAGCTGAAGGGGGAGCAGGAGAGACCCAGGTTAGGGTTAGCAACGAGAAACCAATACGAGTTCTCCATGTAGACGACGAGAAGAGCCAGCTCGAGTTCACCAAGATGTTTCTAGAGGAGCTAGACGAGGAAGTCACGGTAGACTCGGCATCCGACCCTCTGGAGGCCATACGGCTTCAGAGCAGGAACGGCTACGACGTCATCATCAGCGACTACAAGATGATCTCTATGACGGGCATCGAGTTGTTACAGACGGTGAGAGAGAGTAGTAACGTCCCTTTCATTCTCTACACGGGGAGGGGCAGCGAGGAGGTGGCCGAGTCCGCGTTCGAGGCGGGGGTGGACGACTATATGAAGAAGGAGGCCGATCCCAGCCACTATCAGGTTCTCTCGAAGCGGATTAGGCAGACAGTTGAGAAGCACCGGGCGGAGGAGCTGTACCGCAAGGTTGTCGAGGATAGCAGGGACGGCATCATCATCCTAATAGATGGCAAGATCGTGTTCGCAAACGACGCCACGTGTCACATGTACGGGTGCGACGGACCCGAACACTTCATAGGTGAAAGCCTAACAGACTTCGTGGTCGAGACCGAGGAGGAGATCTACAGTTACCTTGACCCACGCTTCAGCGATAATGGGTTAAACCGGTTATTTGAGATCAACTTCAGGACCAGCACGGGCGCCATAAGGGCCGCGGAAGTCTCAGCGTCAAGGATCACTTATCTTGGAAAACCCGCGTACCTCTGCTACATCAGGGATATATCTAAGAGGAGGCGCGTGGAGGACAGGCTTGAGGCGCTTCACCAGCAGGCGACAAAGCTGGTGACGATCACTACGGTGGAGGAGATAGCCGGCTGCACTCTCGACATCATGCAGACAGTCTTCGAGCATCAGATGGTGTCGTTCCACGTAGTTGATGATGGGGGCTTGAGGATGATTGACATCAGGGGCGCACCCACGACAAGGAACCCGTTGCCCCCCAACAGTGTAGGCATAACGGCCAAGGCTGCAAGGGAACGCAGGAGCATACTTGTGAACGACACACGGGGTTCACCTGATTTCTCCAAAGGAAGCGTGGACGGCCTCAGCGAGCTTGCGGTTCCAGCCGTCCTCAGAGGCGAGACTGTGGCGGTGTTGAGCGTCGAGAGCCTTGAACCCAACGACTTCACAGACGAGGACAGGAAGCTCCTGGAGACCTTGGCGTACCACGTCTCATTTGCGTTCGACACGATGACTGAGAAAGAAACGGGTAAGGCGAATACGGATACGAATATTCACCTAAAATATAGTGAAGCTTGACTGCAATTCATAGAAAAAAAATTCTATTTTTTAATCTTTGGAGAATAACTCGTATTGATATAATATAGTGTAGTCTCCTCTCCACTTTAACTATTTGATGAACAACCCGACCTCATGTTCTATGGGAGCTATGATTTCGTATCTCTTTTTTCTAAGGAACTCGATGAAAACAGAACATTATTTTTATAATTATACTGTTTTATGGCGTTAAAAATAATGCTTATAGAGTCTATACAAATAAACCTATATACAACGATCACAAAGTACTAGAAATATTTATGTCAATTAAAGTAGGGATAAACGGCTTTGGAAGAATAGGCAGAATATTCTTCAGATCTGCACTAAAAGACAGCGAGTTCAATGATAAATTTGAAGTTGTTGCTGTCAATGATTTGACTGATACCAAGAATCTGGCGTATCTTCTCAAATACGATTCTGTTCATGGTGTGTTAGACTGTAAAGTTGAGGCAAAGGATGACGCCATAGTTGTTGACGGAAAGGAGATAAAGGTCGTCTCCGAACCGAATCCAGAAAAGTTGCCATGGAAGGATCTTGGAGTCGAGTTGGTTCTTGAGTCCACAGGCAGATTCAGAACTAGGGGAGACGCGGAGAAACATCTGAAGGCGGGGGCAAAAAAGGTTGTGATATCCGCGCCGGCGAAAAACCCAGACATTACGATTGTTCTCGGTGCGAATGAGAGATTGTACAACAAAGAAAAGCACAATATAATCTCAATGGCGTCGTGCACCACGAACTGCCTGTCTCCGATGGTTAAAGTTCTGAACGACAAGTTCGGATTGAAGAGAGGCTTCATGACCACTGTTCATGCCTATACAAATGATCAACAGTTACTCGACTTGCCTCACAAAGACTGGCGACGCGGGAGAGCGGCTAATGTATCGATTATACCTACATCAACAGGCGCTGCCCAGGCAATAGGTGAGGTATTACCTGAACTCAATGGAAGGCTGACCGGTGTCGCTCTGCGTGTGCCCGTTCCATGCGGCTCGATCACGGACTTGGTCGCCGAGTTGGAGAAAGAAGTCACGAGGGACGACGTCAACAGCGCGTTCAAGGCGGCGGCCGATGCAGAGCTGAAGGGCATACTACAGTACACAGAGGACGAGATAGTCTCGAATGACATCGTAGGCAACCCACACTCATGCATCTTGGACGGACTCAGCACAATGGTAATCGGCGACAAGAGCAACATGGTCAAAGTCTTCGGATGGTACGACAACGAGTGGGGGTACTCAAATAGATTGGTGGATTTATTCAAATACCTCGTTAAATAAGTGGTCCCCATGCCAGAGTTTTTGACTTTGGACGACGTCGACGTCAAAAACAAGACAGTGTTACTTAGAATAGACATCAATGTACCTTACGACGAAAAGACAGGGGAAATAAGCGACTCCGACAGACTGAGGGAGCATGCAAAGACAGTAAAGGAACTATCTGATAAGGGAGCAAAGCTTGTCCTGTTGACACACCAAGGGAGAGCAGGCGACCCGGATTTCATACACTTGGATCAACATGCAAAACTGTTGGAGCGACACGTGGGAAAAGAAATCAACTTTGTTGATGATGTCGTCGGCGAAAAGGCGAAGAAGAAAATAAAGTCCTTGGGTTCAGGTCAGATACTGCTTTTAGACAACGTAAGATTTCTGGAAGACGAGACTATCGAGAAAAGCCCAGAGGAACACACGGAAAGTGAAATAGTTAGAAACCTCTCGCCTCTTGCCGATATTTTTGTGAACGACGCGTTCTCAGTCGCCCACAGGTCGCAGGCTTCTGTGGTTGGCTTCACACCGCTGCTCCCTTCATATGCTGGGAGGAACATGGCTGATGAGGTTAGGAATCTGGAGGGCATATTCTCCACCATGAAGATGTCAAAGCATGATACCTTTGTCGTCGGGGGAGTTAAACTAAAAGACCCCTTGGATGTTGTGGGTCATATAATGAAGGAGGGTACGGTGGAAACTGTTTTATCTGGTGGTATTGTCGGTCAGCTTTTCCTCATGGCAAAAGGCTACAAATTGGGAGCATCGGAGGATTACATGAAAAAGAAAAATTACCTAGAGTTTCTACCACAAGCTGAAGAATTAATCAAAAAATACGAGGACAAAATCGAGACGCCGGTTGATCTGGCAATAGACTTCAACGGAACTAGGAAGGATGTTCCGATAGAGAACTTGCCTACTGACCACGATGCTTTGGACATCGGAGGCGAGACGATAGAAAAATACAGTAAAATCATAAGAGAATCCATCACGGTCGGAGTCAAGGGGCCAGTCGGGAAATATGAAGAACCGGGATTCGGGGTAGGGACAAAGAAGATACTTGAAGCGGTCGGTGAGTCTCACGCGATATCGCTAATCGGAGGGGGACACACACTCAACGCTGTGGACAAATATAATATTGATAGAACCAAGTTCACCCACATCAGTTTGGGTGGGGGTTCTTTGATCAGATTTCTTTCAGGAAAACCAATGCCAGCAATAGAGGCTCTCAAGAAAGCTGCCAAAATATAGACTGTTTTTTTATTTCTTCGTTGCTAATACGAATTTCTTCAAAACTTTTTTAGGATTTTTGGCTTTCACAACAGCAGCCCGACCAAATCACCTTTGGTGCCTAAGTGGTTGGTGTGCTGGGTGCACCCCATCTCTTTAGTCTAACCTTATCACTACTTATCTCATACTCAATACGTTTGAATCAGAACATCTTGATTTATGCTGATTAAACGTATGAAACACTGTTTTATATATGAGACCTAACCCGATATTCATTCTGATATTATTAGCCTCGATTAGCGTCGGGTATAGGCCTGTAGAAGTCTATCAGTGGATCGGTAGACTCACGATGTGCACAAAAATATTGATTATTGTTGACGATACCGCCTACGATGTTGCTACGATGGATTTTCAAAACATTTATCGATCCTGACATAATGGGTATATTGTAGTGAAAGAATTTTATAGTCGAGATATTTAGGATTGATTTACCGTTGAGATCAAAGTTTGTTCTAGGTTTCACATTATACGGATTTATTGTAGGTCTCATCAGCATGTGGTGGTGGCATGTCAGCGACAATCTATTTCTATTAAATGTGCCGGGGATGATTCTCGGTGATAAAATATATGAGGTCTCGATCCTGTTCTTCGGAGACCCATCTTCACCTCAGGCTCATTTTTCGATTCCCTGGATTTTGAGGATCCCCCAAGTGTATGTACCTGTTTCTGTATTCTTTTGGGTAATAGTTGGTCTATTGATTCAAACCATGTACAATAGGTTCTATTCAGATGATTGAGAACCTAAATAGATAGGATATCCTTACAAAGGAATCTGTTATGGTTGGTTCATTGTTAAATGAGTTTTTATCATCCTGATGTATAAATTATTCAAATCCGTCTACTTGGACAACTATTTTTGAAAGATGGGTTGGTGCCCTGGGTGTAACCCATCTTCAGTTCTAAAAATCATGTAGTTTTCAAACAGTAAGTAAATAAATTAAAGATCTGAACTGGATTAATCTATTCATGTTCTCATAACGATGAAATAAGCGAAAACGTCTTTCCGATTTTCATTGATATTCCAGATTATATTGGATCAATTTTAAACATGCATGCATTAAAAACATATTCATACTCGAGAGTATCTTTCTGAATGGCTAGTAATTTCGTTTATTCGGTCCCAATGCTTTTTCCTTAATCTAAAGACAGTTCCTTGGGCCTGCTTTAATATATTCATATCTGAGAGAACCTCGTCTTCAAGACAGTATTTTCTACTAATAGGTGAATCAAATAATCTTTTTATATATTTCAAGGGTGCACGTTTACTTGGTTTCAATAATTCCTTTCTATCTACCCAGTATTCTTTTTCTTCTGCTGTTCTTTCTATTGTTCTAGGGTTTGATGCTAATTCAACTATTGCATAAATTCCTGCGTTTTGACCTGATAGCCATATACCTCCAAGATCTCCTTTCCTAACTTCTTTCGAGTATTGACGGATGGACCATAAGATATCCTCGTGGTTTGGATGGTTTTTCCACCAGTCATATATCCGATAAGTATAAGGATTGGCTTGGAATAACCAATATTTCTTACCGCGAGGCTTTTGATGTATCTTCAGAAATGTTCCACATTTTGGACAGAACCTGTCCTTGAGGTATTCTTCATGTGAGTAAACCATCTTGCATTGAGGACAGACGTAAGAGGATACCATCATATTCCATTATGTTTGGAATTGATTAATGAAAGTAACCGTAAATGCATGTAAAAGCATTCAACTCATCTTCAGTTCCATAAATCACGCATTCTTCAAACAGTAAGCAGAAAGGCTATAATCTTTATCGGGATTAACAAATAAATGCATCATTTGGCGCGCATCCAGTTCCATGTATTTGATTAATCTAAGTATTTTGTTGGTTGGTCTCTTTTAATTTAAATGTTAAAACTATAACTGCCACCAGGAGAATTACTGAAGTCAAGTAGATCGAATAATCAAGCTTGTACATATCAGCAATTTTCCCTAGAATGACAGGACCAATAAAATAACCCATGTCTCTGAAGAAACGATAACTTCCAATCAATGTCCCTTCTACTTCAGGTGGAGCTATATCACTGACCATAGCTACAAGTGGCGTGTAGAAAAGAGCAGCCTCAAATCCTAGAAACAGTGCTAAAAACACTAAGTATAGATAATTAGACGTTAAAGTCAAAGCGATAATAGTCATTGAAGAGCCGGAAAGTCCGATTACTGTTATCATTTTTCGTCCATATTTATCTGATAAATGTCCTGTTAAAGGTTGTAAGAGAGCCCAAGATAATGTGAATGCAGATAAAATTACAGTGACTCCTTCAAGACTTATTTGACGTTCAAGTAGATAGAGTGGAAGAAAGGATATCATTAGACTATCCATTATCTTGCTGCTAAAACCTGCGAGAGAAAGTGGCATGATTTTTCTAAAATATGGGAGGTAGTTGCTCAGCGATTTTCGAGGCGTCTTTCCATCATTGGCCTTTATTTTAGTTTCTGGCAGTATAAAGAAGGATGAAACTGCTCCAAAGGCTGATATTAGTATAAAAATGAAAAACGGGTATCTTAATCCTCTTTCTAGTGCAAGGTTTCCACCAAAATAGGTGCCGATGGAGGACCCTCCATATGCAGCTAGCTCAAACAATCCCATGGCTAGTCCGATTTGAAGGGGTAGAGTTTCAGTTATTGAGACCATTATACCGACGAATGTAGCTCCCCCTCCTACACCTATTAACGCTGTTCCGATAAGCATATGTGCGTAATTTGAGGCAGCGGCGATCAATGCGCCTCCTAACCCTGTCAGGATTATTCCTATGATGATGACGGGTTTTCTACCAATTTTATCTGATATAACTCCGAATATCAGGTTGGTTGTAGCTTTGGATAAGCCGAAGATTGAGACAATGTATCCTATCTGTGTAAATGATGTGATTAACAGTACTTGTTTTGCGAAAAGTGAAGATAATCCCCTGTGAATACCCCACTCTATTCCCGCTAATAATTCTAGAAGTATAAAACTAGCGAGAACCAGAATCGTTCTTTTCTTAACAATAGACATTTTTAGATCACGAATATTTTCATGATTTAATATGTAGAGCTGATGTTTTATTTGGACGTTATGCATGCATGCGCCTCAAGTCTTTGCTATATGGTCTAATCCGCTTTTCCTGAGAACTCATTCATCCAGTACTCAAGGGCATCCATCAAGTAAAGAGTGGATAAACACTCCATTTTACCTTACTGTTGTAAAAGTGGTGTGGTGTGCTGGGTGTAACCCATCTTCTGTCCTTCGGCGGCATTCAGCTATGCGGGCTACCCGCGCCCCCTGTAGGAGGGATTCGGCGCCTATTTGCCCTTGCACCCTGCGGGTCAGTCGTCTCACCCAGGCCCGTGGCGACCTCATCCTCCAAGGAGTCATCGCATGCCACGGGAGGTATCGTTTCTGTCCGTTGCCAAGGGTCTCCCCTTACGCCTCACGGCGTCGCAGCCCTACGTGGTGGATGGAGTTTCCTCAGACCAGTGGCCCGAAAGCCGCCCCCCAGCTCACCAACCACTAGCGTAGAGAATACAGTTGAATAAATATATAGTGGATGCGCCTCGTGCTAGTTACCATGACAAACGTGCTGCTGGTGGGCGAGAGCTGGGTGAGTGTCACCACCCACTACAAGGGCTTCAACCACTTCGTCAGCGGGACATACGAGACGGGGCTCAAATGGTTCAGCGAAGCCATGGATAGGCACGGTGTAGACGTCACCCACATGCCGGCCCACGTGGCCGCCGACGAGTTCCCCTTCGACGCAGACGAGCTCAGCTACGACGCGGTACTGCTTAGCGACGTGGGCGCCGACACTTTCCTCCTCCACCCCAAGACGTGGCTCCACGGAGAGAGAACCCCCAACCGCCTGAGAACCATCGCCAAGTACGTGGAACAGGGCGGCGGCCTCATCATGGCGGGAGGCTACATGAGCTATCAAGGCATCAACGGAGCCGCCATGTACCAGAGGAGCCCAGTCGCGGACGTGTTGCCCGTCGAGATGATGGCCACGGACGACAGGTGCGAGCGGCCCGAAGGAGTGCAGCCGGTCAAACAGGTTAGGCACCCGATAGTCGACGAGCTGCCCGATAGGTGGCCTCACATTCTTGGGTACAACCTCGTCGAGCCGTTAAGGGGAGCAGAGACGCTGGCTAAGGTTGACAAAGACCCCCTTCTAGTGGTGGGTGAGTACGGCTCAGGCAGAGCCGTGGCTTTCACCACAGATATCGGCCCACACTGGTGCCCAAAGGAGTTCGCCGAGTGGGACGGCTACGGCATCCTGTGGAGAAACATGGTGCGGTGGGCGGCGAGAGAGCCGTGAACGAGGAGAAGAAACCCATCGCTCATGACGCCTACGAGAAGCTTGCTGACGCCTACGCCGAGATGATCGAGACCAAGCCACATAACGCGTACCTGGAGCGCCCAGCCACACTCTCCCTCCTCCCCGACGTGAAAGGTAAACGAGTGCTGGACGCCGGATGCGGCCCCGGCCTGTACGCCGATCTGCTCGTCCAGCGAGGAGCCAATGTGGTCGCGGTCGACGCCAGCCCCAGAATGCTTGAACACGCGCGGCGGAGGCTCGGAGACAGGGCCGATGTTAGGCTGCACGACCTGAGGAAACCCCTAGGCTTCCTCGAGGATGACGCGGTGGACCTAGTGCTCGCCTCCCTCGTCATGGACTACATCGAGGACTGAGTGCCGGTCTTCAAGGAGTTCAGGAGGGTGCTGAAGAGCGACGGCGTATTCGTCTTCAGCGTCGGCCACCCAGCCATCAACTTCGTTCTCAAGGAGGGGGTGGAAGACTACTTCAGCGTCCACAGGATGGAGATGCTGTGGACAGGCTTCGGCGTGGAGGTCCACATGCCCAGCTACCACAGGCCCATCGAGGCGATGGTGGAGTCCCTTCACGAGGCCGGGTTCCTGGTGGAGAGGTTGATCGAGGCGAAGCCCACAGAAGACTGCAGGAGGGTAGACCCCGAGGGCTACGAGAAGGTCTCCAAGAGGCCGACGTTCCTCAACATCAGGGCTGTCCCGAGTCCCTAATCACTCTTTTATCCTCAAAGCCTTTTCAAATACAAGAGGCGGAGAAGTTGAACCCCAACGTTCTGAGCCAACGGTACGCGACCCGTGAGATGAACAGGATATTCAGTGAGGAGGGGAAGACCCTCATGGAGCGTGAGCTGTGGCTCAGCGTACTCAAGGCCCAGAAGAAGCTGGGCATGGACATCCCCAACGCCGTTATCGAGAGCTATGAGGCGGCCAAGAACGACATAGACCTCGAGCTCATCAAGGAGATCGAGCTACGCACCAAGCACGACATCAAGGCCAAGATAGAGGCCTACAACCATGCGGCGGGCGGCGCAGAGTACATACACTTGGGCCTCACAAGCAGAGACCTCACAGACAACGTTGAGCAGCTCCAGATCAGGGACGCGATGACGCTCATCCACGGCAAGTACGTCTCGGTTCTCCGCCACCTTCTAGAAAAGGCGGAGGAGTACAGCGGCGTCGAGCTCACCGGAAGAACCCACCACCAGCCGGCCCAGACCACGCTGCTGGGCAGGAGGTTCAGCATGTGGGCGGAGGAGCTCCTCATACACCTGAAGGAGTTCGAGGCCTTCATCGACGGCTACCCGCTCAGGGGGATCAAGGGAGCCGTGGGCACCCAGTTCGACATGGCTAACCTCCTCGGCTCCCCCGAGAAGGCGCTCAAGCTTGAGAGGAGGGTGGCAGAGGAGCTCGGCTTCACGGATCTCATGGACTCCACGGGCCAAGTCTACCCGAGGAGCCTAGACTTCAAGGCGACGAGCCACCTCGCGGCCCTCGCCTCCGCGTGCGAGAACTTCGCCAAGTCCATCAGGCTCATGGCCGGCCACGAGCTCGTCACGGAGGGCTTCGCCGAGGGCCAGGTGGGGAGCAGCGTCATGCCCCACAAGATGAACACCAGGAGCACCGAGCGCATCTGCGCCTTCAGCGAGCTCCAGAAGATGTACGCCGACGGCGCGTCGAGGCTCGCCGGCGACCAGTGGGAGGAGGGCGACGTCTCGTGCTCGGCGATACGCAGGGTGATAATGCCTGACGCGTTCTACACCGCCGACGGCCTCGTCGAGACCACCCTCACGGTCCTCAACCAGATGGGCGCCTACCCGGCGGTCATCGGTAGAGAGCTGGACAGGTACCTCCCGTTCCTCGCCACCACCGAGATCCTCGCCCTGGCCGTCAAGCACGGCATGGGGAGGGAGGAGGCCCACGCCGCCATCAAGAAACACGCCGTAGCCGAGGCGCTCAGGATGAGGGAGAGGGGGGCCTCCGAGAACAGGCTCGTAGAGCTGCTGGCGGGGGAGCCTGTCTTCAAGGCCGTGGGCGTCACGCCCAAGGAGCTTCGCGGGGTCTTGAGGGACAAGAGCCACTTCGTCGGGAACGCCTACCAGCAGATCTTGGCGGTCAAGGAGAAGGCCGCTCTGCTCCTCAAGAAGTATGGCAAAGAAGCCGCGTACGAGCCGGGCGCCATCCTCTAAGACACAGCGCACATGCCCCGATTAGCCTCCAAAGTTCCCCGGATAACATCCGCTCTTAGAAGGCTCCATGGATAGTAACCCCCGATCTTTAAGTCGATGGAGCCATGGCACTGGAAAATGTTTGTAGGGTTAGGTCCTCGCTACTCGGAGCCGCGTAGATACAGTATGAGGCTCGTGGCTATCCCCAGTATGACTATTATCCCCACGAACACTGGGGCCTTGCTGCGGATGAAGTAAGGCAGCGAGTTCAGGGGCTGCCGTAAGTACTCGTTGAGGTACGGCACCACGACGTAGATGACGGTCGTCGTCGCGGCGGTGGCCGAGACGATGAGGGTGAGGTACCCCATCTGGCCCCGGCTGACCTGGTTGATGTCCTCCTCCAGCGCGCCTCTGCTGAGAAGCTCCACGCGGTCCTCCCTGAACCTGTAGGTGTACCTGAGCATGAGGTAAGTCACCTGTAGGAGTAGGCCGACGCTGAAGACCCAGAGGTCCGTGACCCTGGGGCTGGGCATCAGGTCCAGTATGAGGCCGACCCAGTTGAAGGTGCTGAAGTCCAGGACGGCGGGGAAGAACATGAGCATGTTGAGGCTGAATAGCCTGCCGAACGACTCTATGTCTCCCTTCCTCCAGAGCATGAAGCAGAGGGCGAGCGCCAGCACCATGACGACGAGGTTGAAGTAGGGCATGTACGGCTCCAGGAGGGGCCCGATGAAGCTGTCTTTGATCATGTTTATTATCTTGTCGTAGAGGGTGGTCTGGACCATGGTGACGGCCGCCATGTAGCAGGCGGCCAGGGCGACTCCCAGCTCCACGGACCGGATGACGTTCTCCCTCATCTCCCCACCCTCTGGCGCTGCAGCGCCTGCGCGAAGCTCTCCCTCACCGGGTCCCAGTTGACGAATATGCAGCCCATGCCCCGAAGGGCGTCGTAGTAGGGCTGGTTGTGGTACGTGAGGAACCCGGCGGCTATCTTCTCCTCCTCCGACTGGGCGGCGATGCTGTAGCCCTGCACGTTGAAGATGATTATGGCGGGCTTGGTGCTGGCTCGGCCCACGTACCTGTGGAGCTGCCTGACGCCGTCTATGATGCCCTTGATCTTCTCGGGCTCCACCATGGTGACGATGACGAAGAGCGGCTGGGTGCCCACGATGTAGCGGCGGCAGCTGTGCACAGCCTCCTTGAGGCTCTCACTGCTGTACCTGATGTCCACGTGGAGGAGCTCCCTCGTGATCTTGTACTGCTGCCGCTTCCCCACGTCCGGGAACAGCACCCTGCTCCTGGTCTTCTGCCTGACGGTGGGCTCCCTGGTCCTCTCCTCCTCCGAGATGTCCTCTATCTGGTCTATGCCTTCCATGACGCTCTCGTCTATCTCGGGCGCCTCCTTCCTGACGAAGGTGCCCTCCCACTGGTAGGCGTCGTGGTCGTAGACGCAGAAACCGACGCGGCAGTCTCTGTCGATGTAGAAATTGGTGAACCCGAGGGTAGCCCGGATCGCGTACTCCAGGGTGTTGTTGACGGCGGTCCCCAGCGCCATGTGGGCGGCGCTGTCGAGGAATATCCACACCTGCTTCTTGCCCTCCTTCTCGTACTCGTTGACGAGGAAGCTCCCGGGCCTGGCGCTCATGAGCTTCGCCGAGGCCTTCCAGTTGATGCTGCGGTAGTGGTCGCCGGCCGTGTAGTCCCTTATCTCCCTGAAGTCGGTGGTGGCGATGCCGAACCTGAACCTGGCGTCCATTGGCATGGGTATCTTGCTTATGCTTTTGTGGTTCTTGATCTTCCTGACGAAGAGGGGTTGGGGCTGGACTACCACGGCCCTCTTGGCGTTGAGGGTGCCCAGGACGTTGCTGCTTATCATTAGGGGGTGACGCACCTCATATGCCACCTCACGGAGGTCGAAGTACCCCCTCTTGGCGCACACCGCCATGTACTCGAACTCGACGGTCTTCGGGGCGAGGCCCTTCCAGAGGGTCTTGAAATTGGTTCCCTCGTCGAGGGAGAAGCTGCCGGGTAGGATGTCGGAAACGGTGACGAGGCCTGGCCCCCCCTCTATGGTCACGGTGAGCCTGTCTCTTACCTTGTCGTCTACGTTCACCTTGACGTCCTTGCCGACGCGCTCCACCGACGTCACCCTTGGCTGCCCTATGAGGACCCCGGTCGTCAGGAAGATGACGGGGGCCAGACCTAGGGTAATGAGGATCATGTTCCCCAGGAACATGCCCAGCACTAGGAACGTGACGGCGGTAACCACCAGCTCTAGGGTGTCCTGGGTCAGTGTCCGGGTTGTCATCTCTTACCTATGAACTCTTTCGGTACCTCTATCTGCTCGAGTATCTCGTTGAGGACGGCGTCTACGCTGAAGCTCCCCTCCAGCACGTACTCCATCTTCATCATCACCCTGTGCCCTATGGCGTCGTGGACGAACATCTTAACGTCGTCCGGGGTCACGAAGCTGCGGCCCAAGACGGCGGCGTGGGCTCGGGCCACCTTGAGGAGCGAGAGCCCGCCTCTGGGGCTTGCCCCCACCTCCACGACGGGGTGCCTCCTGGTCTCCCTGATAATCTGGCTGATATAGTCAATGATCTTGTCGTCGACGTATACGCGCTCCTCGATGAACCTCTGCATCGCCTGGAAGGTTGCCTCGTTGGTGACGGGCTGTATGAGCTCCGACGGGTCATCCTGCTTCCAGTAGATGCGGCGCTTCATGATGAGGCTCTCCTGGGCCAGGGTCTCGACATACCCCATCTTCAGCTTCAGGAGGAACCTGTCCATCTGGGCCTCTGGCAGCGGGTACGTGCCCTCCATCTCTATGGGGTTCTGGGTGGCGATGACGAAGAACGGCGGCGCCAGCTTGTGGGTCTCGCCCTCTATGGTGACCTGCCTCTCCTCCATGGCCTCCAGGAGGCCTGCCTGGGTCTTGGGGGGCGACCTGTTGATCTCGTCGGCCAGCAGCACGTTTGTGAATATGGGGCCCCGCTCCAGGACGAACCTGCTGTCCTGCATATGCCAGACCCTGGTGCCCAGTATGTCTGCGGGCATCAGGTCCGGCGTGAACTGGACCCTGCTCCAGTGGCACCCCGTTATCCTCGCGTATAGCTTGGCCAGCAGCGTCTTCCCCAGGCCCGGGTAGTCCTCGAAGAGCACGTGGCCGTTGGCCAGGCTCGCGGCCAGCAGCTTCCGTAGCACCATGCGTTTGCCTACGTAGACCTTGCCCAGTCCCTCCAGTATGGCGTTGCTTATCGCCCTAACTCTGTCGACGTGCATTCCCTGCATTCTCAGTCCTCCAAACTCTCTATCATGCTTTCTTGACTCACGCGCTGCTCAGGGAGCCTGAGCAGTCCGCCCAGCCCCAGCCCCTCTATTCTCTCCACTGTACGCCCCAGCAGCTCGAGGCGTCTCTCCTGGTTCATTCTCTCTATCCTGTCAGAGGTGCCCCGCCTACTGAAGCTCGGGGGCCTCTCGTCCTCGTAGTTGATGAGCTCCCTCAGGGTCACCGTTATCTCGGCCTCCGCCGCCCTGTTCTCGTCCAGGAACATGAAGAGCTTCACCAGCACCCTCTCCTTCTTCCCGTCCCTGACGAACTCGTCGAGTATCTCGGTGAAGTCCGTGAGGGCCTTGCCCTTGGTGGCGCTGGTGTCCTGGATGTGCTTGACCCACGGCCCCACCTCGACGGGGGCCATCATGCTCTCCTTCATGCCCCGCCTCATGACGGTGAATATGAGGGCTCCCACTATGACGATGCCGGTCCACTCCACGTATGGGGAGAGCTGCTCTACAACCGGGGACACGGCCTTGAGCCTCCCGGTTATGAAGTTCACGTACAGCGTGCCGATGAGGCTCATGGCCAGCACGAAGGTGTAGCTAGCCGCTATGCCGCCTATCTCCGCTAGGTACGGATTCCTGGAGTCCCTGAATATGCCTATCATGGTTATGGCGGCCGCCACAGCGAAGCCCCAGTTCAGCATGTCCCTTATGAGGAGCACCTGCCCCGAGACTGGGACCCCGGGGTTCGTCATGTAGAGGTTTACCATCTGTATGGCTATCTGGCCGATGATGAATATGGTGGCGGAGCCCGATATGACGCGTATGTAGAACTGTTCCCTTATCTCGGCGACGGCCGACAGGATGTTGTACGTGAAGAAGAGGGCGAACGCCGCTATGACCAGGTAGCCCGCCATCTTGCTGGGCTCGCTTATGGGCTGGAGCACCATGAAGACGGCTATTATGGCGGCGAACCCGCCGGCGTAGAGGCCGCTCACTATCACCCTGTTGAGCTTCCCCTCGAAGATGATGCTCAGGAGGGCACCTAGGTACCACAATGTGATGCCCGCAAGCAGCGGCAGCAGCACCACGCTTATGCCCACGTTGATAAGCGAGTCGGGCAAGTAGGGGAGGAAGGCGCCGAAGTCTCCCACGGTGTAGGGTGTTGCGAAGCTGATGCCGCTGAGCACGACGGCCACGAACATGTAAAGCGCTGTGGCCCTGATCAGCCGGCTCCGGTTCTCAGCTTCCATTCTTCATCAACTCTACGATTAACTCTATTGTCGCGTTGGTACGCTTAAAGTCCTCCACCGAGATGGGCATGTTGCTGTACATGGCTATCTCGTAGCTGGTGATGAGGTCCTCCAGTGCGGCGTGGGCGTTCACCGGCAGCCTGTCTATGAGGATGTACTCGAACTCCCTCGGGGTCATCGTGTCGTCTATGTCCCCGTATATGCGCATCATGGAGACGTAGAACCTGTTGAAGAGCTTCACCACGCCCTCTTCGTAGCTGCTGTACTCCAGGGGGGCGCCGTCCTCGTACCCTATTCTCTCCCTCCCGGCCGGGAGGACTACCCTGGGCTCCGTGAAGTCCTCCTCCCTTATTCGCCTGCTTCTCCTGGCCGCGTAGACGCCTACGCCCATGGCGCCGCTCAGCGCGATTATTATGTTCTGTGGGAACCCGAAGAGCAGGGCTAGTAGGTTGTCGGGGGAGGGTGGTGGCAGCATCACGCTGACACCGAAGGACGTGTAGGAGCCCACGTAGTAGTCTGTGCCCTCCATCCTCATCCTGATGGTGGCTTCGCCGTCCTCCGGGAACAGCGCCGGGAAACTGATCTGGCCCCGGGCGTCGCTCACCAGGTCCAAGGTCTTGTTCAGGTACCATACGCGGAGAGTGGCGTTGGGGAGAGGCTCACCCGTGGCCGTCTCCACGACGTAACCCTTGTACGTTATGTCCTTGTCCGCGTAGACCTTTTTGGGGCCTGAGATGGTGACGCCGGTCTCCGACATTAACCTTATTGGCGGGTCGCTGAAGCTCTCCAGGTACCACCTGTTCTCCAGGGTGTGGGCTATGAGGCTGTAGTCCCCGACCATGAGCTCCGGTGACGCGTCGCAGGTCACGTTGAAGAAGCCATCCTCCACGAAGCCGACGCCCACGATGAGCCCGGTCTCGTTTGTGTCCATCTTGTCTACCTTGAGTATTATCTCCACCTGTGGGCCGCTCACCGCCGAGCCGTTGACGTTAGTCACGGTGCCCCAGACGTTGAACGTCTTTCCCTTGAGCGCCACGGGGTCGTTCCCCGTGATGTTGGTGAAGGTCGCCTCCCTCGTGATGTTGACCTCGCCCTCGTCGAAGTGCTTGGGGGTGGCGTCGAAGATGGTCCATCCTATGCTGCCCAGGTTTGCCTCCGCGTAGAGGTAGGCCTGCTGGGGCATGACGTACTGGTGCTCCGCCCATGGGTCTATCATGAACCCTATGACTGCCCTCGCAGGGAGGTCGATGCTCCTGACCATCAGTATCAGCGCGGAGTTGAAGTGGGCGCCGGTTCCCTTCCTGTCGTTGAACAGGAACCATATCACGGGGTCTATGCCCGCCGGTGGAGGGGTGAAGTCCTCGCTGAACTCGTAGTTGTCCCTCAAGTAGTCCTCTATGGCTTTGTATTTCTCGTAGGGGCTTGTCTTACCCTCTGTCACCTCCAGCGCGAGCTCCCTGAGCCGCGACCCTATCCGCATGGGCACGTCGAGGGTGGCCTCGGTGGGGACCGGCTCCGCGGCTCTCAGCGCGGCGTCGGAAAAGGCGTGTATCGAGTGGCTAACCCAGTACGGCTCGGTGAAGGCCTCGGTTGACTCGAAGCTCTGCGCCTCGGGATAGTACCTTAGGCTTCCGTTGAATATCACCGACTGGGTCTTCGGCGCCACGGTCACGTATCCTGTGAACACGGTGAGGGGGTTCACGTAGAACTGGTTGTTCACGGTGGCCGACGCGCCCACCGTGTGGTCCGGTATGAGGTCTCCGCCGTAGGGCTCGGACGTGAAGCCTGTCACGGGGTACCATCTGCCCCCGGTGTAGTTCTCCGCGGGGACCCTTCTGAGGTACCTCGTCTTGGGTGGGAGCCGCAGCTCCATGATGGGGCCGAGCGTCCTGGGCTCCACGCCCCCCACCTCGACCTCGTCGGATGATTTACTGAGGGCCCCGGGATCCATTATGGGGTTAGCGGGCCCGGGCTTGTCCTCGTCCAGCTCGAGGCGCGTGATGTCTCCTAGTAAGTTTATGGCTGTGCTGAGCATCCCCACGCTCAGGGTAAGCACTAATAGTAGGAGTGCGAGCCTCGCGTACCGGTTCAACCTGTTTGAATACTCTCCGTGAGCGGTTTTATTCTTTTACTAACCGGGGAAGCCTTTTTCCGGCTTCTACCCCTGGTTGTCTCTTTTTTTTGCTACGTTCCTTGATGTTTGCCTCAAAACTTGCCCCTTTATTACAAGGGAAATGTCAACGTACATGTCAAGTTATTCCCGGGAGCCGAGAGTAACTCATCGACGCACATAAATACTTTAGCCTACCCAAGCCCCCGTTATACCATGTGGACCGTCAAATCCGAGTCCGGCCGGCTCCACGCGGTGCTGATCCAGGACTCCACCGAGCAGCTATGGACCAGGAGGATGCCCTTCGCGGGCATGGAGTCCAGCCTACTCTACGTCGAGCGGGACCCCCACGCACAGATGGACCCCGGCCACGACGAGTGGCTCCAGCTACCCAAGATACTCAGAGACGAGGGCGTCCAGGTCTTCGAGGTCAAATCCATGCTGACGAAGATACTCGAGGACGCCACCACAGCGGAGCGCGAGCAGATAGTCGATGACGTGTGGGACGGGATGCCCAAAAGGCCCGACCCGGAGAAGCTGACGGTCGACCACCTCTTCTGGGGACATCCCCCGAACCCCTACTTCGACCGGCAGCGGGACCAGGTCGTACTCCCCGATTTCAGGCGCGTCGCGTGGACCTACACCCGTGACACCAGCTTCACCACTCAGATTGGGACGGTCATCTGCAACATGAGGCGGTACAGCCGCCGCCACGAGCCCCGGGTGGTCAAGCTCTGCTACGAGTACGACTCCGTCCTCAGCGAGAACATAGAGATTGTGTACGACGCCAACGACGCCGAGGGGGTCTTCAGCGAGCCCCCATGCGTCGAAGGCGGTGACACCCAGATCCTGGACGAGGAGACCATCGCCATAGGCGTCGGCCAGAGGTCCACGGTCACCGGGGTCCTCGAGACGGCTAAAAGGCTCTTCGAGGCAGACACCGACGGCGAGCTACGGTACGTATACGCCGTCAGCCTCGCCGACAGGCCCGCCATGGACTACATGCACCTGGACGTCACCATCAACTACCCTGACAGGGGCAAGGCCCTGGTCATGCCCTACGTCTACGACACCGAGCTGGTGAAAGACTACCCGCCGAAGAGGCTGCTCCTCAAGACGCTGGAGGCCGTCAGGGCGCAGAGCGAGGCCCATGGGCGGTCGCTGGCGCCCCTCGTCCACCCTGACCACTTCAGGAGCCTCGGCAGGACGGCGGTCTATGTGAACCGCGGAGGAAGGCCCGAACTTCTGAGGACGGAGACGAGCCTTCTCGACCTCCTCATCAAGGAGGGCAAGCTGGAGAAGGACGGGTTGATCTACGTGGGCGGCGTCCCCGAGGATCCGTTTGACGTGGATCACCTGCTGGAGGCCATGATGGAGCAGAGCCGCGGCGCCGCAAACATCGTGACGGTGAAGCCGGGGGTCGTGATCGCCTACGACAGGAACAGGAGGACCAACCAGGCGCTCAGGGACCACGGGGTGACCGTGCGCGAGTGGAGCAGCGGCTACCTGGACCTGCTGGGCGGCCCCCACTGCAGCACCAGCCCACTGTGGCGCGACCCAGCTTAAACCCTATAAGTGGTCGATCCGTCATTACGGCGAGTTTATCAGGTGCAGAGCGTCCGTGAGAGATTCAGTTTCATGAGCGGTGACATGCTTGTCCTCACGGTGCGCCAGGTGCTAGGCTTGTTCTTCAGACGCATGGTGCTTCCCTACGCTTCGCTCTTCATCCTCGAGTTGGGCGGCACCTCATCCCAGATTGGCATAGTGAACAGCCTCCTTCCTCTGGCGGGACTCCTCATGTTTCCG
>DATKWN010000018.1:0-7487 GCA_035529515.1 Candidatus Krumholzibacteriaceae bacterium | reverse complement strand
CGTGTTGACACCGTGAGGCTCCTCTTCTCGACCGTGAACCCTTTAGTGTATGAGACCGCTGCATGGTTGACCGCGTCTCCGCCGTACTCGAGAGTCACCTCGTAGTCGCCCACCCACTCTGGAGTGTAGGTGCACTGAAACTCCCCGACTGTGTTGATTTTCACTGCCACCGTCTTCGAACGGCTACCACTCACGAATCTGAGGGTATGGTCCGTGTTAGACAACGAAGAGGCCCCCAGGATAGTAAGCGACTCGCCGCCATACAGGGATACACGTGAAGCGCTGAAGCTCAGGTCCACCTCGTTCTTTACCTCGAACTCTCCTCGTGTCGACCCCTTGTTGTCGACTTCATCCGAGGCAGATACCTTGTACTTTACTACGTCGTTGAGCTTGAACTTCGGTAGGTTGCCCTTGTATCCTTCCTCGCACTTCCTTAGCTCAACCGTGTCCTCCGTCTCCCAGTCGTCCGTCGTGTAGTTCATCCAGACCCTGTCTACCCTGTGGTGCGCATCGACGTCCACGTAGATGGTTGTCTCGTCTCCAGTGTAGCCAACGACGTCGGGGTTCAGCAGGGTGACATTCAAAGGACTGTAGTCCGTCTTGAGGTAGAACTCGACGGTTCCATAGTCGTACTCCGCCAAGAGCACTAGGTAGTAGAACACTGTCGGGTCGTCTACCACTGTCTCGGTCACGTTGTGGACCGGCTTCCCGAAGGTAACTACCATGTCCTGGCCGCTGTACTCGCAGCTTGCAGTGTAGTCTATCCAGCTGGCGCCCTCGATAGAGGTGTTGTAGCCGCCGTAATAGCCGTTATTCTCTCCCGACAGAAGGTGCCCCCACGGCACACCGAGACCCCGCAGGTAGTGGCCAACCCCTGCAGATGGATCAGCCATCGGGTACACCCTGGCCTCGTACATGTCTAGGCCCGGGTACCCCGTCTCCCCTTCAGGGTCCGGGACCTTGATCACAAGCTGATAGTCATCGTTGGGTGTGTCGAACTCGTACGCGTAGTTAAAATCAAATGGATACGAGTCACCCACGCGGGACTTGCCGTACAGTGTGACTTCATACTTCGTGTTCATCTCGATGTGTTTGATAAGCATGAAAACTGCGGCCTCGTTTCCTTGGCTGTCTTTGGGGTCGTTGTATATCCTGAAGGTGTATGAGCCGTCCATCTCAGGTATGAAGTACTGCTTGGGTCCACCTGTGGCCACCTGCTCTGGCTTTCCGGCTGACTCGGTGTGCCTTGAGACCAGGCGCATGTATGGGTCGTACACCTCGACGTCGTAATCGGTTAAATACGACTCAGCTAGGGTCTTGTTGAAGACGAAATCGCCCACAAGGAATATGTGGTACTTCTGTCCCTTCTCCAAGCCGCATTTTATCTCACCCGGAACTGGGTACTGGTTGCCAGATGGCTTCGAGATCGTGAGCTCATGCTGCCCATCGTCCCATGGCTTGGGGGCTGGCATGTTGATGAAGACCGGCTCAAACGGCTTCTTCAGGGTTACAGTGGCTCCCCTGACGACGGGAACCGGTATCGAGAAGGCCAGTAAGGCGAAGAGGAAACAGAGTAAAACGATTCTGTGAATACCTGTTCCAGCTGACGTCTGCTTAAATTTTTCTCCGTATTGCATGCTCTTACACCGTCTCAGTTCCGTTTTTTATGGGGCATTGACTAGGCATCCTGTTACCTTGGAGTAGGGCTCCCGAGTTAATCCTGAATCTGATGATCAAATTTTCCATGAGACCTGTACCTAACCTCAGGACAGTTAATAAAGAGATTATGAAGTTATTATCTGCTTTTAAGATACGTTTAAACAACGTTTCTCAATTATAATCAGGCATATTTTCTACATTTTAGATGTAAAATAACTATAATATTCATCTCTACAATGTTTAAAAAGGTTTTAAGCGTAGACCCATAACGTTGAAGGGCCGTCTGGCCACTCCATCATTAACCCGTCTTCGTCATGGATAACATTCGAGTCTCTCTTCACTTCTACTCTGTATTCGCCGTTGCCCCATTGTGAAACTTCAAATGGTTTGAAGGCTGAGCCTCCGATCTTCCATACTTGAGCATAATCTTTTTGGACCCATTGAGAGCCTCCGCCAGGGTCTTCCCACCTGTATAGGTACACCTTGAAAACAACGCCGCCAGAGGAGATGACGACGTTGATGAGCTTGGTTTCAACAACCCAGTTTATGCCATCGTATTCAAGGTCTCCAGAGCTACTGTCGAAGACGTTGCCTCTCTCTGTTGTTATCCTAACATTGTAGGTAGCTCCCACGGTTAGGGGTACGTCATATGGGCCAATTTCAACTCCGCCCTCCATAGGATCTAGTTCAGTTGACGTATCGTGAATCGTATTGTTTATCCATACGCGTACAATCTTGGCCGCCATTGGCAATTGTTTTGGATGACGACCACTAAGTCGTCATTGGTGTCCGGGTATACATAGAAGGACACCTCCTCTCTCTTTGTCTTCGTCCAGGATGGCGATCTCGTGTTTCTCTTGTTCAAGGATTACATCGGCTTGGTTCATGGTGAGGTACATGGGTATGACTGCCGTGAACAGTATGCCTACGAATATCAGAGTGCCGAGGATTGAGGACACGCCTCTCCTACGTTTATATATAGTACACGCGGTATGCACCGTTCTGCCTCCTGCTATACACTTTGATGGAAACCTCATCCCCCTTTTGAAGGGGGTCTCCAGCGAACGATACATCTATTTCAGCGTAGTCTCCGGCGGTGATCTCTGTGCTCATGATGCTTCCGCTGTTTCCGTCATCGACGTAGACATCCACGACTACTTTGACACCGCCGTAGTTGTACACCCAGACGGTAAGAGTGTCACCGTCACTGCTATTAGACACCCATTCAACGACGAAGCGCTAAGTTATCTCATCAACCAGACTAAGAGTATCGTTAACATAGTCTTCTGCAATTACGGTTGAAGCTCCCTGAGCAAAAGACCATAATCCACCGCCGATGGCTAGGACCACAGCGGATATGATGATTGTGGCGATGACCGGCGACAGAGCTCTATCTGACTCGACACTATATCAACCCTCCTGTGATGTTAAGGTTCGACACCGCCCAGATGCCTCCGAGGGATACGAGGCTTAGAAGTATCGCGTGCTTGAAGCCCGCGGATACCCTGCCCGACACTATCTTCCCAGTGACCAGGCCGAGGGTGAACGAGTGTATCGCTAACGGCGTCAGGAGGGTCTTGAGCAGCATCGTCTGGGGTACGCTGACTCCTAGGTTCGAGCCCGAGAAGAAGCCTAGGAACATTACGGTTGTGCCTGTGAGCAGCGCCGCCCCTATGTATGGCACTATGAGCAGCGGCATGAGCACGGCCCTCTTCTCCGCCTCTAGCTGCTTCGTTGACTCGCTGAACTCGGCTAGGCTCTCGATGCTCTGCTCCGTCCCTCCGCCGACCTCTATCGTGTCTATGAGCAGGTAGATGTTCACCAGGGCGATCCAGTTCTTCACCTTCGTGGCGAACTCCTGGTATATCTGCCTGAGGGGGTAGCCCCAGTTGATCTTCGTGCTGATATCCTGAAGATACCTGCTGAACCCCCTGTATTCGCGGGCGCTGAGCGCCTCTATGCTCTTCTCTGGGCTGAGCCCGCTCTTCCGCACCTCCACCAGGTCTCTCAGGAACTGGGTGATGCCGTCCATCAGGCTTGAGCTCCGGCCAGCTGTCAGATGATCCGATATGTACACCGGTATAGACATGAAGATCAGGGTCAAGGTCATACCTAGGGCTGCCTCTGTGCCCTCTGCAAAGTTGAGAAGCTTCCTGAGCCACACAACGAAGTCGAACAGCGGGGGAAAAACAAGGAAGCCTGGGCTGAATACAGGCAACACCATCTGCGACGCCAAGCCCAACCCGATGGGAACCATAGCCGCGAAAACGTAGTACGGCTTCCAGTTGGAGATGGGGTAGTTGAACTGAGACGCGTCCCCCGCGTAGATGAAGATCACAGATATGAAAGGCATGATTATGAAGCTAAACAGGAAGAACTGGTACTCGGAGATGCTTACCCCCGCGGTGGGGAGGCTGAGACCGACCACGAATATGAGGAAGATGCCGAGGACGCCTAGGATGGCGATGATGGTGTACGTCTCCATAAGCATGGCTGCACTCTCTCCCTTCGCCCTCACTGTGGTCGTGAGGCGTCTGAACATCCCGTGTGTCTGGTTGAACAGGTAGTGCAGCGTGTCTCCTCCGGTCCTGACGCTGGATGCGTAGCCCAGCAGGAGCTCGTTATAGTCTTTAAGGGCCACAGCCTTAGCCGCCTGCTCCATGGCGGTGACGGGGTCGATGCCGGTCGACATGACCATGGTCTCGATCCGTGAGACCTCGTCCTGCATGTTTGGCAGCAGGTCCATGCGTCGCATCCTCAGGAAGCTCTCGAATGGTGAGAGGCCGCCGCTCACCATGACGCTGATGTACATGGAGGCGTAGGGGATCTCTATCTTGAGGTTGGCCATCCTGCTGCTGGCGAACATCTTGGGGAGCAGCATCCCGAATACTATGATTACTATGGGGAGTAGAGCCGAGATCGGCACGTACATGAACCTTTGAATGGCTAAGGGGGCGCCACCGTCTAGGAAGCCCATGATGGTGTAGGTGAGGAAAGCCAGAGGCACCATACATGAGACAATGGACAGGAAACCCACGATGCTGAAGTAGACCTCGGCGTGGATCTTCATGTACGCCGCCTCCAAGTCATGTTCGGATGTCTTGAAGATCTCAGAAAGTATTCTTCCCAACCAACCGAAGTAGGCGTAGCAGAAGTCTCTTATTAGCGCGACCGAGTTGACGTTTTTTATGCTTGCTGCACCTCCTCCGCGTCGACTCCAGGCGCGTCTTCGGTCATTTTTTTGTCAATCACAAGCTGGCTAGCGTCTTGGGCTAGTTCCCAGAGCACCTTGGTCGCGAAGTCTAGTTCAGTCTCTTGCTCTTTGACTAGATCATTAAGTGGGGATGGCTCATCGTCGAGCTCTGGCTCTGTTAGCCCTGGCTCTGGAACCTCTGGCTCAGTTAGTCCTGGCTCTGGAACCTCTGGTTCTGGTACCTCTGGCTCATCTTCAACCTCATGTGACTCGGTCTCATGCTCCGAAGATGGTTGAGCAACTATATCTTCAAGCATCGATGAAGAGGTATCCTTCAACATATCGATGATATCCGCGGTTTCCTCTTCCTGCGGGACAGGTACTTCCTCTTTTTTCCTCTTCTTTTCGCCATTCGTCCTCTGGTTTCTCTGTCTGTTGTAGTAGGAGAGTATCTTCTCCGCCACTTCGCTCTGGTTCCTGACTCCGCTCTCAACTATTTCCTCTATGAATCTTTCTCGCCTGTCTATCTCCTCTATGATCTCCTTCATCGGTATGCCGCTCTGAGTCGAGATCTGCTGAAGTATGAAGCTGTCCTTGAACCAGGTGTTGAACACGTCCTTTCTCGGGTCCCAGCGGGACACCTCGATGTAGTTGTCGAACTCCGCGATCTCGGAGACGGTTCTGACCCTTCTCCCGAAGTTTAGATCATCCTTCTTGTTCGGCAGCTCGACGCGTTGTATGTAGAGGGCGATGTTCATCAACGGGATGTAGACCTCGCTCACGTTCATCGGCGGCGAGGTCAGACGCTTGACGACGCGGTCTATGCTGTCCGCGTGCATCGTACAGAGGCCGCCGTGGCCCGTCGCGAGCGCCTGGAAAAGAACATAGGCTTCCTCGCCCCTGATCTCTCCTACGATTACGTAGTCGGGTCTGTACCTCAGGCTCACCTTTATCAGGTCGAAGAGGTTGATGCTGCCGCTGGGGCCGTCGCCGAAGTTGAAGCTCTCCCTGCTGTGTAGCTGCGTCCAGTTGGATACGGGTGGGCTCAGCTCCGGCACCTCCTCCACGGTGACGATCTTGTCGTTCTGGCTCATCAGGCTGAGGAGGGCGTTGAGCATGCTGGTCTTCCCTGCGCCTGTGCCGCCAACTATCATGAAGCTCTTCTTATGCTCCAGGATGAACCAGAAGTAGGCGGCGATCCTCTCGTTGAGGGTCCCTATCTTGATCAGGTCCACTATGCTGTAGGGCTCGGCCCTGAACTTCCTTATACAGAAGGTGCTTCCCTTCAGGGACACCTCCTTCATGAAGGTGGCGGCGAGCCTGTGCTTCTCCGGCAGCATGGCGTCCAGCACCGGCTGTGCGCTGCTGATGTGCTTGGCGCTCTTGTGCGCGAGCTTGACTATGAAGTCGTTCAGCGCCTGGTGGCTGGTGAACATGATGTTTGTTGGTATGCTCTCGAAACGTCGATGCCATACGTAGATGGGCATGTCTACGCCGTTGCAGCTTATGTCCTCTATCTCGGGGTCTTCCGAGATGGCCTGGAGTGGGCCGTAGCCGATGAGGTCCCTGACGACGTAGTAGAAGATCTGGTCCCATTCCTCGATATTGAACTTGCCGAGGCTCCTGTGGTACTTCTCGGCGATTATCTCGGCCTGCTCGAAGACATAGTCCCGTGGGTCGATGTGCTCGCCTTCGGGAGACTTGAACTCCTTGCTGAGTATTCTCACTATCCTCTCATAAGTGTCGTATTGTATCTCTGTGAGCTCAACTTCGTTCACGAAATAGTGGTTGCCCTCGCCTAGCTCCTCCGACGCGACTATCTTTATCTTGGCGTATGGCTCGTTTACCCAGTACTCGTATATGACTTCATAATCGGGTTTGCACTTGGAGATTACTACTTTCTCTTCGGCGTCCGATCCAGCTTTCTTGTTATTCCTAATGAACCTGTTCAGTATCTCCAAGGTCTATCCTCCTAAAGTAAAAGAAGAGAAGGGGGGACTCGCCGGTTTAAGGCAGTCTTATCAGCTTGATGTAGTCCCTGCCGCCCGCGCTGTGCAGCTTAACGTTTACAGTGGTACCTGCGCGTAGGGACGCAAGCTCCGATACTCCGCTGCATGGGTTGTCTATGTAAATGTAGACAGTCGTGGACTGACCAGGTTGAAGAGTCACACCAGTAGATTTGAAGCTTACACCCCATTGAGTTGCTGTGACGTTCGCAGTGGTTACATGATAGTTGGCCGCTAAACAGGGAACATCGTTCATGAAGACCATGTTTATGGTTGCGTCAGCTGAACCGCTGTTCTTGATGGCCATAGTAACTGTCCAGATGGTGTTGGTGGTGTCGTATGTTGCGTAGCCGGTCTGTATCTCTACCTTCTCGAACTGTGTATACTGGCTGCTGATGCCTCCCATCCAGTAGCTAACGTCTACCGCGACGGTAATGGCGACAGCCACCAGGATAACCGTGGCAATCACAGGGCTAATGGCTTTTCTCTCTCTCATGAAGGTCATCTCATTTTTACCTCCTTGACCAAGGAGCAGTTTTCTATTTATAAAGGGATTATGCATATCTATTTGGTATCGATTCTAAGTAACGAAAACATGGTGGTTATGCTATACATTGATGACATCATGT
>DATKWN010000017.1:0-10266 GCA_035529515.1 Candidatus Krumholzibacteriaceae bacterium | reverse complement strand
TCGTCGTCGATGAGAAGAACCCCGGGTCTAGCCTCGTCCATGTCTCTGCTCCCCGAAATATTACCTGTATTGAAGAGTTTCACTTATATCTTCTTTGTCGGGGGATAACGTCCCAATTTTTCCCCATTCACATGCTGGGCTATACCTACACGTTTATTATTCACATGTAAACCCTGAACCGCGTATGAGTGAGAGGGAAGAGGAGCCCCTGAAGACCACGCCGGCGCTCATGGCGACCGGGTTCACGATGATGTTCAGCGACAGCCTCAACAACAGGTTCAACAACCTCCTCGTAGCCGCGTCGGGCGCCACCGTGAACCAGATGGGGTTCCTCCAGGGCGCCAAGAGCCTAAGCGGCAACCTCCTCCAGCTCGTGTTCGGCAGGCTAGCGGACAGGTATGGCAAGAAACGTTTCATCGCAGCCGGCCGCATCCTTAACGCGGCGGCCATCATCGCCCTCTTACTGTTCGACGCACCGGAGCCTTTGATATGGCTCGTTATCTTAAGCAGCTTCTTCAACAGCATGGCCTTACCCACCTGGAGCAGCCTCCTGGGAGACTACACCACCGAGCGCACCCGAGGCGTAACCATAGGGTTCATCAACAGCGTAAGCCAGATGGGCAGCTTCATCGCCATGATCATAGCCTTCGCTTTGAGCATAACGGATCAGGGCGAGACCACGCTCGATAGCTTCACCCTGGTGCTCGCGTTGGCGGCCGCCACCAGCCTTCTAAGCGGGGTGCTCGTGTTATTCACCACGGAGAAGCCTCCCAAGGGCGCCAGCCAGAGGTTCGAGCTTAACCGGCTGATGAGGGACCCCAGGCTCACCCGCTACCTCCTGCTCAACTTTGTGTACGGCATGGGGATGAGCTTCGCTTGGCCCCTCTTCCCCCTTGTCATAACCCACAGGCTCCGCATGAAGGTGTGGCAGATAAGCACCCTGAGCATTACAAGCAGCCTGGTCAGCACCCTCACACAGAGGAGGCTGGGCGCCTTCATGGACAGGATGGGGAGAAGGCCAATCATCGTGCTGAGCCGAGTCTCCATGGCCGTGGCACCCGTCGCCTACGCCTTGGCGACCCAGTGGTGGCACATAGCGTTGGCGGAGCTCTTCCTAGGTTTAGGGATGGCCGCGTGGATGAGCAGCGAGTCCACGTACGTCATAGACCTCGCCCCGGGGGACCTGAGGGCCACCTACCTCGCCAGCAGCACCACGGCGTTCGGGATCGCCTGCTTCATAGGAAGCAACGTGAGCGGCTACGTCATCGACGCCTACTTCGGCGGCCTGGAGGGGCTGAGCACGGGGCTCTTCTTCTCCGCAGCCCTGCGGGTGGTCTTCGGCCTCGCATACCTCAAGGCATACGAGTCCATGGGGGACGCAGAGAAATAGTAAAAAACGGCTCCACGTATACAGTTACAGGTGAAAGTTTTGGAGGTCAAATGGCTAGGACACGCCTCGTGGAAGGTGAAGACAGGCGGCACGACCATCTACATCGACCCCTACGAGGGCGAGTACGACGAGGAGGCCGACCTGATCCTCAGCACCCACCACCACGACGACCACTGCAAGGTGGACAAGATAAAGAAGGTCAAGGGCGACAAGACCGTGATAGTGGCTCCCCCCGAGTGCGGCAAGAAGATAGGCTCACCCGTGAAGAGCCTGAAGCCAGGAGAGTCAGCGTCCTATGGGGACGTGACGGTGGAGGCGGTGGAGGCATACAACTACAAGCGGTTCAGGAGCCCCGGGACGCCGTTCCACCCCAAGGGGATAGGCGTCGGGTACCTGGTGAAGGCCGAGGGCAAGACCGTCTACCACGCCGGGGACACCGACTTCATAGACGAGATGAAGAAGCTGAAGGGAATAGACCTGCTCCTCATCCCCAGCGGGGGAACGTACACCATGGACAACCCGGAGGCCGCCGAGGCGACCATCGCGATTAACCCCGCCAAGGCGGTGCCAATGCACATATGGGACACCGACCCGTCGGAGTACAAGAAGATGGTCGAGGCGGGCTGCGACACCGAGGTCATATTGATGAAGCCCGGCGAGGTCATCACCCTCTAGCCACCCCTTTTTTACGCCCTCACGACGGGAACCCTGTGTACTCCTCAAATATTCTTCGCATGACCACCCTGTAGGCGGGGTAGTACGCCTCGCGGTAGGCGGCGGAGTGGTGACGCGGCTCCGGACCCGCCTCCTCGAGGCTCCTGTCGTACAGACGGATCGTTTCATCGTCGAAGTCTAGGTCTTGCTCCGCCGCGGCTTCCTTGAACATCCCCCAAAGCGACACGAACTCTTTGGGGTCACCCATATATTCAGACGACTCCAACATGGCCCTGTACAGGGTCCTGAGGTCTCCCCCTTGCCTAATGTATGGCCTCAGGTTCACCCTCACGAACCTCCCGTCGACCGAGACGGGCTCAACCAGAGGCTCGTCAAGATGATCCGTCAGGTCTACTCTCTCCGCCTCCTCCCTGAGCCTCTCCCACGCCTTCTCGCCAAGGATGTGAGAGACCCCGAACACCCCCTGGTACAGCAGCTTGTATACGTCCCTCGCCTCCATGCGGGGGCGCCTCCGCAGGTGTTCAATCAGGAACGCCCTGAAGCTCTCCTCATCCATCTCATGCTGCCTCATGTGCCGGGCGTGGACCTATGCTACCCCTCCCTCGGTACCGGCCCTATGGCGTCTGTGGGGCAGGTCGAGACGCATAAACCGCATCCGAAGCAGTTGGAGACATCGTACAGCATCTCCCCGTTTGTCATGCTTCTAGCCATGAAGACGCATCGGTCCACGCAGACGCCGCAGTTTATGCAGCTCTCCACGTCGTCCTCTGCGACGTAGCTGGATGTAAGCACCTGTGTGGATATCCCAAAGCGCAGCAGCCCACCCAGCGTGTGGCAGCAGCAGGGGCAGCAGCTGCAGATAACCGTCGGCCTGTCGTCACCCTTCATGGTGTAGGCCATGTGTACCAGCCCCGCCTCGTGGCTCATCTCCAGCGCCTCAAGGGCCTCCTCGAGACTCACCTCCTGTGGGTGGTATTCTTCAAGCTCGAGAGCCTGCTCGGCCGCGATGTTCAGGCTCAGACAGACCCTCGTGGGAGAATCACAGTTACCGTACTCTGTTTTGCAGCCGCAGTCCTGTAAGACGATCTTCTCGGTGCCTCCCAGAATCTCCTTCATCTCGCTGAGATCGTAGACCCGGTGCTCGGCTTCTATCATGACGTTCACGGGGACCGTGACGGCTTTCTCGAGGTCGTCCGCGATCTCCCTCAGCTTGTCCTCCGTGTAGTCTCCGGGATACCTCCGCCCCATGCTCGACGGCATGGAGGGAGATGACTCCCGGCCGGATTTAAGGCTTATAACCCGATCAGCCGGCCCGGTGGACGGAGCCGTGTGCGGCCCCACTCCTAAAATATATATAAACCCCAGACGTTCATGATGGTGTTATCCTCGTGGGTGAGAAGAAGGGGAGAATTAGCAGAAGACTGATGCATCACTGATTTTCCCATTGACGACTCACCCTCAGGTGACTATGTAACAGGAGATGTGTGTCTTAATGTCTGGATACGAGCCCATACGGGTGTCGACGGGGGTAGCCGGGCTTGATGAGATGCTTGGAGGAGGTATGCCGGAGGGGAGCATACTCCTCGTAAGCGGGGGCCCGGGCACAGGTAAGACGATACTGTCGCTGCAGTACATAGTGTCAGCGGTGAGCAGGGGCGAGCCATGCGTGTACATCTCGCTTGAGGAGTCGATGAAGAAGAAGATCGAGTACGCCAAGGCGTTCGGCTGGGACCTCCAGAAGGCCATAGACGACGACATGCTGGACGTCCTCGACCTGTACATGATCCCCCAGTCCCAGGGCTCCGTCGATCTCTACGAGCGCATACGGGGAAAGCTTCAGTTCACCCTCGAGAAGGAGATCGAGAACCTGGTGAACAGGATCGACGCCAAACACGTCCTCCTCGACCCCCTGACGAGCATACTGGTCCACGAGCAGAGGTCAGGCAAGAAGAGGTTCATAATAGGTCAGCTGTTCGACCAGATACAACAGCTGGGATGCTCAGCGGTGATAGTAACTGAGGGGCTGCCCAGGGAAAACGAGTTCTACATGGAGAACTTCCTAGCCGACGGTGTGATCCGGCTTCAGAAGGACGTCATCGACTTCAAGCTCATCAAGACGCTGATGATCGACAAGGTGCGTGGCATCGATTTCGACGACCAGCCGAGGCGCTACGTGATCACCTCCAGGGGGCTCCAAGTATTCAACGCTGAACCGGTCACGGTGTGAGTGTGAAAACATGGCTCAGTTAGTGATGCGTGCTGCGAAACCTCTGATAAAGAAGTTTGCGCTCGACTTTCTTAAAGAGAGAAACGTCGGCGCCAAGGAAGACGCTCTGATCAGGAAAAAGATCGAGAGAGTAGCTAGGTCCGGCTTAGGAAAGAAGCTTGGAGTTGAGCAAAACATCAGGATAGAAAAAATCCCTTTCACAGGCTACGACTATTACCTACCCTTCTTCAGGACCCCTCATGAGAACGACTTCATCTACCCGTTGGACGACTACGTTCGGTCTCAAACGAGTGGAACAATGAGCAGACCCAAGGTATTCCTACTTCCTAAGACGGGGTTCAAGGAGAACCTGAAGAGATCAGCGATCAGCCTCTTCTTCATCTGCGCCCATGACGGCACAAGGTCTCTTCTGGATATAGGAGACACTGTGTACGCGAACCTCCCCGGCGGAGCATTCATAGGAGGCCACATAACCACACTCTTCAAGAGCAACCAATCCACCTTCCTTAAACTAGTTCCTGAGGACTCCAACATGACCTTCAAGGAGAAGGTTGACTACTTCATAAAGAATCATAATAACATAGACATAGCGTACATGACCGTCACGACGTTCCTAGACGAGATATGTCCTCAGGTCGACGACGAGATATACCTCAAGGGCTTCCTAACACAGGACATCTCAGCTGGACCCTTGAAGGAGGAGATGAGGGAGAAGAGCGGGCACTACCCTAAGACGGTGTTCGGGTCCACAGAGACGTTTCTCTCAGGGTTGCCTTCAGTGGAACACCCTGGCTCGTTCTTCTTCGACTGGAGGGTCGTATACCACGAGTTCCTTCCCGAGGATCAGGCCATCGATCCGAACGTCGTTACGGTGACCGAGCCCCCCGAGACTATCGGCATGATGGACGTCGAGCCTGGTAAAAGGTATCAGCTGATAGTGACCCCCCTCTACAACGACCTTACCAGGTACATTATGCCAGACATCTTTGAGTGCGTCTCAAAGGGGGACAACCTGTTAAACTCCAACGTTCCGGTCTTCAAGTACTATTCGAGAGCAGACAGGCTCCTGGTTCTACATAACTTCACACGCATAAACGAGGAAGAGATGGTTTCCGTACTCCACGACGCGAAAATACCGTTCATTGACTTCACGGCTAGAAGAGAGCTTCATGAGTCGCGGGAGTTTCTATCAATCTTCATAGAGTTATCGGAAACCATGAGTGAGGACGAAGTCCTTGACAGGGTGAATAAAAGGCTTCTAGAGTTTGATAAAGACTGGAGAGACCTCAGCGACTTTATGAACTACACACCCTTGAAAGTCACCCTTCTTCCCAAAGATACTTTCAAGAAGTACCTTCACAGGAAGGAAGGAATGGCTCGCATCCAGAGGATCGGCATGCGCGAGGAAAGGTTCAATGAGCTATTGAGCCGCACATAGACTGTTTAGACGGAGACCACGCTGTCAGCGAGGTTCTCAAATTTTACAATCTCAGACCTGTCCTCATGGCTCCTAGAGTCATAGAAACAGGTAAACTGTACTTGGCTGGATTTTATGACGGCATTCTTTGACGTGATGAACGAGTAAACCCGTCTCCACCCATGGATGTGGATGAGGTGCGACAGCGTATAGAGTATGATCTCACATGGAATCGTCCTCTCGTTACTGTAGCTGATAACGTCAGAAAACAGTATGTCCATCTGATTCAGGTCATCGTTAATCGACATTATTCTATCTTCAAAGGTCCTGAGGATGGATCGATTTCCAGGTAAAACTCTGACGAAATATAGTTCATCTACAATGTCCTTGTTGTATACGTCGTTAGGAGTAATGAGATCATACATGGTAATGAGTATAGTGCGTATACCTTTCTTCGAATTATTGAGGAGCCTTTCTTTGATCCATTGGACATCTTTTCCCTTTCCTGTGTTTGACTGGTTAAGCATAGTCAACTTACCTTCAACGTGATTGGCGTACTCCTTGGGGACTCCTCCTATCAAAAACAACCGAAGGTCGTCTGCTAGGAAGGAGAATTTGGGTTGAGTCATTCCCAAGTATATGACTATTTTAGCCACACTCGACGTCAAGTCCGTGAAACCCGGGTCTACGAGCTCTGTGATGAACCCAAGGTTTATGAAGAACAGGTTTAACCACCCTGCGAGTTGTAGTTTTACATCTATGCCGAACTTCCAGTCAATGACTATAAGGCTTAACACCATGAAAAGGTGGGGTGCCAAGCCTAAGATCAACACCAGAGGCGCCCATTCTCTACCTAACGTGAACTGGATCAATGGAATCAATACTATACTTAGGGATGAAGCGAGGAAGATTCTGGTTCTATTCACGAGCTCACCTATACCTGCCACCATCATCGCGAAGCCCGACATGAGTAACAGGAAGGCGATCACCCCTAGAAGACTGACACCTAACTCTGTCGGTGTAAGTATTCTGATGATGATGTTGACTCCATATAACACGTATCCGACACCCCAGTAGAGGTAGAACCGTCTACTCGTCCTCTTGAAAATGGAGAGGAGAAGAGACGCAATCGCTATAGTTACGGCTCCATTAAACAGTCGAAATACTAAGTTTAACGGGGGTATCATCCACTTACTACCTAGAAGCTATTTAGTTTAATGAGGATAAATTTTCTTCTACTAAATTTAATATTTAGAATTTATTAAAATTTAAACTATAGGTGTGTACCAATAATAAGTTGCTTTTCTTATGTAAATTTCAAATGAAATAGGTGTTATGAATATTTTTATGGTTGAACCATGTGTATGCATGGATCAATGCTTCATTTTATTATATAATTTTCTTGGTGATGAACACCGTGCCGTCTTTGGTGGCCACCCACCTCAACACATCTCTGTCACCCAGCTCAAGGAACCTGAACACACATGATGGGATCGTTGTTCTCCTCCTGTACCCCCTCACGGTTATGTGGGTCTCCTCCATACAGACTACGTCGTCGATGTCTATCTCAGGCATGGATCATATACATATAGAGTATGTATATGGTTTGCTATGTGGCGGGGGCTGAGACCAACCCAAACCAGCAGAGGGACGGCGTCGTTCCCCTACCTTTTTAAAAACCCAAGATGATCACTGGTGGTAAGAGACGTTAAAGATGACTGGGAAAAACCCCTCTGAAAAGAAGGAGCTGATCCCCAAGGAGAGCTTCAGCGAGTGGTACGACAACGTTCTTCTGGAGGCCAAGATCGCCGACGACAGGTACCCCGTGAAGGGGTTCACCGTCTACACCGGCTGGGGTTTCAGCGTAGCTAAACGCATCATAGCGATGCTCGAGGAAGGGCTTGAAGCCAACGGCAACGAGCCGATGCAGTTCCCAGTCGTCATACCGGAGGACTCGTTCCAGAAGGAGGAGGACCACATCGAAGGCTTCAGCGGCGAGGTCTTCTGGATCACCCACGCAGGCGAGAACCTGTTGGACCGCCGCCTCCTACTGAGGCCGACCAGCGAGACGGCCATCTACCCCATGTTCAAGCTGTGGCTCAGGAGCCACCAGGACCTGCCTATAAAGATGCACCAGACGTGCAACGTCTACAGGTACGAGACAAAGGCCACCCGCCCCCTCTACCGTGGACGCGAGTTCCTGTGGAACGAGGGCCACACGGCCCACGTGGGCTACGAGGACTCGGAGGAGGAGGTCAAGGCTGCAGCCAGGATATACCGGAGCGTCTACGACAGGCTCGGCCTCAGCTACATCACGCTGAAGCGGCCTGACTTCGACAAGTTCGCGGGAGCCGACTACAGCATAGCGTTCGACACGTGGAACCCGGACGGCAAGGTCAACCAGATAGGCACGGTGCACCAGCTGGGCTTCAACTTCGCCAAGGCGTTCGAGCTCACATACGAGGACGCGAACGGGAAGCAGGCTTACGCCACGACGACGTGCTACGGGATGGGCTTCGGCCGCACCCTGGCGGCCGTGATAGCCCACCACGGCGACGACCACGGCCTCGTGCTGCCCCCCGCCGTCGCCCCCAAGCAGGTTGTGATTATACCCATCCTGTTCAAGGGGAAGGAGGAGCAGGCGACCTCCTACGCAGAGGAGCTATACGGCAGGCTCACGGACGCGGGCGTCAGGGCTCTGCTGGACGACGACCCAAGGTTCAACCCGGGAGACAAGTACTACAGGTGGGAGATGTACGGCGTCCCGCTGCGGCTGGAGGTGGGGCCCAGGGAGGCCAAGGACAGGAAAGCCACCCTGGTGCGCAGAGACACCTTCGAGAAGACCCTCGTGCTCGAGTCGGAGCTAGTCGAGAAAGTGCACGAGCTGTTCGACGCCATATTCGAGAACCTCAGAGACAAGGACAAAGCCAAGCTCGAGAGCCTCATCGTGGACGTCTACGACATGGACCAGCTCAGGGTCTACATGGAGTCACGCATGATCGTCAGGGTCAACTGGTGCGGCGACCCCGACTGCGCCTTCAACATCAAGGACCAGGTATCCGGCGAGATCAGGGGAACCAAGTGGGACGAGGAAGAGAAGCCCACAGGCGGCTGCGTCATGTGCGGCGACGAGGGAAAGTACGTCGCCTACGTCTCCAGGACCTACTAGACCCTTATCTTCATGCCGTCGAAGGCGTTCTCCTGGCCTGCGCCCACCACCATCTCCCTGTAAGGCGGTCCATCGTCCAGCACAGGGTTCGTGTGGTTGAAGTGGGTGTAGATCACTCTACCGATGTCGACCCCGGACAGTATTTTTACCGCTTCCTCCTGAGGCACGTGGCCCAGCTGGTAGCTGGTGACCGGTATGCCGCTGACCCTCTGAAGCTCGTCGTCCCACCAGAAGGTGGCGTCCACGAGGAACACGTCGGCCCCCTCAAGCCAAGAGAGGACCTTCCCGTCCAGCAGCCCAATGTCCGGGGCGTACACGGCCCTTCTGCCGCCCTGGCTGATCTCGTAGGCGTAGGTGCTGCTGGGGTACCTCCTGCCGCCGGGGAGCACCTGGGTGTGCCTCACCTCGAAGCCCTTGATCTCTATGCCGCCTAGCCTCGTCACGGTCTCGCCCGCCAACAGCTTCACCGGCTTGACGTAGTCCCTGGCCAGCCTCCCCAGCTCGCCGAAGAAGTTGGGATCGTCCTCTGAGCCGAAGAGGAAGTCCACGAGGTCCGGAGGCCCGTACAGGGGCAGCTCGAAGCTCTTCCCGGTGCAGAACTCTGCGACGCCCACCGTGTGATCCGCGTGCCCGTGGGTCAGGAAAACTGAGTCCAGCCTAGACTCCCTGTGGGTCTTCCCCGCCCTCTCGGTCCGGGGCGTTAGCCCATGCACCTCCAGCTGCGTCTTGAGGTCGTGGCCGGCGTCTATGAGGACGTACCTGTCTCCGTCGTCCGTCACGGCTATCGATGATCGGGTTCTCCTGAGGGACGGGTCCCTCCGCGCGGCCGCGCAGTTGGGGCACGTGCAGTCCCACTCGGGGACCCCGCCTATGGAGGCCGTGCCGAGCACCGTGATCTCCATGCCCTGAATACGAGACGCATGGGTATTAAGGGGTGCGGGGGGGTTGTGCCACCCTTTTTCAGTGTGTGGGACGAAACCCTTGTGATGGAAGACGTCTACCGGCCCGGGGAGGACTCTTACCTCCTGGCGAGGCATGTACGCAGGCTCGTGCACGGGGAGGTACTGGACATGGGGACCGGGTCTGGGATACAGGCCGTCGAGGCGGCTTTGAAGCCCGAGGTTTCTAGGGTCGTCGCCGTGGACGTGAGCCCAGCCGCCGTCGAGGCGGCTAAGAGACGTGCGGAGAGCGGAGGCGTGGAGGAGAAGATCGAGTTCATCAGGTCAGACCTCTTCGAGAACGTTGAAGGCGTGTTCGACTGGATCGTCTTCAACCCCCCGTATCTTCCCAGCGAGGGCGACGCCGACGAGGCGTCGTGGGCGGGAGGCGAGACCGGAGCCGAGACGGTGAGACGGTTCCTCCAAGGCGCTCACAATCACCTAAAAAAG
>DATKWN010000016.1:0-39392 GCA_035529515.1 Candidatus Krumholzibacteriaceae bacterium | reverse complement strand
CTGCCACAGTTTTATGACTTGAAAAAGGCAGATCGCTAGAACGTCTGGATGCTGGAGTTGTCTTCGTCGACGAGCATAGCCCGTATCTCCCTGGGGTCGGCGTCGTCCCTCTGAAGCAGCTCCAGGTGCCTCTCCATCTTCTTGGTGTTGTCCCGGATGACCCTGATCATGTCGCCGCTGAGCTCGCTCTTCTTCTCGGCGATGTGTGTCGCCTGGTTGATCAGTATGATCTGGTTCCTGATCTCCTGCTCCGCTATCCAGACACCCTCCCGTATCTTCTGCTGTTCCGTGAGCCTCATCTCGTACCTGATCCGCTCCTGCTCCCTGACGAAGTAGACGAGCATGAAGACGCTGAACACCATGGTGGCGAACACCAGCTGCTCAAGGTAGTAGGTCTCGAACAGCTCACGCAGCCAAGGCACCTCGAAGTAACCGAGGTAAACGGTGACAAAGAACGTGGCCAAGCTGAACACGTAGCCAACGTAGATCACCCTGTACTTTTTCATAACCCCCTGGAAGATACTCTTGAACTTATCCAGGTGTGACAGCATCTGCTCTGATGTGCCTACGGCATCCAAGTCTTGTACCGTTCTTGCTGAGCAGGTCTAGCGTTAAATCGTGGTCTGTGTAGGAACCCACCACCTACAACATAGCCAGCCACGCTACCGCCCGAATACCTTGTTGAAAGCCTCCCCCACCGAGTCGACTAGGCCGTTGGCGACCCCTGAACCGACTATGTCGCCGGTGCGCTCCCGGAGGAAGCCGTAGAAGACGCCGACGCTGAAAGCGAAGAACCCCCAGCTCCACGACACGCTGTAGACGCCCTGCAACGGCCGAACCGTGTTCAACGCCCTGTCCAGCCCATACAGAGCGGAGGAGACCAGGAGGCCCGGCCCGAAGGCCACGCCCTCGACGCTCCAGGGTCGGCCATACTCCTCGTTCACGGTGGACTGAACGTAGCCACGGTAGAAGAGCTCCTCGCCAAAGCCGCCGAAGACCAGCTGCCACAGAATCGTGGAGAACACCTTCAACGTCAGCCTCCCATACACCGCTCCAACGAGCAACGGGATCGACAAGAGCACGGCGGCCACGAGCAGGCGGGTCCTGGTGGAGGAGAACGGCTTATATTTCTGCCCGGTGAGGCGCCTAAGGAGCAGGAACAGCATCGTAAAGATCGAAACCGAGAGGACGAGGGAGCCATCTACGTAACGGTAGGCGGCTCCCTCGGATGACAGCAGCGTGAGGAGCATCTGAGGTGCGACGAGGTAGAGGTACCCCTTCAGCCCCACGTCCAAACTAGTCTCCCACCTCCTCAGCGTCAAGCCGTAAAGCTCGAACTCGCGTTTCTGGAGAACCATGACCAAAGTGGGCAGCAGAACCAACAGGAAACCCGTGAAGTAGCTCCAACCGAGCACCCGCTGCTCCCAACGGACGAGGCCTAAGACCCCCGGCAGAAATATAATGATCAGCTGAATAAACGAGAAAACGGCCAGCACCTCGACGATGGAGCGCCCTCTCATGGTGACACGTATCCCTGAGATAGATTTAGGGGTTTTCAAAGGATTTAAAGCCGGGCCGTCAGGTGTAAGGCTGTATGTTCGACGGCGTCAGGCGTGCCTACGTGCTGCAGATCGCGTACATAATGGAGGTCGTCGAGGAGCAGGGTACAGACGAGGCTCTCAGGATGCTCGACGCGGCGGCGAAGAGGCAGGGCGCGATAGTGGCCCGGGAGATGAGGAGGACGCTACCTGAGGGCCTGGGCGCCCTCGACGTGGGCGCCGAGGTTTACCGCAGGTTCATGGCCGACGCCGGCGCCGAGATAACCGAGCACAGGCGAGACGAGGAGAGCGTCACCTTCCTCATCAGGAGGTGCCCCTTCTACGAGGCATTCCTAGACGTGGGGGTGGACTGCGGCATGTTCCTGAACGGGCTCTGTGGCAACCTGACCCTGCCCAGCATCCAGTACACCCTGAGCCACCTCGACGATGGGCTCCGGGTGGAGCCGGTGGTGACCCGTGAGAGCGCCGAGGAGCTCTGCCTGGAGAGGGTGTACCTGGCCGAGGAGTAACTCAAATACGGTTACTCCCCCTATTCTACCGTCATGGCTCTTCGTTTCACATCGGACATACTCATCATAGGAACGGGCGGCGCAGGCCTGAGGGCCGCCGTAGAGGCCAACGAGAAGGGGGCGCACGTGTTACTGGTCTCCAAGGCTCCAGCCGGCTACAACAACTGCACTATTGTCGCGGGCAGCGGCTACCTAGCGGCGGTGGGCGGCATGACGGCCGCTGAGCACAGGAAGAGGACCCTCGATGTTGGGAAGGGCGTCAACGACCCGAAGCTCGTGAAGGTGCTGACGGAGGAGGGCGGCGGACGCGTCCTCGAGCTTGAGAAGTATGGGCTAGTAGTCAACGTGCGCCGCGGAGGAATAAGCGTCGGCGACGAGGACACCAAGCTGGGCCAAGGTATCACCCTGCCCATGGTGGACTATCTGAGGAAGCTTGGCGTCGAGTTCGTCGAGAACACCATCGTCACGCGGCTGCTCTTGAAGGAGGGGAGGGTAATCGGGGCAGTCGGTTATCACGGCGACGAGAAGCAGCCCGTGGTTTTCCAGAGTAAAGCCGTCATACTGGCGACGGGCGGCGCAGGCGCCCTCTACAAGCGCACGGACTGCCCGCTCAGAACCACAGGCGACGGGTACAGCCTCGCCTACCACGCCGGCGCCCGGCTGAGGGACATGGAGTTCGTCCAGTTCTTCCCCCTCGCCCTCGCTGAGCCCGGTGCGCCGCCGCTCCTCGTGGACGGACCGATCATCGAGGAGGGCAAGATCATGAACGTGCTCGGGGAGGACATCCCAGAGAAGCATAACGTCACCGAGCGGCCGTATATAGCGAGGAGCCGGGACCTCCTTTCGAGGGCGATGATGCTAGAGATAGCGAAGGGCGGCGGGGTGGAAGGCGCGGTCCTCGTGGACGGCCGTGAGGTGGTCAGGAGGAGCAAGCCCGGGGACTCCTTCGGCATGGGCAGCTACGAGTTCTTCGTGAACAGGCTGCAGGCACACGAGCGGCCCTTCAGGGTGGCGCCCCTCACACACCACACGATGGGGGGCGTGGTGGCCAACATGTGGGGCGAGACGGACGTGGAGGGGCTCTTCGCCGCAGGCGAGGTCGTGGGCGGGGTGCACGGCGCCAACAGGCACGGCGGCAACGCCCTCACGGACGTGACCGTCTTCGGGGCAAGGGCCGCGGCTAGGGCGACCGAGTACGCTGAGAAGGTGAGCCACGAGAAAGTCGAGGAACTGGTCGAGGAAGATGTACGGCGCTACGAGGGGCTCGCGAAACGGGAGACGGGCTACACGCCTAGATCCATGATGGGTGTGCTCAGGGAGACCATGTGGGAGAAGGCGGGGGTGATAAGGGACAGCGAGATGCTCGTCGAGGCCTTCGAGAAGATACAGGAGCTCAGGGACTCGACGCGGAGGCTCATGGCACTGCCCGGGAGGCAGATGATCTCAGCCCTGGAGATCCCCATGGCGCTGGACGCGGCGGAGATGATTGTCAGGGCCGCCATGATGAGGCGTGAGAGCAGAGGCGCCCACTACAGGCTGGACCACCCGGAGGAGGACCCCGCGTGGGTCAAGACCGTGATTATCTCCAAGAAGAACTCGGCCATGCAGCTGACCACGGTCCCCATAGGTGAGGCGTTTGAGTGACATCGCCGAGAGGATGATGGCTGAGATCAGGGATTCCAGCGACCCTGAGAAGGAGGCGCAGCTGAGGAGGTACTTCCGGGAGCCGATAGAGACCCACGGCCTGACCAGCCAGCAGTCCAAGGACATAGCGAAGAAATATTACCCCGAGGTGAGGGGAAACCTAGAAAGGGCGATGAGCCTCACCGGGGAGCTGATGAGCCGCAGGAACCTCAGCTATAGCTCCGTAGCCCTCAGGATGCTCGAGAGGTTCAGCAGGCAGCTTGAGCCAAGCCACTTCCCGGTCTTCGACGGCTGGGTGGAGCACCTCACCAACTGGGCCACCACGGACCACCTTTGCACAAAGATAATCGCCGAGGCGGTGAAGAAGGACCCGGGCCTGGTTGAGAGGCTTCTGGAGTGGACTGGGTCAGACAACAGGTGGAGACGGAGAGCCGCAGCCGTGAGCCTGGTCCCATTGGCTCGAAGAGGCGAGATGCTCGGCGACGTGTTCAGGGTGGCTGACAGGCTGATGACGGACGGCGACGACATGGTCCAGAAGGGCGTGGGCTGGATGCTCAAGGAGGCCTCGAAGAGGCACCCCGAGGAGGTGAGGACATACCTGCTCCGGTGGAGGGAGGAGTCGCCTGCTCTCATACTGCGGTACGCCTCCGAGAAGCTGCCGAAAGGCATGAGGGTGCTGAAAACCAGGCACTAGACTGCTTTTCTGTCATTTATTAACGCTCCATAATTGCTTTAGGCGTTGCGTCGACGGTGACCATGATTAGGTTTGGTATTGACGGTCCGGGAAGTGATGACCCCGCAGGTGGTGACGATCGACTACATGCAGTCGGTCAGGAACGCCGCGAGGAGGATGACCAAGTTCGGGATAAGCAGCCTGCTTGTTGTGGCTGACGACGGCCTTAAGGGGATTATAACGGAGAGGGATATCGTTCAGAGGATAGTGTGCAGCGGGTTGGACCCCGCCGAGACACAGGTGTGCGAAGTCATGTCTGAGCCCGTGATAGTTGTGGGCCCCGAGGAGCCGCTGGAGAAGGCCGTCGAGCTCATGCTGATCCAGAGGATCAAGAAGCTGCCGGTGATGGAGCGGGATGACGGGGTAATGAAGCTGATAGGCATACTGAGCCTGCTTGACGTGGCGCAGCTCCACCCAGACCTGCTGGAGGGTCTGAGGGCCATGGTTGAGGAGCAGTTCGCCTCCGTCGAGGGAGACTTCTACGTCTCGTAGCCTCCGCCAACTCTTTTATGCCGTATGACCCCCTATTCCTTGATTCTGGTATGAAGCTTAGCAAGGTTTCTGATAGGGTTTACGCTAACTGGGACGGCGAGACCGGCGGAAACGTGGGGATCATTAGGCTCGACGACAGTGTGCTGGTGGTGGACGCCCAGTACCCGGGGAGCGCCAGGAGGTTCAGGGAGGCGATAACCAGGGTCACGGACAAGCCGCTCAGCCACCTCCTACTGACCCACGTCCACGGCGACCACGTCTTCGGTAACATGGTGTTCGAGGACCTGGAGATCGTTAGCCATCGGCGGCTCTGGGAGAAGATGGAGAAGAGCCTGGAGAACGAGTGGGCCCCCGGGAAGCTCGAGAAGATGCTTGAGACGTATAGGCGGGACGCCCCTGAGCGTTGGTGGCTCTTCGAGGGCCTCAGGATCGTGGTGCCGACGACGACCTTCACCGAGAGATGGGAGACGGACGGAGTCGAGTTCATCCACACGGGCGGCCACACGGACTGCAGCAGCGTCGTATACGTGCCGGAGGACAAGACGCTCTTCGCCGGTGACCTCCTCTTTGTTGGCCGGTTCCCGTGGGCTGGGGACCCGACGGCGGACCCGGACAGGTGGATCGAGGCGTTCCAGAGGATACTGGGATTGGACGTGGAGAAGATCGTGCCCGGCCACGGGCCCCTCTGCGATATGGAGGAGGTCGAGAGGCAGCTCAGGTGGATGAAGGAGGTGCGGTGGATCATGAGGGGCCTCATCGAGGAGGGGGTCTCGGAGGAGGAGGCGTTGGACTACAGGTACCCTGAGCTATACGCGACTGACCGTCCGGAGTGGCAGAAGCGGAGCTGGGCTAGGTGGTACCAGCACTGGAGTGGCTAGCCCCCGGTTCCTTGTTCCTAGTTACGTGGAATAAGCGTTTTTTGGGTATGATCGGGGACTTTTCTGGGGGTTTGTGTCAGGTTACTTGTAATATGAGGAAAAAAATTTTGGATCAGAGTTGATTTTTTTTGGTTACATGGAATAACTGAATTTCAATATTGCTTTAGAAATTATTTTAACCAATTGCATTATGCATGCATGGATTTTTATCAAGCTGTCTTATACTTTTCTTGGTGCTATTGATTTGGGTGTAACCGTTGAGACTTGGGTTGTTGAAGACCCAAACAAGTTAGAGGAGCACGATCACTTCTTCATGAAATGGGTGGAGTATGGGGTTTCCACTCTGGGAGAGTCTGCTCCATCGCACAGGTATTTCGCTCAGCGTGATCCTGTTGGGGGAAGAGTCCTCTTAATAATTTTCAAGAGCGACGAAGATGAGCGGAAATTCGAGAAGTTGCGCGTTGAAGACGAGACCTTTGCCAAGTTCCGTGAAGAATGGAAATCCAAGTATGAGCCACAAACGTTCATCGTAAAACCCTGCGACGAGATAATGCAAGACACAATCAAGGAAATCGAAAGCAAGCATAGATAGAAGCGCTTTTCACAAAAAGTATGATAACACAAACAAGCCGCGCGAACCGAAGACGCGGTTCTTAGCACTATACTGCATGCATCTGAAGAAACTATGGGTATCCCCAAGGTATCCACATCTAAGCCAAAGTGTGTGTGGGTTTGGGGATAAAATTATGCCCCCCGCAATACTCGCCCAACGGTTTATTTATTACAAAGATATTTAACTTGACGTGAACGCATTTGAAGATGGTAAGCTGGAATGAATACAGTGAAATCTTGAAAAAAGTGAATGAAGATATAAAATTTAAACAATTTGATGATATAATTGCTATAGGTCGAGGGGGCTCCATTATTGGAGCTTACTTGGCATCAAAGCTAGGAATACCAACGTTCTATCCAATATTTTTGAGGCATGTTAACCTAAGGGGAAAAAAGAGTATTGTGGATATTTCTCCCACTATGCGCAACCAAATAAAGTCCTTGATGGGAAGACTGTTGATAGTAGACGATTATCTCAGAGATGGTCTTGCAATGAAATATGTTCTTGATTTAATCTCAAAAAAAGCCTCAGCAGAGACTTTAGTTATGTACGATCGCAAGGGCTCAGAGTTTAAACCAGATATCGTTGGAAAATATATTGAAGAAACAGAAATCTCGTTTCCATACGATCTTCTTGGATAATCATATGCAGAAGAAATTGATATATGGAAAAAAAGATCAAATAAAATATTGGGAATGGAAATGACTCGCGGCAGCGAGTAAAGCGAGCCAAGTGTGTGTGGGATAAAATAATGGGTAAAAAGGAATATTCGGGAGACGTCTTCACCTATTGTAGGTTCAGAACCGATCCTCGCTTATAGAAGAGAATTTATCTTTCCATTAACTATAGTTATGTTGAGAAATTCAATATCCTTGTCACATGGAATAAGCGTTTTGGGGGGTGGGTAGGTTCGAGCTGGTTCTAGGCGGAGTTCTTCTTCCCCGTCATCTCGTCGACTTTTATCTCTATGACCAGTAGGTCCTTGAATTTGTTTATCTTTTCTAAGTCCAGCCTTCTGCCTTTGCCGAAGGCGTATTTGTCGCTCAGGAGGCGCAGCGCCTTTAGCTTCATCTCGGGGTCCTCGATGAGCTTGGCGGTGCCGTTGGCGATGACGCTCCGGTAATTCCAATTGTAGTTGCAGGGGTCGTCGCCTTCGACGATCTCGCCGCCATCGACCTCGAAGCAGACCTGGGGGTTCCGCTGGATGTCCTTGACCTTCTTGCCGTCTCTGTGGGTGTGGAGGATTATCCTGTCGTTGGTGTAGACGAAGTTCATGGGGACGACGTAGGGGTGGCCGTCGACGGCGGTGCCCAGCCTGCCCACATGGTTCTCCCTGAGTATCTCCTCCAGTACCGCCTTCTCCTTCATCTCCTTGTCCTTGCGGCGCATGGTTGACATGGCTTTAAACCGGGCCCGCTGGGCTTTATGGTTTCCCTCGTGGACGCGGTAACCGGGAACCCAATTATATTCATGTTGCTCAGCAGGAGTCCCTGTGGAGTGGGACGACTCTTAGCCTTATATTCCGCGTTTCACATGCTATCGGGATTTAATTGAGCGAGGAACGTAACTTCAGGGTCTCCATGAGGAGGCAGGAAGGATTCAGGTTCGAGGTGGACTTCGGCCTGGAGGGCGTCGGGCCGCTGTACATGGACGAGCCCGAGCCCGTGGGAGGGAACAGCGGCCCCAACGCCGGCAAGGTGCTGGCCGCGGCCATGGGCAACTGTCTGACGGCGAGCCTCTTGTTCTGCCTCCAGAAGGCCAGGGCCGAGGTGGGAGACGTCGAGACAAAGGTGGACGGCGTCATGAGGCGCAACGACAAGGGCAGGTGGCGCATAGCCGAGATCAACGTCGAGATCAGCCCAGAGGTAGGCGAAGAGTACGACTCACGGTATGAGCGCTGCCACGGCCTCTTCGAGGACTTCTGCATCGTCAGCAAGAGCATCGAGCAGGGCATACCGATAAACGTGAAGATCAACAGGAGGTAGCTACCCGACCACCCAGGTGTGCCCGCACTTGGTGCACCTGAACTTCTCTACACTCCGGTCGTTGCTCACGCCGGCGTGCTCCCCTAGGGCGACCGTGATGTTGCGGTAGGCCTCAAGGTTGCCGCACTCGGGGCACATCCGCTGGACGACTATGGCGCTCTCGATCCCGCTCATCACGTACACCGGCTCGGCCTCGCCGGCGGGGCCAGCCTTGATCTCTATGACCTGGACCGACTTCGTCCACCCGCATCTAGGGCACTCGTAGCCCTTGACGCCGGCTTTCATGAAGCTGCCGCAGCGGTCACAGAACTCTACCATGTTTGTTCACCCAAGAACACTATCTATTATATGTGGTCCAATATAGGATTTTACCTGAATACTCCCTAAAAAGTACTTGTTACTAGTCAAGCACACCATATTAACTTGAAAAGAGACATAGAAACTTTGCGTATATAAGAAGTAGTAACAGGTCGGTTATCCTCGATTTCCACCAAAAAAGGGTGGATTTTAGTCTTCCACATCGAATACTTTCCTGACTAGTCGTCTATAATCGCTAAGACCTGTTTCGAGAAATCCTTACGGCCGGCGTAACTGAGTTCATCGAAGACGTCGTGTGCGTTACGATCTATCTCACTTCTCAGGGCGTCAACCAGAAAAGATTCGATCGGATATGTGTAAAGCTCACAGATCAATTTCGCGGCTTTTACCAATTTTTCTGGAGCTTCGAAGGACAGCGTTTCAGACATGGACTACTATCTACGCCTTTTAGTAGAAGTCTTTTTTGAGCCGAACAACGCCAATTTATCACGAGTCTAAATATTTTAATGTATTTTAATATTTTTTAAAAAGAAATCCCGTGTTTTTAAAAAAAAATCTTGAATTCATGGTATAAGTGGTTTTAAGGTAAAAGTTAGCAAATTTGTATTATTTGTATAAATTCCAGTGTTTCAATGACGACATTAAACCCATTTTACACACTATTTAGAATATAATTTCCGACGCATTCAATATTTACCTCCATTTTTCCTTAAAAATCAATGAAAAGTGCCTTATTTCTCTGAAGCTATCTAATGTTTTTTTGATTTAAATGTAAAAATACTGTCGGTGAGAGCGCCTGAGAGTCGCTTGAGTGTCGTAAAACTAGATGCTATCTTTTTCTACGTGATAATATTATGTATTTAACTGCCAGCTCTTCAGTCATGTTTCTCAGGTTCTTGGCGATGTCGTCTGTGGTGAGTATTCCGACCACCTTGTCTTTCTGGTCCACGACCACCAGCCGGCGGATACCGTACTCGTTCATCATGTCAACGGCCATGTCGACGTCGGCGTATATGCTGATGGCCACCACGGGCTTGGTGCAGACCTGATCGGCGTCGCATTTGTCGGGGTCTCTGCCCTCCGCCAAGACCGTGTGAACGAGGTCGCGCTCGGTCACGACGCCGACAGGGAAACCGTCCTTCACAACAACCACGGAGCCGATGCCCTTGTTTCGCATCAGCCTTGACAGCTGTCTACATGGGGCGTCCGGGTCCACCATCACCGGGTCCCGGACCATGATCTCTGAGACCTTCATATCATGTATTGAACAGAGAGAAAACCGGGAAAAGAACCTGCCGGTTCAAGCTTTCTCCACGCTGGGCGGGTCCCCGGGCACGACCCTGAGGCAGAAGCCAAACCTGTTGAGGTCCATGGCGCAGTGGAAGTCGCCCTCCACGAACTCGGGTTGCTCGGGGTCGAAGAACTTGGCGCCCTGCGGGTGCTCCCTGATCCTCTGCTTCATGGAGGCGAAGTCGGGTTCGAGGCCGTTGAGCCTCTTCTCTATGTACTCGGCGAGGGACTCGTCCTCGGGGCTCTTCACCCGCCCGCCCCAGCCCATCGCGACGAGGCTGACGGTCTCGGGGTTCTTACTTTTAATATACTCGACGATGGCGTCCGCCATCACGAAGCTGCCCAGCAGTATCTCGTCCGCCCCGCCGGCGTTGACGATGCCCTGGGTGCCGGCGCTCGTCGTCTGGACCACCGTGCGCCCAGTGAAGTCGACGCCTCTCACCTCGTAGGGGCTGTTCCCGTAGTCGAAGCTAGGCACCTTCCTGCCTCCGCGCTCGCCCATGAGCAACCAGTCCGGGTGGAGCTCCCTGAGTCTGAAGGCCTCGTCAAGGCTCCCCACGGGGTGGATGCGCTCCGCCCCGTTCCCCATGACGTAAGCCGCCGTCGTGAAGGCCCTGAACACGTCTATGACTACCGTGAGCCCCACAGCCCGCCTGGAGCCCTCCACGAGGCTCAGCCGCCTGACCTGCAACTCAGAGCCTCCCCCCGGCCATCGATGGGCCGCCATCTTCAATCAAATCGGTTCAAAGAGAATAGATGGGGCGGCTTAAGTCGTTAACCCTACCGGTGTCCCTTCAGCAGGCTCGTCTTCTCCTGGAAGTCCACGGGGCTGCCGCTGCCCAAGGTGAAGAGCATCTCCTGTATGAGGCTCGTGGCATCCTCGACGTCACCCGCAACCCTCTGGGCGCGGAGGAGGTTCCACGCCCACTCCAGAGCCTCGAAGGCACCTACCTCATATGTCGACACAGCTTGTCACTAAGTTCCAACCGCGTGTACGGGGTTTTAAATGGAACGCACCGCCTTGGGAGACGGGGTAGGGTGAAAGTGGATGAACCGCGCCGCGGAATTATGATTAAATAAAGATGATGGTAAAGAAACCATGATGGGGCCACCGGCTCCGTCGGAGAGGAACGAATTGAGGCACGGATTCATAGCCTATGGCAAGGCGAAGCCAGACCTGTTCAGGATAAGCGGTGAGGAGCTCGCCGAGGAGATGGGGAGGCTCGCAGAGAAGGTGGAGAGGTTCGACCTGACCCTCCACATGTGGGGTTTCCCCTACGGCGTCGACGATGACCTGGTCGTCGTCTACGAGTCTGAGAAGGGCCTGGAGAACTACATGAACTACGAGATAGGGACCGAGCTGCCCTACACGAACACTAGGACCACCATCGTAGCCATCCCATCGTAGGCACTGCCTAACACATAACTTCTAAAAGAGGGAAACGTGTACACCTTGGTTGCGTGGGCTACGGATGCAGGATATAAAGCTCATCAGAGAACAGCCCGAGAAAGTGCGGGAAAACCTAGCCAGGAGACACGACCCCGAGAAGCTTGAGCTCCTAGACCACGTCATAGAGACGGACAGGAAGTGGCGGGAGCTCACGCAGAGGGTCAACGATCTACGCAGGAGGAGGAACCAGATATCCAGCGAGATCGGTAAGGTGATGAAGGGGGGCGGCGACGCCTCCAGCCTCAGGAAGGAGGCGTCGGAGATACCCTCCCGTCTACGCGGGCTAGAGTCTCAGATGAGCGAGAGCCAGGAGCGGCTCCGCGACGGACTGATGCGGCTGCCCAACACGCTCCACGAGTCTGTGCCCTACGGCGAGGACGAGCACGACAACGTCGAGGTCAAGAGGTGGGGCGAGAAGCCGGAGTTCGGTTTCGAACCCAAGAGCCACGCAGAGATAGTCACCACGCTGGGAATCGGCGACTTCGAGAGGGGCGCCAAGGCGGCCGGGTCAGGCTTCTACTACCTCAGGAACGAGCTGGCGCTCCTGGACCAGGCGATCCAGCGGTACGCGATCAACCACCTAATCAAGAAGGGGTACAGCCTCATAGTGCCCCCGTACATGATCAAGCGCGCCGCCTACGAGGGGGTCACGGACCTCGCCGACTTCGAATCCGTCATGTACAAGGTGGAGGACGAGGACCTGTACCTGATAGCCACCAGCGAGCACGCCATGGCGGCCATGCTACAGGACGAGACGCTGCTGGCGGGGGACCTGCCCGTAAGGCTGTGCGGGGTAAGCCCCTGCTTCAGGAGGGAGGTGGGGGCCCACGGCAAGTACACCAGGGGCCTCTTCAGGGTGCACCAGTTCCACAAGGTAGAGCAGTTCATCTTCTCGCTGCCCGAGCAGAGCTGGGGGCTCCACGAGGAGCTGCAGAGGAACTGCGAGGAGCTCTACCGGGGGCTGGGCCTCCACTACAGGGTCGTCAACGTCTGCACCGGCGACATTGGGATCATAGCGGCGAAGAAGTACGACGCCGAGGTATGGATGGCGGACGGCGAGTTCCGCGAGATCGGCTCCAACAGCAACTGCACCGACTACCAGGCGCGCCGCCTCAACGTCAAGTACCGCCTCAAGGAGGGGGCGCCCCCCGAGGGCTTCGTCCACACCCTGAACAACACCGCCATGGCGACGAGCCGGACAATGATCGCCATCGTAGAGCAGTACCAGCAGGAGGACGGGACCGTGAAGGTGCCGGAGGCTCTGCAGACCTACATGAACGGCCTGAAGGTCATCGACGGCAGCCTGAACAAGCTACACATCTAGTTTTCTTATAGTGTCATTTAATTTTAACACCATTTTCCTTTTATATTTATGAAATGTAATACATCGATTCGACCCGCGTGTAAGGGGAATATATATGAAAAGAGGTTTGAGTGATATCTGTTACGGGTTCTTCTCTACTCTGGCGAACCCGACTAGACTGGCGATCCTTGAGAAGCTTTCTGAGGGGGAGATGAATGTCACAGGGCTCGCCTCGGAGCTTGGGCAGGAGCAGAGTATGGTGAGTCACAACTTGAAGCTACTTGAGCAGTGTAGCCTCGTGTTCTCCGAGCGGAGGGGCAAGGAGAAGTACGTCTCGCTGAACGAGGATACCGTAAATTCGATCCTCGGTATCGTTGAGAACCACGAGGAGAAATGCTGTAAGGCCGCCGGTAACTGCCCGTTTAGAACTTAGGAGGAAACACCTTTTTTATTGGTCTTATCCGCAACACTTATATTCCAATGAAACATTAATCATATGAAAATTTTCTCAGATGAGGTGTCTGATGTGAAGAAGGGACTCACAAACCTCTGCTACGGCTTCTTTTCCACCTTAGCCAACCCGACGCGGCTAGCCATAATCGAGAAGCTCGACGAGGGACCCATGAGTGTAACGGAGCTCGTGGACGCCCTAGACCAGGAGCAGAGCATGGTGAGCCACAACCTACGGCCACTGGTGCGATGCAAATTCGTTAAGGTAAAAAGAGAAGGTAAACAAAGGATCTACAGTCTAAACCATGAGACACTGGACCCCATAGTGAAGGCGGTCGAGCTCCACGCGGAAAAGTTCTGCGAAGGCGGCGCCAACTGCCCACTCAAGGCCAAGTCTGAGACATCCTGAGAGGAGATGAGATAGAATGTTTTGTTATCAATGTGAGCAGACGGCCGGAGGAACCGGTTGCACCAGGTTCGGAGTATGCGGCAAGAGCCCGGAGGTAGCTACTCTCCAGGACCTGCTAGTCTACGCCTTGAAGGGTCTCTCGGCGGTCGCCGCGGAGGCCCGTAGGCACGGGATAAGCGACGGCGAGGCAAACAGGTTCACCTGCGAAGCGGCGTTCAGCACACTCACAAACGTGAACTTCGACCCGGAGAGGTTCCCACCCATGATAAACAAGGCCGTGGAGCTCAGGAAGAGGCTCAAAGAGAAGGAGAAGGCAGGAGCCAAGAAGTACCACGAGGCAGCCCTCTTCAAGCCGGAGAAGACCCTCGGCGCCATGATCAAGCAGGGCGCCATGCACGGCATCATGTCCGACGTTGACGCCGACTCAGATGTGCACAGCCTCAAGTGGCTGCTGGTCTTCGGGATAAAGGGCGTGGCGGCGTACGCAGACCACGCGGCACTGTTGGGCCAGGAGGACGAAGCAGTCTACGCCTTCATCCACGAGGGTCTCGCCGCCACCTTGGATCCAAAGAAGACTGTTCCCGAGATGTACGACCTCGTGATGAAGTGCGGTGCGATTAACCTCCGCGCCATGGAGCTACTGGACACCGGCAACACAGGCCACTACGGACACCCCGTGCCGACGAAGGTGCCCCTAGGCCACAGGAAGGGCAAAGCGATCCTAGTCAGCGGTCACGATCTGATGGACCTGGAGAAGATACTGCAGCAGACAGAGGGAAAAGGCATCTACGTCTACACCCACGGCGAGATGCTGCCCACCCACGGCTACCCGGGGCTGAAGAAGTACAGGCACTTCTACGGCCACTACGGTACGGCGTGGCAGAACCAGCAGAGGGAGTTCAGCCAGTTCCCGGGCGCCATCGTGATGACCACCAACTGCATCCAGAAGCCGCTGGAATCCTACAGGGGCAACATATTCACCACCGGCCTCGTCGGCTGGCCCGGCGTGGCCCACATAGAGGACAAGGACTTCACCCCAGCCATCGAGAAGGCCCTGGAGATGTCGGGCTTCAAGGAGGACGCGCCTAGCAAGGAGGTCACGGTGGGCTTCGCCCGCAACGCCGTTCTCGGCGTAGCCGAGGCCGTCGTCAACGCGGTGAAGGACAAGAAGATAAGGCACTTCTTCCTGGTGGGTGGCTGCGACGGCGCCAAGCCGGGCCGCAGCTACTACACGGAGTTCGTTGAGAAGGCGCCCAAGGACACCGTGGTGCTGACGCTGGCCTGCGGTAAGTTCAGGTTCTTCGACAAGGAGCTTGGCGACATCGGCGGAATCCCGCGTCTACTTGACGTGGGCCAGTGCAACGACGCGTACAGCGCTGTCCAGATAGCAGTGGCCCTAGCCGACGCCTTCGGGGTGGGCGTCAACGAGCTGCCCCTGAGCATGATACTGAGCTGGTACGAGCAGAAGGCCGTCGCCATTCTGCTGACGCTGCTTTACCTTGGCATAAAGGATATCAGGATCGGGCCGAGCCTCCCGGCCTTCGTCACGCCAAACGTGCTGAAGGTGCTGGTGGAGAACTTCAACGTAATGCTCATAACCACGCCCGACGAGGACCTCAAGGCCATCCTGGGGTAAACCCATCAATTTTTCTATAGGTGAAGCTGATGGAGATCACCCGTGTAGCTGACACGGCGCCTGGGAAGAACCCGCATGGCGTGGAGACCAAGAAGATATACGACCATGAGAACGCCTTGGGGGTCCATATATTGCTGAGGCAGGGCGAGAGGCTTAGGCGGCACATCACCCCCGTGGACGTGATGTTCTACGTGCTTGAGGGAGAGGGCGTAGTGGAGATCGGCGACGAGAAGATGGCTGTGGGAAGGGACTCGGCGGTTCACAGCCCCGCCAGGGTAGTGCACTGCTGGTACAACGAGTCTGACTCGGACCTCAAGGTCCTCGTCGTTAAGACGCCGCGCCCCACGGAGTCCACCGTCTTACTTTAATCTTTTTAACACGGCCCCACAACCATTTTTATAAATATGTAGTACTACACAACTGTGTAGTTATTTGTGGTGGATGTAAGCTTGACACACGCGAGGAAACTCGGCTGGGAGTGCCCCGGGAACAAGAGAGGGATGTTCTAGGGATTGGAGGCGGACAAGCGGGCAGTCCAGATATCGATGGCTTTGAGTGGCTTCCTGACGCCGTTCTCGGGGAGCAGCTTCAACATAGCCCTCCCCAGCATAGCCAGGGAGTACGCTCTCAGCGCCGTCTCCATGAGCTGGGCCAGCCTCGCCTACCTCCTCACCTCCGCCATGTTCCTCATCCCCTTCGGCAAGGTCGCCGACATGTACGGCAGGAAGAGGGTCTTCCTGTACGGGATAGCCGTCTTCACCGTCGCCTCGGGGCTCCTCGCCGTCTACCCCTCCAGCTCAACAATCATAGCCTTCAGGGCCATGCAGGGCCTCGGCTCCGCCATGATATTCGGCACCAGCGTAGCCATCCTGGTCACGGTTCATGAGCCCCATGAGAGGGGGAGGGTGCTCGGCCTGAACGTCGCGGCGGTCTACGTGGGGCTCTCCGTGGGTCCTACCCTCGGCGGGTTTCTGACCACAAGCTTCGGGTGGAGAAGCATCTTCCTGGTGAACGTCGCCGTAGGGCTGCTGGTGATCGCCGCGACTCTGACCAAGATAAGGGGTGACTGGGCGGAGCCCGGCGACAAGAGGTTCGACCTGGCAGGCTCCGGCGTGTACAGCGTCATGCTTCTAGTCTTGATGTATGGGATGTCGCTGCTGCCCGGCGCCGACGCGTGGACCTGGATCGCAGGGGGGCTCCTATTGCTGGGGGTGTTCATATACGTGGAGGCAAGAGCCGAGAACCCGGTTCTGGATGTGAGGCTCTTCGCGAGCAACAAGGCGTTCAGCTACAGTAACCTAGCCGCCTTGATCAACTTCAGCGCCACGTTCGCCATGACTCTCCTCCTGAGCATGTACCTGCAGTACCTGAAGGCCCTGAACGCCCAGCAGGCTGGCATGGTAATGATCGCCTCACCCGTGATGCAGGCCATCGTCTCTCCCGTCGCGGGGAGGCTGAGCGACAGGTATGCGCCGCACAGGCTGGCCGCGGTCGGGATGACGGTGACGGGGGTCTCCATCGTCCCCTTCATTTTTCTCGAAGCGGAGACGTCCCTGATCTACATAGCCGGGAGCCTTGCCCTCCTGGGCGTCGGGTTGGCGCTCTTCGCGTCCCCCAACACCAACGCGGTGATGGGCTCCGTGGACAGGAGACACTACGGCGTGGCGTCGTCGACGGTGGGGACCATGAGGCTCACAGGCCAGATGCTGAGCACGGGAATCGCCATGACCCTGTTCGCGATAAACCTTGGCGGCGCCCAGATAACGCCTGAGCTGTATCCGCAGTTGCTCACGAGCATAAAGACCACGTTCACGGTTTTCTTCGTGCTCTGTATCCCAGGCGTAGCAGCGTCTCTGGTGAGGGGCAGGATAAAACAGGTCAACGAGGCGGAGGCTTAGAAAATGGATGAGTACGAGCCGAAAGGAGTGATCGTCGTGAAAGACCCGGCGATGGCGAAGCTTTTCTCGGATCAGCTGCGACGCCAGATACTTCATCTCGTCACCCACAAGGAGATGAGCGCCGCCGACCTGGTTAAGGCGCTGGACAGGAACTATAGCAGCGTCGTCTACCATATTAGGCAGCTGGAGGACGCGGGCCTCGTGGTGAAGGCGAGGATCGAGGTCGTCCAGAACAAGCTCCAGCCATACTACCGGGCGGCCGCCTACAGCTTCCACGTGAGCTACTACCTTGACGAGACCATGGTGGCAGACGAGGAATACCGTGCCTGGCAGGAGGACCTGATGGACCGATTGATGAGGGGCCTCGAGGCATACGGGCTTGAGGTGGACCAGGAAAACAGGCCCCGCGTTAGGGAGCTCCTCCGGGTCCTCTACCTTGGACAGAAGAAGGAGTTCGAGGACCGCCGGAAGATGAGGGCCGCGGGCGTGCAGCTGGAGCCCCACGTCGGCAAGTCCATCGCCCACATCCTAGCCAACGTCCGGCTGCTGAAAGACGATGGGTACAGAAGAGCCGCCGAGGAACTGGTTGAGCTTCTCGGTCTCTAGGTGTCGAACACCATACGGACCCGCCAGCCATTCTCCTCCTCAGCCATCTCCATCATGTGGTACGTGACGGCCTTGACGGCGATACCCACCTCATGGGTCTCTCTGCTGAACCTCTCGCCTACGCACCGAGCCTTGGCGGTGAAACCATCCATGTCAACCTGTATATCGATCCTTCTCGGAACCAGGAACTCGACGTCGTTCAGGTAGATGAACTCGTCCATGAGGTTGAAGAACAGGCTCTCCATGTCCATCCCCTCGGCCTCCAAGGTGAACTCCTCTTTCTCGGCTATTCCCTCGATGGGCGTCATGGCGTTAAACATGCCGAGGGCCAGGTTGGCGAAAGCCTCTCCGAGGGTGGAGCCGGTGGCCTCGACGAGGAGGTCCGCCAGCGGGCCCCCCTCCGGGTAGGTGAAGCCTGTCATCACTCCCACTCTATCGTGGACGGGGGTTTATGGGTTATGTCGTAGACGACCCGGGTGACGCCGGGTACCTCGTTGCCTATCCTGTTGCTTATACGCTCCAGGACCTCCCACGGCGCCTTGCTGAAGCTGGCGGTCATCGCGTCGACGCTCTCGACCACCCTGACGGCTATGGTCCACCCGTACGCCCGCTCGTCGCCCTTCACCCCCGTGGTCTTGGTGTTGGTCAGCACGGCGAAGTACTGCCAGAGCCTGTCCCTGAAGGGGTGGGCCTCCACCTCCTCGCAGACTATGGCGTCCGCCTTCCTGAGCGCATCCAACTTAGCATCCGTGATGGGGCCGATCATCCTGACGGCTAGGCCCGGCCCGGGGAAGGGCTGCCTCCACACAAGCTCCCCCGGGAGCCCCAGACGCTCCCCCAGCCCCCTGACCTCGTCCTTGTATAAGTCCCCCAATGGGTCGATTACCTCCTTGAACATCATCTGGAGGGGTAACCCACCCACGTTGTGGTGGGTCTTTATCGTGTCGCTGTTCCGGGTCAGCCCAGACTCGATCCTGTCGGGGTAGATAGTCCCCTGGATGAGGTACTCGGCCCCGAACTCCCGGGCCTCCTCCTCGAAGACCCTGATGAACTCCTCCCCGATGATCTTCCGCTTCTCCTCGGGGTCGACCACGCCTTTAAGCCTCCTGAGAAACCTCTCCCTCGCATCCACCACCACCAGGTTGAGGCCCCTGTCCTTGAAGGCGGCCTCCACCTCGGCGGACTCGTTCGCCCTCATGAGGCCCTGGTCGACGTGGACGGCCATCAGGTTCCCACCTAGGGCTTTCCCCGCTAGTGCGGCGGCTACGCTGGAGTCCACGCCTCCGCTCAGGGCGATGATGGCTTTCCCGTCCCCCACGGCATCCTTGATCGCCTGGATCGCCTCCTCCACCCTGTCCCGCGGCTTCCAGTTGGGCTCGCAGCCGCAGACCTTGAAAACATAGTTCCTGAGCATCTCCGCGCCGCGCGCTGTGTGGACCACCTCGGGGTGCCACTGGAGGCCCCAGATAGGTTTCTCGTCGTACCTCATGGCGGCGACCGGCGCCCTGTCGGTGTGGGCCATGACCCTGAAGCCATCTGGCGCCTTGAAAACCGTGTCTCCGTGGCTCATCCACACCTGCTCGCATGCGTCAAGCCCCTCCAGCACCCCCATGGGTTCATCGATGTAGGCTTTGGTCACGCCGTACTCCCTGGCCTTCGCCAGCTCCCCGCCGTGCATGTCGGCGAGGAGCTGCAGCCCGTAGCATAGCCCGAGGACCGGGACTCCCATCGCGAGTATGTCGGGGTCGAGGGTGAGGGCGTCCTCCGCCTTGACGCTGCTGGGGCTCCCTGAGAATATGACTCCCTTCACGTTCATCACCGAGCCCAGGGCTTCCACCTCAGCCCTAGTCGCGTCGCTGGACAGGATCTCGCTGTAGACGTTCATCTCGCGGACCCTGCGGGCGATGAGGTGGCAATACTGGCCGTCGAAGTCCAGGATGGTTATCCCGTCGGGTCGTGTCTCGGGGGTCATTGACTATCATGAATGGATGGCTGTTTTAATGTTTTTGTTAAATAATCGTGCAAGTTTGCATAGATATTTCATGTTTAATGCCCAAACGTTTCATGTTTACTGCCCAAATGCCTTATCTAGGCTCCTTCCCGACGAATAAACATGGAACAAGCAACGGACGTCAGGGTCCTGCAGTTGGGGAACGCGTTGAGCTTCGCGGCCGTGGTAGTCGTGAACGCCTTGGCCAACATCCTACCGCTCAACAACGTGACCACCGCCGAGCTGTCAGACAGCTACCCCAACTACTTCGTCCCCGCGGGCTACGTCTTCACCATATGGGGCGTCATCTACCTCCTTCTCCTGGGGTTCACCGTGCGCCAGTTGAGGCGCGGCGGAGAGGAAGCCGAGACTCTGAGGAAGATCGGGTGGCTCTTCATGATGAGCAGCGTCTTCAACGTCGTCTGGATATTCCTCTGGCACTGGAGGCAGGTCGCGCTGAGCCTGGTGGCCATGTTCGGGCTCCTGGCTTCGCTTATAGGGATCTACCTCCGGCTGGACATAGGCAGGGCCCAGGCGTCCAGGGATCAGCGGATATACTATCACCTGCCGTTCAGCGTCTACCTGGGCTGGATAACGGTGGCCCCCATAGCCAACATAGTGGCGTTCCTGGTCTCGTCTGGGTGGGAGAGCTACGGCGTGGCAGCCGCGTACTGGACGGTTCTGGTGATCGCCGTCGCCCTAGCCCTGACGCTGGTCAACCTGTGGACGAGGGGTGACGTCGCCTACAGCCTGGTCATCGTCTGGGCCCTCTCCGGCATAGTCTACAAGCAATTGTCGGAGCCCCTGATACCCTACGCCGCCGGCCTGGGGGCCCTGGTGATAATCGGCGGGATAGGCCTCGACTACGTGAAGCGTGGCGGGCTCTAGACGTTTTCCATGAGCCTGTCCACGTCTTCCTTGGTGTTGTAGAAGTGGTTCGAGACCCGTATGTGGTCGCCGTGGGCCGACCTGCCCGTCACCTTGATCTTCATCGACTTGAGCCTCGCCGCCAGCTCCACGGCACCCTCCTGGAAGTAGCTCACTATCGTCGACGCCGCGGGGCCGGGCATCCAGAGCTTCTTCCCGATACCGGATAGTCGGTCGTAGATGTAGCGTGAGAGCATGAGGTTCCGTTTCTCCACGTCGCCGATGCCTACCCTGTTCAGGTACTCCAGGGACCGCTCCATGGCGTACATGCCCTGAAAGTGGAGTGTCCCGTACTCGAACTTCTCGGCGGTTCCCAGGTCGACCGGGTCCTCGGGGTTGTCGCCGCCCCATATCTGGTTCTTCCATCCGGTCCTGTCCGGCGTCAGCTCCTTGAGGTTCTCCCGCTTCACGTAGAGGAAGCTGAGCCCCGCTGGGCCCATGAGGTACTTGTAGGGGGCGAAGCTCACGTAGTCCACGCCGTCCCTCCTGTAGTCTACGTCCAGGGCGCCCACCGCCTGAGTCGCGTCCACCAGCACCTTGGCGCCGTGGCTGTGGGCTACCCCGGCCACATCCCCCAGGTCGAGCCTCTGGCCGTTGACGTAGCTCACCTGGCTGACCTGGACTAGCCTGGTCCCGTCGTCCACGAGCCTCTCCAGGTCGCCGGTGTCGAAGACGCCTTTTCTGGGGGGCCATACGCGGGGCTCGACGCCGTGCTTGGCCGTGGTGTGGGTGTGCAGCGGGTTGTGCTCCCACTCGGGGAAGACGACGTTGTCGCCTCTCCTCCACTCGGTGCCGTTCACAACTATGTTGAGCCCCGAGCCGGTGCACATGTCGAACGCGACCTCCTCGGCGGAGACGTGGATGAAGGCCGCGACCATCTCCCTCACCCGCCTCGCCTTGGCCAGCCACTCCTGGAGGATCGTCCTGTCCCCCGTGGTGTCGAACGTGTACCACTGGTCCACGTACTCGCCGTAGCCGTCCCTCACCTGCGCCGGCATGAGCCCTACGAACGCGTTATCAAGATATACCCAGTCCCTCAGGACGGGGAAGTCCCTACGAATCGCGGAGACATCCATTAAACCCTCATCCATGATGCGTCATATGATGGGCGTTGCTGCGTTTAAGCTGAGCTGTGCAGGGCGGCGCCCCGGTCAGACGTATACGTTGGTCTTCTGCATCTGGAGCCCCGGGCCGCCCACCACGACGAGGGTCCTCGACCCCAGCATGGTCTTCTCGCTCGGCTCTATGCTCACCTTGCCTCCGCTGCTCTCCTGGGCGAGGAACCCGGCGAACATGGCGAAGGGGCAGACGTACGTGCCTGAGACCAGTCTCCGGCAGTCCCCCCCGAACATGCAGCCCCGGACGTTGAACCTGAACGACCGGGGGTCCTCCATCACCGCCGTCGCCTTCTCGGCGACGCCCGAGGCCTCAAGGAGGCCGCAGTACTTGTCGAGGGTCTTCTCCACGCTGTGGATCGTTATGAGCCATATGGTGGGCACTCCCGTCACCTTGTAGAGGGCGTCACGCATCAGACTCACGAGGGACCTGAAACGGGTGGCGGGGACGATGCCCGCCGTCACCTGGACGTAGCTCAGGAACAAGCCGTGGATGAGGGACGCGACGTCTAGCTCACCCGGCTCGAAGAAGGCCTGGGGGCCTTGCGACGCATCAGAGTCCACGACGGATCAGGAAGGATTCGAGGGTGTGCCGATTAAACGGTTGTCCCCCGTTGATATAGATCAGGGGCTAAAACCTAGCGGCGTGATGTAAAGATGAGAAAAGGGTTTGGGCTACTCCCTGATGGTCTTGAGCTCGCGTACCTCGACCGCGCCCAGGTACATGGCCTCGAGCTGCGGGTGGTTCAGGAGCTCCTGTGCGCCGCCCTCGAAGGTGAACCTGCCGCCGCGCATCATGTACGCGTAGTCGCCAAATTCTAGGGCGCGCCTCGCGCGCTGCTCCACCAGCACGATGGGGAGACCGGTCTCGTCGGCCATGTCCTTGAGCTGCTTCATGACGTCGGTGACCAGCTTAGGCATCAGCCCGGCGGTGGGCTCATCCACCATCATCATCTTGGGGTCCCTCATGAGCACCATCCCCTCGGCGAGCATCTGGCGCTCGCCTCCGCTCAGGGTTCCGGCCGCCCTCGGCATGAAGTCCTTGAGCACCGGGAAGAGGTTGAAGACGAACTCCATCTTGTCCTTGATCATGTCGGGATCCTTTACGGTGTACGCCGCCATCTTTAGGTTGTCTTGGACAGTCAGGTTGCTGAATATGTTGCCCACCTGGGGCATGTAGCCTATGCCGCGCTTCGTTCTCTCGTAGGCCGGCATCTCGTTGATTCTCTGGCCCTCGAAGGTGATGTCGCCGCTGTAGACGGTGGCGAGGCCCATGAGGGCTTTCAGGAGGGTGGTCTTGCCGACGCCGTTGGGGCCGACAACGATGGTTACCTCTCCGTCTGGGACCCTGAAGTCCAGGTCGTAGATGACGTGGATAGGCCCGTAACCCACGTTCAGGCCCTTGGTCTCAATAATATACTTGCTTCCCATCTCACTCACCCAAGTATGCTTTAATTACCCGCTCGTCCTCGAAGACCTCCTCGGCGGTGCCCTCGGTGACCAGCTTGCCCAGGTCCATGGCGAAGACGTGGTCCGCGTACTGGGCGGCCACCTCAAGCCTGTGCTCGATGACCAGGAAGGTGATCCCCAGCTCATCACGGAGTCTCAGGACGTGGTTAAATATCTGGTGGCAGAGCACCGGGTCGATGCTACCAACCGGCTCGTCGAGCAGTATAGTCTCGGCTCCTGACATCAGCGCCCGCCCGATCTCCAGTAGCTTGAGCTCTCCTCCGCTAAGGGTGTTCGCAGGTTTGTTCCATACGTGTCTTAGGCCAAGAACCTTCAGCAACTCTGACGCCCGTCTCACGGCGGTGATCTCGCTGTCGACCCACGTTGGCTTGAACATTGAGAGAGCTATGTTCTCTCCGGCGTTCTCTGGTAACGCCACGAGCATGTTCTCTAGCGTCGTAAGGCGTAGGAACGGGGACGCGATCTGGAATGTGCGTACGAGCCCTCTCCTGGCGATCTTGTACATTTCCTCGCTCGTGATGTCTGCCTCGCGATAGTAGACATGTCCTTCCTCGGGCACATATATGCCTGAGATGCAGTTCACCAGTGTTGACTTGCCGCAGCCGTTGGGGCCGACCAGAAGATAGATGCCTCCCTCTTTTAGGCTGAAACTGACGCCATCGTTAGCAGCGAACTTACCGAAATACTTGTATACATTGTCTATTTTCAGTACTTCCGACATATCGGCATCAACGATCCTATAGCGTGGGGTTTCTGTTTAAATATTTTGCCAGAATACTAAATTCACATTTTGCCAAATAGGCAATTTATCATTATTTTAAAAAAAGGAGAATTTAGATTTTGTGTGTTTACCTTGTTGGTGGTACATAGCCGATTAAGTCTGTGTACCATGTAACGCTGTCCGAGACCATGTCGTACAGTCCGGCAACGTATTCACTGCCGTCGCCGGTGTCGTCAATTTGGTAGGCCCAGATCTGGTAGTTGGATGCGTATCTGTCGCCATCATCGTTTATCTTGTTCCAGCCGCTGGCGCCGAAGCTGTTGAAGCAAGTGGTCTCCTGAAGTGGGAGGTTAACCATTGCATCTATGCTTTGGCTCTCGAGTATTGTCTCTGTAAGCACCCAGCCGATGTCATACGCACAAGCAGTGTAGTAGCCATAAGGCATTGATACGAGAGCATAGTATCTCTCGGCTAGTTCCTTATATTTATCTGATTCCGCTGGTGCAGCCAGTGTACTGTAGAGATTAACATGGGCTGCCTGTTCAGGGGCGTCGTCCTCTATCTGTGGTGTCAAAGCTGTGCCGTCGCTACCGAACCATACAGTGCTGTAGACTGTTGGGAAGTCCTCTGCTTGCTGGACCATAGTGGTGGCCTCCGTGAATGAGATTATATCAATACCAACATGTTCCGCACCATACTCATCAACAGCCTCAGAAAGAACATCCTCAGCCAGTTGTAGATAGCTTGAGAACTCTAGGACTTCCTGCGCATACCTGATCCTCTGAAGTATCACTCCACCGTTATCTAGCCACATTGGCTCCAATATATTATAGATGCCGTCTGCCCACGCGTCACCACGCTGGATAACTACCAAGGCTTTGATACCATGGCTCTCAAGCATCCTTGCGATAGCGGGAGCCTGAACCAGGTCGGTTGGGCACATCCTGAGGAGATTGTCGTCGGGGATCATTAGCGTTGGGGCGGTGGATGATGCGCTCCACATCAACATATCGTTGTCGTTACAGTAGCTTAGAGCTGATGCAGCTTGGGCTGACCAGCCGCCGCCGATGAATATGTTGACGTCTATGCTCTTGAAGCCCTGGACCTTCTCCAGGTGGACCACTTGTTGGGCGGTTGCGTCGTCGATCAAGTACTCAAACTCTACGTCGTATCCAAGTTTAGAAGCATATTCGTTGTAATCCGGTGTCATCATCTGTTCTATGTGTGGTTGGCTTGTCTCCAGAGCGGGCGTCTCGGCGACGATATAACCGATCCGAATAGTCTTACCATCAAGTGGCTGGACTTCAACTGTCTCGATTTCAGTTACGGTCTCCGTCTGCGTCGGGGCGGCGAAGTATCCTACGCCCCCTCCGACGACCAGTCCTACGACAAGTAGTACTATAGCTAGGGTGTTACCTTTCATTTCCAAGTCAAATTTCACCTTATTGTTAGTCGCAGATAGTAAATTCGCTCGTTACATTATATAAGTTTTTTACATGTACTTATTCAGGAAAACATTGGATATCATATAAACTTGCTTTATATCGCCGTATTAGGATTAATCAAAGCAAAAACCCCTTATTTTAGCCTAATTTCACGATAGTACTCTATATTCATGAAAAGTATTATTAATTCATATAGGTAGAACCGTTGTGGGTTTAAACATGTTAATCCCAGCGATTTGGATAGCAGCTCTGACTTATGCAAGTGAGTTAACACTACTCAGTATGGGCTTCACGTTGACATACCTGACGGCGAAAATACCCAACTTCGCACACGGAACGTACGCAGGCATAGGTATCTATGTAAGCTACACGTGCGCCAAAATCCTTGGATTTTCACCCTACTGGGGGTTCCCTTTTTCCTTCTTAATTGGAGGCTTGATCAGTATAATCATCTACTTTCTGGTCATCGGGGTACTCCAAAGATTGGGTGGCGGAGCAATCGTACTAACCATTTCAACGCTGGCGATCCAGATCTTCCTAGCGGGTGCAACCAACATCTACGCATTCTGGCTGAGAGCCAAGTACCATACTTACGCATCGTTGTTCATGTTGAAGGACTTTGACTTTAAAATTGGTGACTTCCCAGGGATCTTCATAGTTTCTGTGGGACTTACAGTCTCCTGTGTAGTAATCCTGCACTATATGCTAACAAGGACAAAGATCGGCATAGCGATGAGGGCGACTGCAGAGGACCCGGAGCTTGCTTCAGTACTCGGAATCAATATAAACCAGGTCCAAGTATTCAGTTGGTTCCTCACAGGAGGAATGGCTAGTTTAGCGGGTTCAATGATCCCCCTGTGGTTCATGAGCACTCCAACGACCGGCGCCATGATGATTACTCCCATCATGGCCGGCAGTCTGTTGGGAGGCTTCGAAAACGTGTATGGAGCCGTTGTAGGTGGTTTAGCGGTCGGTGTATCCGAGATTATGTTGACATACTGGGGCTCAACCATATTAGGGGCTTGGGTAGGTGAATACCGGCCATTGATCCCCATGATATTCCTTGTAATCATTCTATTGATAGAACCTCGTGGTCTACAAGGAGTATGGGAAAGGGTGGTTGCCAGCGACTCAGGACAATCAATATTGAAATCACTTGGATTGCTTAAGGAGGAACCAGTAACATGATACAAGAAATAGCACTAGGACTACTTACAAGCAGCGTAGCAGTCGAAGGCACTTCCAGGCTAATCGTAGACATAGCCATGTATTTTGGTCTATTCGTCATTGTAGCCATGGCCCTCAACTTCCAGTATGGAAACGCAGGCATACCCAACATGGGATGTGCCGTACAGGTTATCATTGGCGGCTTCACAGTAAGCGCCATAACGACCCGGTTAATATTTACCCTAGCTGGGAATGCTGGAGTTGAGATTCTACCTTGGACATCCGACTACGATTGGGTGTACAACAGTCCAGCCAACGTTAACATTGTAAACAGCTGGCTTTCCGGTAAACCTCTTTTCGGCATCTCAATGCTTCTCTTCACAATAGCCATATCCCTGATACTAGGCGCCGCCATCGGATGGTTAATCAGCTTACCAGCCATTCGGCTTAGGGCAACCTACCTGATGATCGTCCTGATTACCATGGCCGATGCCTCACAGATCTTTGGAAGGAATATAACCTGGATAAGCGGTGGAACACTTGGATTATTCATCCCGGATATTTTCAAGTGGTACCCAGGAGACCGAACTATAGTGATGGCAATCATAACATTGTTGATGGGCCTGATCAGCTTCTTCATCTTCAGAACCATGCTGAACAGTCCCTACGGCAGATTGATGAGGGCTATACGCGAAAACGAAGTCACAGTGGGCAGCGTAGGTAAAAACGTAACCGGGATCAGACGGAACATACTCATGTTCGCCTCCGGCATCACTGCCATAAGCGGTGCATTAATCGGGTTCTACTTCAGCTACGTCGTGGAAGCAAACTATCAGCGTGCCCTATGGACCTACTGGCCCTGGCTGATGCTCATACTTGGAGGACCTGGTAACAACGCCGGAACTTTCCTCGGCTGCGCACTGGTAACTGCCCTCCGAAGGATCATCATCGTGAACAAGTGGTTCCTGCAGGAGGTCTTCTTCTTCCCGATCGCCTACTTCGAGCAGATCCTTCTTGGAGTACTACTAGTAGCCGTAATCATATTCCGTCCAAACGGTATTATTCCCGAGAAGCTACTATACATCCCGGGAGTAAACTACAGGAGGCTAGTGGACGAAGAGGTCGTAGTTGACTGGAGAACTGCGTCGAGAACACGTGGATCCAGCAGTGGTGTCAAGGGATTAATGTCCTTCCTGTCTGGTGGACTGAAGGAGGAGAAGGAGAAAGAAGAATGAACTACGACACCGTCCTCTTCTGGGTCATGATCGCCATCTGGGTGATCATGCCTGCCTTCATCGTCTACGAGGAGATCCGGGAAAGAAAAGCCCTCGCAGAGAGTGAGGCATCGACTGAGGAACTTGAAGCCGCCAACGAGTAAATCCACCCCTTTCTTATTTTTTAAAAAAACTGTTTTGAAGCAGCCTTCGATTAAAAAAATGGTTTCTATTTGGTAGTAAGCGAGTAGTGAACACCCAGGTCACCCAGAGCCTTGTCGATGTTCTCGATGAGGCCTCGGATCTTCTTCATCGAAGGCTTTTCGGTCCACTCGAACACGAAGTCGTACTCGCCGAGGGTCAAGCTGGCGTCGCTGATTATCTTCTGAGGCTCGTAGCAGTCAGTGTACGTGTTCTTCAGGTTCTTCAGGTAGCTGTCCCAGTCTCTCTTGTCGCTCTGCAGCCTCGTAGGGTAAGGCACACACTTGTGGCTGAACTTTACCTCTATTACCTTCGACATGTCTACGGCGACGCCCTCCAGAGCCTTGATGGCTTTAAGAAGCGGTGGGCCAAAGATTCGAACATAAGTCTTTGCCATGGTGATCACAAAAACTACGGGAACTGGACGATAAAAAGCCTTTCCAAGAGAAAAATATTCTTCATACGAGTCTGTGTCACCGCGACTGCTGTTTCCTCTCAGCCATCCTCTTCATGAGGATGCGGTACCTGCGGTACTTGTCGTCGAGGGAGAACTTCGCTGGGTGGGGCGACTCCGCGGCGCCTCCGCACCGTGGGCAAGTGTCCTTGAGCGTGTATTGGCTGCAACTGGTGCATCGCCTCAGAAGCCACACCATTGGCTCTACTCCCTCGTGAACGAGATGATGCCGTCTATGGCCTCCCAAGCCTCTTCGGCGAACTTGACCACCTTGTCGAGCGCGTACTCGGCCTTCTTGTAGTCCTCCGCCGTGAGCTGGATCCTGTACTTAGGGGCGCCTAGGGTGGATATGTTGATGGTGGCTTCGTTATCCTGGGCGACCTCCTCGGCCTTCTGGAACGTGTCCTTGATCTCCTGTATGCCGTAGCTGGACATGGTCGACGCCTCGAGGACGCCCTGAATCGTGACGCCCCTTATGATAATCTTTTCCTTGGCGATCTCGCTGAGCACCTCGGCTGCCTTGGGCTCTACGCCGGCCTCCTTGAGGGCGTCCGCGCCGTTCTTGGCGGCGGCCTCGAGTCCCTCGTACAGGCTGCCGTAGTGGTCCACCAGCTTCGCCCCCTCTCTATCGAAGAGGGCCTCGGTGTCCGTGTTGAGCTGCTGGGCTGCCTGCGAGAGCAGAGTCACCGCCTTCCGCTCCTTCTTCCAGGACTCTATCTTCTTACGTTTATCGTCCCGGCTCACCCTTCTCAGGCTGAGGTCAACCTGCCCCTTCCCCGGGTCCGTCCTGAGTACCTGTAGGACGACCTTCTGGTTTTGCCGCACGTGGTTCCGGATCTTCCTCACCCATCTGCTGCTTATCTCAGAGATGTGTAGGAGGCCCTCCTTGTTGGGGTACTCGTCGAGGCCGACGTAGGCGCCGTAGCTCTCCACGCGCAGCACCGTCGCCACGACGAGTTCGCCGACCTCGGGCCACTCGGGTCGCCCTAGACTCATCTAAATCACCCTAAAACAGATATTATGGCGGCGTTGATCTTGGCTTTCCCGCCCATGGGCTCCGCGAGCACCTCTCCGCAGGTCTGGCACTGGACCTGGGTGCTGCTGTGGCTGAATAATATCTGCTCGCTTTCGCAGCTTATGCACCGTACGCGTAGGAACCGTGACGTGGGGCGGGGTATGAGGTGCTCCCATTCAGCCAATCTATACTACCTCCAGCTTCTTGAGCCGCATCCCTTTACGCTGTAACGTGTAGCTGCACTCCTTGCACTTGAGCATGAGGGACTGCTTCTTCGTGACCTTGGCCTGGTTGTGCTGCTCCGGGAACTTCTGGCCACCGTAGCCCTTCTTGCGCTCGGCCTGCCTGCGCTCGCCCTTCTTTGCGCCCGCTCTTTTCCCGGGCTTATAGATGGAGACGCTGAACTCTGTGTGTGTCTTGCACTTCGGACAGTAAGTCCGCATGGTCCTCGGTACTTTCATGGCTCTATATCCACCAGCTTAGCTATACCTCTCCTTATTAGGTTTACCGCATTCTGTCGAGGGATGCTGGCCACGTCCTCAGGGTCGAAGGGGCCGTATGCCTTCATGTCCACGCCCATGATCGCGGGCAGGGGCTTCAGGAACCGGACCACCACAAGATCACCCTCAGGCGCCTCGCGTGGAGCGGCTACGCTGGGCCTCTGCGCCGGGGCCGGCCTGGGCACCCGGACGGTGGGCGGCGCCTCGGGCTCGGAGATGTCTACCCCCTGCCTGTAGCCTAAAAGGAGTTGCCTGAGGTTTGCGTGGAGCCTCTGCTCCTCGGGCGTCATGGCCTGAGCGTCGATGGGCTCGCCTCTAAGCTCCTTGGTGACTATCTTCCGGAGCCTGGACTCGGTGAGCCCCCTCAGCATCTGACCCACGAACCCTCTCTCCTTCTTGGTTATGGAGCCGGTGAGGGTCCCGGGGTCGGTGGGGGTCTTATTCAGCTCCTCGGAGTAGCGGCGCATCTCGTGGAAGAACTCGTCGGGTATGTTCTGGAGCCCGGGCTTCTCATTCTCCCTCTCCCATGCCCTGTGGAGTCTCTCGTACCTGTCGCTCATCGTTTCAGCCTGGCTCCTTTCTTGCATAGGAAGAAGAGGGCGGCGCCTAGGGGGAGCTCCGCCTCCTCGTCCTCGTATGGTCCGTACTCCACGTCGTTTATCTTTATTTTGGGGGCCCACCTGAACTCGAGGCTCACAGGGTCTCCGGTTATCACAGTCGCTCTCGTGAGGGGGTCATAATCGGGCAGGGAGCCGTACGGTATGGTCTGGACCTGCCAGCCCGTCTTTCCGTGGAGGGTTTTGGGCAGCCTGATGAGGCGGTGGATGTCGGTGGTGACGACGGTGTCGATCTCTGAAGCCTGGAGCTTCACGGCCTTCTCCAGAACAGTCTGTAGGCTCTTGGGGTCTATGAGGCTGGTGACGTTGCTGGGGTGCCTCTCCATGAGGGTGTTGAGCACCCGCTCCCGGTCCTCTATGATGCTCTTCGTGGCTCTCCGGCTGAGCTTCATGGGCTTCACCTCCTCGGGCTCGACCTCCTGGATGTAGTCGTAGAGGGCTCGGCCTGTTCTGCCCCTCCAGCCCCCCTCGGCGAGGGTGGGCCGCGTCCCCCGGTTCCTCTGGCTGAAGCCCTGGTACTCGGCCTCGAGCCCTGTAGCCATTATATAGTCCACTATCTCGCGGCGGGCCTGCTGGTCGAGGGGGATCATGCCGTCGCTGTGGACGTGGACGTGGTAGCCCCTGTTGCCGCTGAAGTTGGTGGTCAGCTCGTCGGTGCCTACGCCGAAGTCCTGTATGAGTATGTCGAGGAGCTTCTGGGTCTCGTGTTTGGCGGCTTGGAGGCACCGCTCGCAGAGCCATGTCTCCGTCTCGAACTGGGCCTTGCCGCACACGCATAACTCGGGGGGGTGTCCTGTGCCCTGGTTGTCGCAGTTCCTGCACCACCACCTGTCGTGCTCCCTCTGGCAGGGGAGGTCGAAGTGGTCGGCGTCTATGTCGAAGACCAGGTCCGCGCCCCTCCATCCTTTGCGGGCCATGTCGGCGGTGGGGTCGTCGTAGTAGCCGCTGCTGTGGTAGCTGTGTGCGGGGGCGTTTGCCCTGATGTATCGTCGAAGCTCGTCGAGGGTGGGGAGCCGTATGTGGCGGTACATGGTTCGTCCGTGGAAGGTGAGGAAGGCGAACTCCCTGTGCGCTATGTCTATGGGGGCGGGTATGGTGTCGCTGTTCCGGGCGTACCACTGCCTGAACTGGTCCTCCACGAACCTGGGGCTGCCCCAGTCCTCATCCATGCTTATTGATAAGTCCACGGGGTTTTAAAACAGGTTACCTCGCGGGGTAGGTCCTGTGGCGGCATTTTCCGCATAAGGGGGCGTTGAAGCGTACGACGTTGTCGTAGTGCCTGCAGTAGTGGAGTCCTACGCTCTTGAGCATCCGCTTCTTCTCCTCCGTGAGTTCCCGCATGCCGGTCTCTGTTATTTTTGAGTGGTGGTATTTGAGGGTTCAGCTTCCCGCTGCTCTTTCTGCCGCTCCAGGCGCCGCAACTTCTTCCGGTAGTAGCCGAGGGGGTGGCTCACGGTCTCGCATATGCTGTCCATGTTGCGGCAGATGCCGTGGGTCCTGAGGGTGCTGCACGTCGGAGGCGTGTACTTTGTGCGGTGGCCCTTGAGGCCGGCGATGTGCTCTATCTGGTAGCGGGTGAGGCTCTCGTCGAAGTCGGTTACGCTGGTGTAGAGCTGCACCATGTCGTCGATGGGCATCCCCACGTTCACGAGGAACGACGTGAGGCCGAACCTCTCCATGTGGCTAGCCCGTCTCCCCGCGAGGAGCCCCTCCAGGCAGTACCTCATACACGGCGGGAACGCCTCGTCGATGACCTCGTCGGGCAGCTGGCTGCTGCCCAGCCTTGCCCGGTTCTCCTCGAAGACTTTCTTCACGTCGTCGAGCCTCGCCTGCAGGGGCTCCGGGAGGGTGAAGCTGGACGGCGTCGACACCCTCTCCCGTACCCACCGCTCCACCTCTACCTGAAGGAGCCGGGCGGCCTCGACGCCCGTGAGGCAGACGAGGCCGTTCTCCATCTTCCTGTTCACAAGCTTCCACTTGGGCTCGTGGAAAGAGGAGGCGGCCCTCAGGTAGTCAGGGTAGGCCAGCTTGAGGGTGTGGGGGACGCCGTCGATGTTCTCCGGGTCACGGTGTATGTCCCAGCCGAACTCGTCCACCGCTATCCGGGTGATCTTCTCCTCGTACTCGTCCTGGAGGAGGTTGTAGGCGCGGACAGCCTCGGCCAAGGCGAACCGGCGGCTGAGGAACTGTTCGCCGATGAGGGTGACGTACATGACGGCGACGGGGTAGCTTAGGAGCTCCGTGAGGGGGTCGGCTAGCCTGGCCGATACGACGCCCTGCACTATGGCCTCCTTCACCCGCTCCGCCGCCCTGTCCAGGACCTTGCCGTAGTTGGGGTCGGTGAGGTCGTCCAGCTGGAGGTCGAGTCCATCCACTAGCTCCAGCACCGCCTTGAGGAACGGGTACTTGGCGGCCTCCCTCTCCGAAAGCATCAAAGGTACCTGCTGCGTGGCTCATATTATCGTTTTGGATGTCGTCCAACGGCCGCGGTTTTATATAACCCGGTGACGTTGGCTTCTCTATGCCCCAGAAATACCAGTGCCAAGTCTGCGGCTACGTCTACGACCCGGATGTCGGCGACCCGGACAACGGCTACCCGGCGGGCACCGCCTTCGAAGACCTGCCGGACGACTGGGAGTGCCCCCTCTGCGGAGCCCCCAAGTCAGAGTTCGAGCCCATCTAGGGCTCACCTATTTCTTCAGCTTGTAGCTTATCCACCAGAAGCATCTACCATGGAACACGTCGTCAGCTGTAACGCCGTCTGTGTGGCGGCTGAACAGCTCGACGAGCTCCTCCGCGGTGAAGTAGTTCTTCACGATGAGGTGCTGGCTTCCGTCGTTGAGCGTCCTGAGCTTGTAGGTGTTGGGGTCGCCCTCCTTGGTGACGAGCCTGCCGCCGACGCCTTCGATGTACGTGTTGTCGGCGATGAACACCCAAGCCCCGGGGGCCAGCACACTGTGCATGTGCTCGATCCAGCCGTCCATGTCCTCTCTGTGGACGTGGCTGAGCCAGAACGACGCCAGGGCGCCGGTGAACGTGTCAGGCGGGAACTCCATGCCGTAGGCGTCCATGGCTTTGAACTCCGTGGGGCAGCCATATGTCTTGGACCTGGCTATCTCTAGGACGGCTTCGTTGATGTCGATGCCCGTTATGCGTTCCGCGGTCTCGCTGACACGCTCCGTCCAGTAACCCGTGCCGCAGCCGATGTCAAGGACGTTGCAGCCCTTGAACGCTTGCTTGAGCTTCTCGCCGAGGCGGTCCTGCTCCTGCTGGCGGTGGGGGTCCCTCCACTCGTATATCTGCTCGTACTCCCTGGCGCGGTCCCTGTAGTACTTGACCATGTCGTCGGCCATGGGGTGTAATTGGTGTCCTTGAGAAATAAAACAACTGTCAGGCTCAACCTTTGACCGATAATGCCGTCCAGTGGTCTGCCGACGCTGATCCTGATCATACAGTTATTGGTTGTATATTGGTAGAATACCAAAAGCATATATATAGAGGTCAGAGGATAAAACAAGAACCACCTTGGATAAAAAGATAGTCGGAGCCACGGCGCTAATACTGGTAGTGGGTCTTGTGGCCTACAGCTTCCTCGCCAAGCCCAGGGAGGAGGCCGTCGCCGTCTCAGGGGCGTTTGCCCTATACCCGTTGATGATCGAGTGGAGTGAACAGTACAAGGCGACGCACCCCAACGTCAAGTTCGAGATATCCGCGGGAGGCGCGGGGAAGGGGATGACCGACGCCCTGTCCGAGCTCGTGGACATAGGCATGGTTTCCAGAGAGATCTATCAGGCCGAGATCGATAAGGGGGCGTTCTGGGTGGCCGTCGCGAGGGACGCCGTCGTCGTAACGGTGAGCGGGGACAACCCGGTGCTGAGCGACCTGCTCGCCAAGGGGGTGACCGTCGAGAAGCTCAGAGGGGTCTTCATAACCGGCGAGATCACCACGTGGGGGCAGCTCGTCGACAGGCCGGAGGTGACGGACGGCATCAACGTGTACACGAGGTCGGACGCCTGCGGCGCGGCGGCCACCATCGCCAAGTACATGGGATACAATCAGGAGGACCTCCTTGGGGTAGGCATATTCGGCGACCCAGGCCTAGCGGAGGCGGTGAAGACGGACCCCCTCTCCATCGGGTACAACAACGTGAACTACGCCTACGACATGGAGTCGGGGAGAGCGGTCGAAGGGGTGAGCGCGGTCCCTCTGGACATAGACGGGAACGGACTGGTCGACCAGGACGAGGACTTCTACGACGAGAGAGACAAGATAATCACGGCCATCAGAGACGGGACGTACCCGTCGCCCCCGGCGAGGGACCTATACTTGGTGACCAAGAGCGGTTTCCAGGGCGCGACCCTGGACTTCGTCAGATGGGTGCTTACGGAGGGCCAGGGGTACGCGGAGGCGTCCGGCTACGTCTCCGTGTCTGAGGCGGCGGCGAGGGATGAGCTGGCTAAGCTAGAAGGCTAGGTGCATGTGTTGGACAGGGACCGGGTCGACAGGTACTCGTACAGGGTGATGAAGGGCCTAACCCTCGCCTCGGTGTCCCTGGTCTTCGTCATCGCCTTCATGCTCTTCCTCAAGTCGGTCCCGATCCTTCGCAGCGCGTTCATCGTCGACCTTCTCTTCGACAGCTCGTGGTTCCCGTTGAGGGGGGAGTTCGGGTTCTATCCCTTCATCGTGGGGACCGTGATGGTGACGGTCACGGCTATGGCGTTGGCGTGCCCTGTCTGCATTCTAAGCGCCATATATCTGTCGGAGTACGCCTCCCTCAGGGTCAGGGGCGTCGTCAAGCCCTTGATCGATCTTCTCGCAGGCATCCCTTCAGTCATCTTCGGTCTCTGGGGCGTATCGTACGTGGTGCCGGGTATAAGGAACGTGGTGGCGCCGTGGTTCGGCGTGTCTACGACGGGTTACTGCGTCCTGTCAGCCGGCGTGGTTCTGGCGATCATGGTGTTCCCCATAATAATCTCGGTGTCCGAGGAGGTGCTGAGGGCGGTCCCCTTCGAGGCCCGTGAGTCGTCGTTCGTCCTCGGCGCCACGAGGTGGGAGACCGTCAAGCACGTGGTGATGAGGAGGGCGAGCACAGGCATCCTGTCCGCCGTGTTGCTCGGTTTCAGCAGGGCCTTCGGCGAGACCATGGCGGTCCTGATGGTGGTGGGCAACACGCCTCAGGTCCCCGGCTCGCTTTTCGACGCGGGGTACACGCTCCCCAGCCTCATAGCCAACAACTATGGGGAGATGATGTCCCTGCCCCTGTACGACTCTGCGCTCATGTTTGCGGCGCTGATACTCATGGTGCTGGTAGGAGGGTTCAGCCTGCTTGCGAGGGTGACCCAGAGGAGGATAACGAGATGGACAAGCTAGGCAGGAGGCGAATGGAGGAGCGCGTGTTCATCGTCCTCATGTCGGCGTCCATCCTCGTCGTGGTTGGGAGCCTCCTCTCGATGTTCTTGACCGTCCTCAGTAAGGGCCTGGGCGCGCTGAGCCTCGCCATGATCACGCAGACCCCTAGGGGCGGGTACTACCTGGGAAAGGAGGGGGGAATACTGAACGCCATCGTCGGCTCCCTGTACCTGGCCACGGGATCCACCCTGCTCTCCGTGCTGATCAGCGTCCCGATAGCCATATACCTCTACGAGTACGCGGGCGAGTCGAGGAGGACCAGCTACACGAGAAGGATGCTGGACGCGCTCTGCGGGATCCCTTCGATAGTCTACGGCGCCTTCGCGTTCACGGTCATGATCTACTTCAGGGCGAGGGCCAGCCTGCTGTGGGGCATACTGACGGTGACACTCTTCGAGTTCCCCATGATGACCCGCGGCATCGACGAGGTGCTGAGAACCGTCCCCAACAGGCTGCGCGAGACGGCGTTCTCCCTGGGGTCCACCAGGTTCGAGACGGCCACCCGGGTGGTCCTCAGGCAGGCGCTGCCCGGCATACTCACGACGGTGCTCATAGGGTTCGGCAGGGCGATAGGCGACGCGGCCGCGGTGATGCTCACGGCCGGCTACACGGACAACATACCGTCGTCCCTCATGGACCCCGTGGCCACCCTCCCGCTCGCGGTCTTCTTCCAGCTCTCTACACCCATCCCTGAGGTGCAGCAGAGGGCCTACGCCTCCGGGATAATACTATTGTTCATTGTGCTGGGGCTCAGCGTGTTCTCACGCTGGTCGTCGAAGAGGTTGATGAGGTACGTGGTGAGGTGAACAAGATGATAGACGACCCAGTGATACAGGTCCGGGACCTAAGCGTCTACTACGGGAAGGTAGCCGCGCTGAGAAACGTCTCGGCCGTGGTGCCGAGGAAAATGATAACAGCGGTGATAGGCCCCTCGGGGTGCGGCAAGACCACCCTGCTGAAGAGCATGAACAGGCTCCTGGAGATATACGGCGACGTCAAGGTGACGGGCGAGGTTCTGGTGGACGGGGTGAACGTCTACGGCGACGACGTGGAGGTCACGGAGCTCCGGAGGAGGGTGGGCCTCATCACACAGACGCCCAACCCGCTGCCCATGTCCATCTTCGACAACGTGGCGTACGGCCCCAAGATCCATGGAAACGGCGACAAGGAGGAGCTGCACGCGTTGGTGGAGCGGTGCCTCCAATCGGCGGGTCTCTGGGAGGAGGTCAAGGACCGGCTGAAGGAGCCCGCCGCGAACCTGTCCATAGGACAGCAGCAGAGGCTGAACCTGGCGCGGGTGCTCTCCGTGGAGCCCGAGGTGCTGCTGTGCGATGAACCCACCTCGTCGCTGGACCCTATATCTGCGGGCCGAATAGAGGAGCTGCTGCGTGAGCTGAGCGTCGACTATTCTATAATCATGGTGACGCATACGCTGAGGCAGGCCCGGAGGCTCAGCGACTACGCCATCTTCATGTACCTGGGTGAGCTGGTGGAGCAGAACTACGCGGAGAAGTTCTTCAACGAGCCTGACGACCCGAAGACAAGGGAGTACATCGAGGGCCTGTTCGGGTAGGCACGCAGGCCGCCGTACACTGACCGTTCATGGGGTCTCTCAAGCCTTCTATGCGCCTCGCTGGGCTCAAGCACCGCGTACCACTGGTTAGGGATCATCGGGTTTATGGGGGCATGGCAGCTGAAAGGGGTCAATAGACCCCAGGAATGAGCCTGTGCCTCACCTTCTCCATGTAGTCCAGGTACCTCTTCTTGTACTGGCGTATCAGGGCCTCCTCCTCCTTGGGCACGTATACGACTATGACGGCCAGCGTGAAGACGAGGAGCAGCCTAGTCTCGTAGATGGGGAGAGCCAGGGCGAGGCCGACTGCAACCGAGAGGAACCCGGAGTAGAAGGGGTGCCGCACATAGGCGTATGGGCCGTATGTGATCAGCTCACCCTTGTAGTTCCTGCTCCAGAAGACGTACCAGTAGACACAGACGGCGGCCCCCGTGACCGATAGGAGGCCTCCAGCGGCCTTGGCTACGGTGGGCAGTGAAGCCATGCTGGTCACGAATACTGGGTGGAGTCGGGGTTTAAAGTCATTGCAGAAGACCCGGCAGTTTCACGCATCCCCGCCTTCAAACCATTTGTAAATGTTTAATAAACGAAAAACCATGACGAGGCTGCCATGCAGGAGGAGGCGTTCAACATCGTTAAGGATCAGGCGGGGCCGTGCGGCATCACCTGCGGCACATGTGTGCTGGGCAACGGCACCATCGCGGAGACCGCGGGAAAGACCAAGAGCTACATCGCGGGCTACGGCATCAAGGAGTGGGCGCCCATGGTCCCGGGCGGGGCGGAGATATACTGGGCCATGACGGAGAAGACCCTAGAGTGGATGACCAAGTACGCCAACTGCAGGGGCTGCGAGAATGGGGGCGGCCCCCCCGACTACGCCATAAGGCTCTGCGCCAACGAGAAGGGCATCCAGCTGTGCAGCCAGTGTGGCGAGCTCGACGGCTGCAAGAAGTTCGACTGGCTCGACGATTACGCCACCGTGTTAAAACAGACTCTGCGAGATAACAAGAGTAAAACAAAGGAAGAGTACATAGCGGACGCGTTAAAGGGCCTGTAAACACACCTAAACCCCCTTTTTATAACTGTTTTTCGAAGAAAACTCAATATATCGTCTCATGTATTGTATCCGTGATGGACGATGGCCCGACCAGCTACGGCGAGATCGTAGATGCAGCCCTAGACATATTCCAGCAGTACGACACTGCGATCACGTTGAGGCAGCTATACTACCGTCTCGTCAGCAGGCTCCTCATCCCCAACACCATCAACAGCTACAAGCGGCTCAGCAGGATAATGGTGAAGGCGAGGGAGGACGGAGACGTCCCCGTCAACTGCCTGGAGGACCGGAGCAGGCGGGTCCTAGGCAGGGGCGACATGGGCTACAACTCGGCGGAGGAGTACCTGAAGAAGAAGATAACGACCCTTCAGGACAGCTGGAAGAGCTTCACCATGCCCATGTGGGACGACCAGCCGAAGAACGTGATGATCAGCCTCGAGAAGGACGCCCTCAGCCGCCTCGTCAGCCGGGAGGCCAACAGGTTCAGCGTACGCACCTTTCCGACCCGCGGCTACCCGAGCTTCAGCTTCGTGCAGGAGATGTCGAGGTACATAACAAACCAGCTCGGGGGCAAGCCGACGGTGGTGCTCTACTTCGGGGACTTCGACCCCAGCGGCGTTGACATCGAGAGGGACCTGTCCGAGCGTCTCGAGAAGTACGGGGCAAAGGATTTCACGGTTCAAAGGATCGCCCTCACAGACGACCAGATAAAGAAATACAGCCTCCCCCCGATGCCCGTGAAGA
>DATKWN010000015.1:0-30593 GCA_035529515.1 Candidatus Krumholzibacteriaceae bacterium | reverse complement strand
GCTTATCCGCTTGATCATCTCCGTGCGTACCTTACCCAAACACGTGCACCTGTGCGCTGTTATCATCCTTGCCGCTCTTTTAAACGTTTACCCTCGCACGTTAGGGCTCCTCCTCCGTGAGGAGGGGCTCCAGCGTCACCTCGGCCAGCAGCACCTCGTAGCCCTCAGCGGGGTAGAGGCCCCTGAACTCGACCCTGGAGGGCGCGAGGAGGGTGAAGCCGAGGGTGAGCCGCGTCCAGCCGTCGAGCTGCCAGTGGTAGACCCGCATGCTGCTGAGGACGTCGACGCCCGACCCCGCCGAGACGTCGATGGTTAGGACGGGGCCGCCCGGGTCGGCGGCGTCCGCCGCCGCCGCTCTCAGGTGGAAGTGGGCCTCGTACCGCCCGGGCTCCAGGTGGATGTAGGGGCCGTACCAGAGGACGGGTTCCGGCCCGGCTCCGCGTATGTACTGCTCAGGCGTCACCTCACAGGAGCCCAAGATCAGCTGCCGGTGGGTGATGGACCATGTGGCGGAGCCGGCCGGCGCCTCGGCGGCGAGGGCGCGGACGGTCACCTTCGCCACCTGCACCTCGGCTCGTCCCTCCGTGTAAAGCCTGTACTCGGCCATCTTGGCGATCTTCTCGAGTTTAAAGGTCACGGCCACGGTTGTCCACTGGGAGTCCGGGTACTCGTGGCTCCACATATCCTTCCTCGCCAGCTCGGTGTCCCTGTCCGCGACGACTTGGAAGTAGCCGATGTGCCCCTCCTCGGGCTCCAGCACCCGCACGGTGGCGGCGACCTTGTAGGTTCCGGGTGGGAGGAGGCTATAGGGGCCGTAGACGATGAACCCGGGGGCGGCGCCCTTGGGGCATGCGGCGACGGTCCCCTGCTTCGGGGTTTCGACGGTGCCGTAGCCTCCCTGCACGAGGTCGCCGACCGCCATGTACTCCAGTGTCCTGTTAACGCCGATGCTTGTGCCCGCGTCCATGTCTCTCTTGAAGAGTATGGCGTCGTCGATGACGGCCTGTACGCACCAGTCCTGACTGCGGGCGACGTTTTCGTAAGCGTGGAGGGACCACTGGTCGATCACGAAGTAGTCGATGAGCACGTAGTCTGAGCGATCGACGAGCGAGTCGATGTACGCGATTACGGTGGGCCTCAAGGAGGGATTGAAGTCTATTATGGGTATGACGTATGCCGCGACCCTGTTGGAGACGTGGGGGAAGACGTGGTTCTGGGTTAGGATGGCCTCGCCGGGAGGCACCTGCGTGAGCAGCGTGTTCAGCGCCTCCGTCTTATGGGGCAGCCGGCTCATGGGTGGGTACCAGAGTATCTCCTGGTTCTGGTTGACAAACTCCGAGATCGGGCTGATAGGGGAGAGGACCGCCGCGGTGACCGTGGAGACGATGACGATGTACCGGCACAGTCTTCTCGCCTCGGCCGCGTCGTGGCTGCTCAGCGTGTGGAGGAGGGAGATGAAGACCGTGGGGAGCAGGTAGAGGGTGTAATGGGCCCCCAGGCTGTAGTACGCCCGGTAGTTGGAGAGGTAGAAGGGGATGTAGAGGGCGAGGGTGACGGGGAAGAACCTGTTCATGAGGGGCAGGAACAGAAGGGGGGCGAAGAGGAAGAGGAAGTATATGAACTTGAGGTCGACGTCGTGGAGGAGGGCGGCGGCTGCTCTCAGGGGGTGGCGCGCCGCATAAAGGGGCAACTGGAACCCTCCGCCGGTGTAGTTCAGGACTCTATAGCTTTCGGTCGCCTGATAAACGTCCATGAACTCGGGGCTTATCGGGTAGCTGCTCTTCGAGACGACGGACAGTATGTAGACGGTGAGGCTCATGGCGATGGTGGCGGCCAGGATCTGCGTCTCCTTCTCGGCGGGGTTCAATAGCCCGCGGATGCGCTGTAGGCCGCCTACGGCGTAGTGGCCTGCGAGCACGACCGCCATGACTATGAACATATGCTCCTCCACGATGAGGGTGAGGCCGAGGGACAGGAGGTAGGGTACCCACCTCTTCATATAGAACATCCTGTAGGTCTGGAATAAGAGGAGGGGGGCGAACACCTGTGGCTGGAAGTCGAACCAGTTGGCGGCCTGGACCCCGGGGTAGAGGAGGTACGCCAGCGAGGCCAGGAGGCCGAGCTCCTCGTTGCCCGTCATCCTCTTGGCCAGAAGGTAGAGGGGGTACGCCGCCGCGGCGAGGGCGGCGCTCTTCACCACCAGCAGGGTCTCGGCCTTGGGGAACAGGTAGTAGATGGGGAAGATCAGGGCGAGTATGGGGCTGAAGTGGAACGCCAAGTAGTTTTGCTCAACGTTCATGTAGCCGTCGCAGCTGTAGTGAAACAGCCTGCCCCCGTAGACGCTGTTGTACATCACCTGGTCGAAGACCCCTAGGTCCCAGGCGTAGCTATAGTACGCACTGTGCTTCCATATCGTGGCTGCGGAGAACACGGCGGCGTAGACCAGTATGGCGGATATGACTATGAGCTCCGTCTTGCGGGTGCGCAGCCTTTCCTGAAGACTCATCGTATCAGTTGTTTTTCATGGTTCCTTAAGCCTGATGTAACCGCGTGTGCCGGGTCTTGATCCGTCTTCACGGCGTCGTGGCGTTGAGCCGGTACAGGTACATCCGGTCCCAGCGGTCCACGAGGGTGTAACCCGGGGCCTCGTAGGCTAATTGGAACGCGTAGTAGGCTGTGCCGTGGGGGTCTGTCCTCAGGTCCACGAGGATGTAGTTTGGGCGCAAGGCTAGGGTCATCTCCAAGGTCCTGTTCCACGTTTCCTCGTCGTCTGGTATGTACGGGGTGAAGACGTAGGCGTCGGCTCTCCCCGACAAGTGCGGGAAGATGTTGTCCTGGGTCAGGACGGAGGCTTGTGGGGGTATGAGCGTCAGCATCTCTGTGAGTCGCCGGCTCCTCTCGCTCGTGCAGGGCTTTATGTACGCGGGGCTGAGGTTGAAGCCGTCCGTGAACGGGCTGAGGGGGCTCAGGGCTACGCAGCTGGCGACGTTGATGACTAGGAGCCCCGTGAGGACGGCTTTGAGGCTCACGCTGTTATCCTCCTTGAGGGACAGGCTCAGCCTCTCCAGCCCCCTGATGAGGGAGACGTATATGAAAGGTATCACGAGGGCGGGGTACTGGAACCCCAGCCGGTAGTAGGGCGGGTAGTTGGACAGGATGGAGACGGCGAACCAGGGGGCGGTGGGTATGAGCGTGGCTGGGCTTAGGAAGCAGAGGAAGAGGCTGGGGGTGAAGAGGGAGAGCACGTAGACGTTCTTGTCGAACCAGTCATAGGAGATGGCCCTGAAGGCCTTGGCTGGGTCGGTGAAGACGCGTAGGGGGACCTCCGCCGGTGAGTCCACCTCCAGGATCGCGAAGTTCTGCACCGCCCTCAGATGCTGGGAGACGTCGGGGTTGAAGTGATGCAGCACGCTGGCTGACAGAGCCCACCAGAGCACCGTGACCGCAAGCACGGCCAGGATCGGTATGATCTCGCCTCGTATGGCGCCTGGCTCACGCCACCTCGCCCCCTGATGGGTGCGGTGAACCACCAGGAAGGCCACGTAGCTGAGCATCACTACCACGACCTGCTCCTGGACCGACAGCGCCAGTATGGACGCCGCGACCATCCTCTTCGTGTCCCAGCGCAGCGTGTATAGTAGAAGGTAGTTGAAGATGAGTGGCAGCAGGCTCTGGACATGGAAGTCGTAGGAGTTGACGCCGTGGATGGCGGGGTTCAACAGGTATATGACGGCTAGCGCCGCCGCCGTTTCCTCGGTCAACCTCTCCCTCGCGATCAGGAAGATGGGGTAAGCTGAGAGCCCTATTATGAGCGACTGCAGCACCAGAAGGGTCACGGGTGACTGGTGGAGATAGTAGAACGGGACCAGCAGGAACAATATGGGGCTGAAGTGGACGCCGAAGAAGCTCCCCGACTCCACGAGGTGCCGCTCACAGGTGTTTACGAAGACCATTCCCAGGTTCACCGTCGTCCAGAAGGACTGGTCGAAGATACCGAGGTCCCACGCGTAGGTAGTGAAGGAGTTGTGTTTCGAGACGGTGTACCAGGACATCGCCGCCGTGTAGACCAGTATGGCGGCGGCTACGGTTAACCTGCCCCTATGTTTCAGTGTTTTTTCAATGAAACCCATTCAGAGGGGGTTTCAGTTGAACCCGATTTAAGACTGATGTAACCCATAACCTGCTATACCGTTAATGACGTTGAAAGATTGACGGGGGTTTCAAGAGCGTTTATAGTGAAAATGAATCTTATAGAGTTAAAAAATGAAAAAAGCAAGAATTTAGCCCTCCTAGCGGAAAGGGTCGCAAGTATTAAATATTATTCGAAACGAAAAGAGGAAACAGAAGGGAACAGGATGCCTAGCGAAATTAAGGTGGCGCCAATGCATAAGCTGATTAAAAGAGCGGGCGCGGACAGGGTGAGCGAGGAGAGTGCAGTCGCCCTTGGACTGGCTTTAGAGGATATAGGCGTGAAGGTGGCCAGGGAGGCCATAGACTACGCCAAGCATGCGGGCCGAAAGACGGTGAAGGCCAGGGACATAGAGATCGCTGCCAAGAAGGTCCTTGAGCGATAGGATAATATATTTCTCCGTGGGCATCATTCTGTCTTAAGATGGATACTACTCAGTGTGACGTGCTCGTCGTCGGCGCGGGACCCGGAGGCAGCTTGGCCGCGAGGGCAGCCGCCGAGAACGGCGTCGACGTAATTTTTATCGAGGAGCACCCCGTGGCGGGCACACCGGTTTACTGCGCCGAGGGGCTCAGCATCAGGGGCATCGAGGACGGCGGGCTAAAGGCCGTGCCACCGTACGTATCGCAGCAGACCACCAAGGCTCACATAGTGGCGCCCAACGGGAACACAGTGGAACTCACCAGCAACGACTGGACCGGGTACACCCTCGACAGACAGGTCTTCGACAAGGCTCTCGCCGACAACGCGGAGAAGGCCGGCGCGAGGCTCATGACCAACACAAGGGCCACCGGCGTCATCATGGACGGTAGCCGCGTCGTAGGCGTTAAGGCGATCCGTGAGGGAGAGGAGATAGAGTTCATCGCGAAGGTGGTCATCGGAGCCGACGGCCACTGGAGCATAATCAGACGCTCCGCGGGCCTCGACCGCTATTTCAAGGACTACGTCACCTGTGCCCAGTACCAGCTGGGCGGCCTCGACCTGGACCTCGGCGTCAGCGAGTTCTGGATGGGAGAGAAGTACGCGCCGGGGGGCTACGCGTGGGTCTTCCCCAAGAGCAGAGAGGTAGCCAACGTAGGCCTCGGCGTCCGGGTGAAGCATACGAAGCCGCCCATAGAGTACCTCAAGGACTTCATAGCTCAGGACCCGCGGTTCAGGAACGCAAAGATACTGAGGAAGAACGGAGGCATCTGCCCTGTGTGTGGAACCCTGGACAAGATCGTGGCCGACGGGCTGATGCTGGTTGGCGACGCCGCGGGCCAACTCATGCCGATGACGGGCGCGGGGATCCACTGCGCCATCGAGGCGGGCAAGATGGCGGGGAGAGTAGCCGCCGAGGCCGTGAAGGAGGGCAACGTCTCAGCTAAGCGGTTATCAGCCTACCGCGTCGAGTTCGACAAGAGCTGGGGCAAGAGGATCAAGGACAGCGGTAGGGTCGTGGACATGCTGGACAAGTTCTCCGACGACGACCTGAACACGCTGTCCGAGGTGATCACCAACGAGGACGTGCTGGCGCTGGCGAACGGCGTCAACGTCCCGGCTACCCTCGCGGGTCTCGTTAAACGTAGCCCCGTGAAGATAATCAGGCTGATACGAGCCTACCTTAGGTAGCTTCACTCGCTTCTAAGAGCCTTCACGGGGTCCATCCTGGAAGCCCGGTAGGCTGGGCCCGCCCCCGAGAGGACACTCGTCACCAGGGCGAAAGCCACGACCGCTAACCCCAGAGACAGGCTGTGACCCACGGGGAGCCCTATGTAGTTTCCGACCATCTTCCCCAGAGTGAAGCCCACCGCCGACCCGACTACACCGCCGATGAGACCGGTATACGCCGCCTCGTTTAGGAAGAGGAGCAGGATGTCTACGCTGTTCGCCCCTATGGCCTTCATGGTCCCTATCTCCCTTGTCCTTTCGTTCACCGAGACCGCCATGGTGTTGACGATGCCGAGGCCCGCTACGAAGAGGCTGATGGTCGCGATGCCGCCGAGCACAGCCTGAATGGTCCCCGTGACCTGCTCCTGTACTTCGATGGCTGCCTTCGGCGACACCACGAAGAAGTCGTCGCCGAGCCTGTCCTCTAGGTCTTCGGCTACCTCCTCTGTGTCGCTGGATTCCCGGACGTAGACCTGTACGATGGCGCAGCTCCCTTCCTGCTCGAAAAGCTGGTCGTATGCCCTGAAGGGGATTCCTATCACGTTGTCTACGTCTAAACCGAACATGGTTCCACGCTCCTCCAGGACTCCGACTACTCTTAGGGTGATCTCCTTTTGCTCTCCCCTGACCTTGACGGCGAGCTTTATCCTGTCGCCTACCCCCAGAATCGGCTCCTCCTCGTCGGTGGGGTGTGCGACGTTCTTACCCACGAAGGCCACTGCTTTGTCGCCGCGTGTGAAGAACCTTCCATCGGTCATCTTGATGTCTTTGTTGATCTCCTGAAAGTTGTCCCCTACGCCCATCACCCTGGCGCTGTAGGTCTCGCCCTTGATCGTGAACGAGCCGCCCCCCATTATTATCTCACAGGTGTCTCTGACGCCGCCGGTGTCCTGGATGGTCTCCCGGTCGCGCCAGCTGACCCCGTCCTGGCTCGCTATATGGGTGGCGCTGAGGCTCATGGCCGCGTCCTTCGCGTCCTCCGGGACGACGAACAGGGTGTTGGTTCCGATGACGCTGAGCTGGTCCCTGACCTGGGTGTTCATGCCGTCGGCGAGGGAGATCAGCCCCGTGACGGCTGCGCAGCCCACGAGGATACCGAGAACGTTGAGGGCCACCCTGAACTTCCTCTCCCGCAGCCCCTCCGCCGAGAGTATGGTTATGTCTAGCAGCTTCACTGTCAAACCTCGTCGCGTAGCCAAGATTTACATAGTAGACCTCTACCTACATTTAAAGTGTGTGTAGGTGTGCTCGATACATTTAACACGGCTACTACATCCCTAAACGTGAAATAAATTGATCAAAACAAACCACGATAAGATCGTCAAGATCTCGGTGATCGGAGAAGTCGTCAGCCCCATAGTAGGCGACGGGGTATACAAGATAACTGCCGACGGCGAGCCGGTGGTGCTCCCCGGCGTAGGGGGCATCACGTACAACATCAGGGTAGGGGACGTGGCCACCGGGTGGATGGCGGACCACGTGGAGCCCGGCGTCAGCATCGAGAACCGTGTGAGCGACCGCAGGTTCCCCAACGGCCAGAGCAGGGCCCTCAACGTGTTGAGCTGCATAGGCAACGAGGCCACGGTGGTGGAGGGAGACGCGAAGGGCGACAAGGGCGTCGTGGTGGGGAAGCACGGCGGCATAGAGCACGTCATGGCGGACTTCCAGCCCGAGACCATGGAGAAGCTCGTCATCGAGGACAAGGTCATGATAAAGGCCTACGGGGTCGGCCTCAAGCTGCTGGACCTCCCCGAGGTGAAGCTCTTCAACGTGAGCCCCGAGTTCCTCGAGGCCATAGACCCGGCGATAAAGGATGGAAAGCTTGAGGTGCCCGTCACCCACACGATCCCCGCGGCCATCATGGGCTCGGGGCTGGGAAGAAGCCACGTCGCCTCAGGAGACTACGACATAACCATGTTCTGCGAGGTCACCTGCGAGGAGTACGGCCTCGAGGACCTCAGGTTCGGAGACCTTGTGGCCATCGAGGACGCCGACCACAGCTACGGCAGGATCTACAGGAGGGGCGCCGTGAGCGTCGGCATCGTGACCCACAGCGACTGCGTCGTGGCGGGGCACGGGCCGGGGGTCACGACGCTGTTCACGTCGAAGACCGGCGCCATCAAGCCACTGATTGATTCCCGCGCGAACATCGCCAAGCTCATGAAGCTGAGGGACGACATCTAGAGCCCAATATTTTTATTCATGCGCCTCTTACCTTTGGTGCACCGTGCTCCTGTCGTCTAGTCCGGTCAAGGATTCCGGCCTCTCGAGTCGGAGATCCCGGGTTCGAATCCCGGCGGGAGCACCAATCTCTACTGGACCCATTCTTCGACGACTTTGATCGCTTCAAGGACATCCTTGGCTACGTCGTCGGCGAGTTCAGAGGAGACTCCTTCCCTCGGTATGTGTATCGTCCATATTCCATGCTGCTTGGCGTTGGAGATGTCCAGAACCGGGTCATCGCCTATGACGACTGTCTCCTCCGGCTTGACCTGCAGTCTGTCCGTGATCACCTTGTATATGCGGGGATTGGATTTCTCGTAGCCCGCCTCGTACCCCGTGCAGATGAAGTCGATGTACTCTGCGATGGGTTCGACGCCGGCTCTGAAGAACGGTTTCGGCGTCGATGTCGCTATGGCGGTCTTCAAACCCATGTCACGGGCACGCATCACGGCCTCATGTGACTCAGGGTAGAGCCGGAATGGGCTGCTCTTGAACATGTCGGCGAGTTCATTTACGGTGCCACCGTCAATGTCGACCTCTAGGCGTCTGAAGACCTGTTTGAACAGAGCCTCATGCGAGCCGAATCCATGCTTGGGGTAGTCTACGAAAACGACGAAGCTGAATGCGTGTCTCCATGCCTGAGGGTACACCTCGTACCCTCTGCCTCTGAGCAGAGACGAGGCGTCCTCGTCTGTGATTGTCCTCTCGAACTCGCCGAGGGTTTTAAAGAGGTCAAATACGACGGCTCCAGTCGCCATACCTCAGAATTGAATGTATATGCAATTAAAGAATAGTAGGGGCGCCACCCTGCACTATTGTCTGAGCCTAACGTCTAGCAGAGTCAGCGTTCCCTCCCTCACCTGTTTCAGGGCTCTGAGTAACGAGGGTCTAACCTCTTTGGGGTTCTCCACGGTCTCCGAGTAGCCGTCGTAGGCCTCGACGAGTTTGGCGTAGCGGGGTGTGGGTCCGCAGCTGACGCCGTAGTACTGGTCATGCGTCACAGAGTGTCCCTCTGGGTAGTACCGGGCGTGGCCCTTCATGGCGGCGTAGCACCCGTTGTTGTAGATGACGGTCATGAAGGGGATGCCGTGCTCCTGGGATGCTCCGAGGCAGGCGAGCACCGGGTTGTAGTTGAAGGCGCCGTCGCCTTCGAGGGCTATCACGGTCTTCTCCGGGTCGGCGAGCTTGACCCCCAGGGCTATGCCCATCCCCTGACCGAGACCCGTGTGCGCCACCGGGCCGGTGGACTCGTACCGGGTCCCGGGGACCACACGGTTCCTCTCGATGTGCTGGTGGATCATGCTGCCATGGGTTATGGTCTCGTTTATTATGACCGTGTTCTCGTCGATCACCTGGTCTATGCAGTAGCAGAGCCACCTGGGGTCGATGGGGCTTTCGTCCTTGACGGCGAGAGCCTTCTTCTCAAGCTCGTCCCTTATACGCTTGTGCTCGGCCATCCACCGTTCGCCGCGCGCCTGAACCATGGCCTCGCCCGGTTTCACTGCTTTGACGAGCTCCACGAGCTGAGGTATCGCCACGCTTGAGTCGGCCTTCACGAGCAGGTCCGCCGGGTACCCGTACGTGGGGTACTTGAGCTGTATGGGGTCGAGGTCCATGAAGACTATCTTCGCCTCGGTCTTCCCTCGGATGCTCCCCGGGGGATACCATGGCGGCCAGGAGCTGCTGTCGATGACCAGCAAGAGGTCGGCTTCCTTTAGGTAGGAAGAGACGCTGGTGCCCATGTGAAGTCTGTGGTTCGTGGGGAAGTTCATGTACCCGGGGGTCTCGAACACCGGGACGCTCAGCAGCTCGACCAGCTCGACGAGCGAGGCCACCGCTCCATGGCTTCGCCCAAGGTACCTCGTGTAGATCAGGGGGTTCTCGGCCTTCACCAGCATCTCCTTCAGCTCCAACAGGACTTTGGGTCCAACCGTTATGGTTGAAGGCAGAACATACTTAGGCGGAAGCCTCATGGTGTCCGTCTTCTCGAAGAGCATCTCCCTGGAGACGCTGAGGAGCACGGGGCCTTTTACGTCGCTTGAGGCGATCTGGTACGCCCTCTGGATGGTCGCAAGGATGTTGGCGTTGGTCTCGGGGGAGTCTCCCCACTTCACGTAGGGCTGGACGAGGCGCTGCTGGCCCCCGACCTCGGTGAAGCTCAGGTAGTGGGGGCCCGGGGTGCCGCCGTAGACCTCCCCGTCATGGGTCCTGTTCTGGCCGACGAAGAGGAGCAGGGGGATCTGATCGGTGTAGGCGGCCTTGAGCTCCATGGCTCCGTGCAGGAGCCCCGCGAGTACGTGTGTGAGAAGCACCTGCGCCCTCCCCGAGGCCATGTAGTAGCCCTTGGCCATGCTGAGGGCGGCGCTCTCGTGCCGTATGTTCAGGTAGAAGGGTTTCTTTCCCTCCGAGTTGTACCGGGCGAGGTGCTCCCAGAGGGGTATGAACTCCGAGCCTGGTGAGCTGAATACGTAGTCTACTCCGAGCCTGTGCAGCATCTCGACGTAGCCGTGAGCCGCGTCCTCCACCTTGATCTCAGCTATGATCCTTCACCTTTTGCATCTTTTACTCTGTGAGCCTATTTCTCAGTGATTTGATGGTGCCCGAGACCGTGACCACCTGTACCGACACGGGGGCGCCGTTTATCGCTGTGATGTGCGCGAGCGCCGCCCTGGTCTCGGTGAGCTTGTCGTGGTTGCACCTGATTATCCCTTGCCCTAACTGCTGGTTGTACTCAATCATCCTGTAGTCCGTCTCCGCCGCTCCCTTGACGCCATACAAGAAATGGATCTTGTCCGAGATGGCCCGGCTCAGATCGGCTTCAGACAAGTCTGCTTCGCTGTTAACCTGTAAAGCCAGGTACCGTCTCCGCACGTTGCGTACAGGCATTATGGATATGAGGGCGGGCCTGGGTTGATAATCTCTCTGGTCAGTGTTCCACCCGGATTACTCTGCCGGAGGCGTCCATCTGGCTCACGCCGAACTCGTCTCGGACCTCGCTGAGCATATCCGCGTCGAAGACCGGGCCGTCATTGCAGACCCTGTAGGGGCCTATGGTGCAGTTGCCGCAGAGCCCGACGGCGCACTTCACGTAGCGTTCGAGGCTGGCCTGTATGGGTACGCCGTGCTCTTGGGCTGACTGGTGGACCTTCGCCATCATGAGCTCCGGTCCACAGGTGTAGACCATGTCGAACACGTCTTCCTCCATCAGCAATGCGGCGTACCCCGAGGCGTAGCCGCTGTAGCCCCGTGAACCGTCGTCGGTGGACACGATGAGGTTCTCGCCTAACATCTCTTCAAGCCTGTCTACGAACAGGAGCATGTCGGCGCTCCTCGCGCCGAGGACGAAGGTGAGCGTGGTTCCTTGCTTGAGCATCTCCTCTACGAGGGGCATCAGGGACGCAGCCCCTGAGCCGCCGGCCACGAACAGTGGCTTGTCTCCTTGCACCGTGTAGCCGTTCCCGAAGGGGCCCCTCAAGCCGACCCTGTCGCCGGAGCGGAGGCCGTTGAGCCTGACGGTCATCTCGCCCACCGCCCTGACGGTGATGCGAGACAGGCCATCCATGTCTATGGCGCTGACCGACATGGGAACCTCGTCCACCCCGGGGAGCCACACCATGAGGTACTGGCCCGGCTTGGCGCCGCGGGTCTCCTCGTCGCGGAAAAGGAGCGAGGAGATGTCCCTACACTCTGATACTACATCTGTCAGCTCTACTGCTCTGTTCTTCTCCGGTTTGATGTGCAAGTCCTACAACCTCCTTGATGCCGCTGAACCCGTTCTCTTCCAGGTAGCGACGGATGCCCTCGTTGACCTGGCCATAGACCTCGAAGCCGTGAGTCATCACCGCGGTGCCTATCTCCAGCGCGGAGGCACCCGCGAGGAGGTACTCGACCGCGTCCTCCCAGGTTGTGACACCGCCGCACCCTATGATGGGCAACTCGACGGCCTCCGCCACCTCCCAGACGCATCTGAGGGCGACGGGCTTCACGGCGGGCCCGGACAGGCCGCCCGTGGTGTTCGTCAGGATCGGCGTCTTGAAGTCGATGTCGATCGCCATCCCCTTCAGTGTGTTCACCGCCGTTATGGCGTCTGCGCCTCCCCTCTCAGCCGCCGTCGCTATCTCCTTGATGTCGGTGACGTTTGGGCTGAGCTTCACGAACAGGGGCAGACGGGTCTCCTCCCTCACGGCTGCGGTCACCTTCTCCACGTTCCCTGCGTCGGATGCCAGCATCCCCAGCTCCTCCTGGACGTTGGGGCAGCTGGCGTTGAGCTCCAGGGCGTCCGCGCCGGCTTTCGACAGCGTGCTCGCCACCTCCGCGAACTCCTCCACGCTGCCGCCGAAGAAGCTGGCCACGACCGGTACGCCCATCTCCTTGAGGGCCCTGACCTCGTCGACGAAGTACTCCGCGCCGGGGTTGGGCAGCCCCATGGCGTTCAGGGCGCCACACGAGACCCTCACGAGGGTCGGGTTAGGATGCCCGGTTCGAGGCACTGGGCCGATGCTCTTTGTCACCACGGCGCCTGCGCCGCTGTCGTAGACTCGTTTGAGAATGGGAGGGCTCATGCCGAGAACGCCCGCCGCGTTCATGAGGGGGGACCGAAGCCTTAGCCCGGCGACCTCCACGGCTAAGCTTAATTTAGACAAGTCTCCCCTACGTACTCACCCAGCAAACTGATAAAGGTTCGGAGGAGAAGCAGCTGAAGGCAACGATACTTGGATCCATAATCGGCGTACACGCGTTCAACGAGAAGAACGAGATCATCGCTGAGTCGCACCATCCTAGGGACGCCAAAGAGATCGCTAGGGCTATGATACGGTTGAAGAACGGTGAGGTGACGAGGGAGGCCGTCGATGTGCTCGACAAGCTGCGAGGGCTGGGCGTCGAGGAGGTCAACGGGCCCAACGAGGCGCTGATGGAGTCCATCGCGGCGGAGGGGTTCAAGGCAGCCGTCGAGGCCATGCCTGCTGCGGGCGAGTATCTGCGGGACAACATCCAACGCATGGCGTTGGCCGCCGGGTTCATAGACTCCGTGGAACGGTTCGGTGAGCTCTCACACTCGGTGAACACTGAGGTCGCCACGGCTATGGTCCACGAGGCGCTCTCCGAGAGGGAGAGCCTTCTGATGCCGACGGTTCAGCTGCTCGTGGAGATGGACACCGTGTTGAACAGCCTCTCCGGGAGGATGAGGGAGTGGTACGGCGTCCACTTCCCTGAGCTGGGGCGGAGAGTCAACGACCACAGGGAATACGCGAAGATAATCAAGGTGTTCGGGGACAGGTCTAACATCACCGTCCAGGGGCTCCAGGAGCTCTCCTTCAAGAAGAGGGACGCGGAGAGGATCGCCGCGGCCGCGGAGGGCTCGATGGGCGCCGCCTTCGACGCAGACGACTTGGCGAGGGTTCAAGCCTTCACTGAGAACGTCCTCAGCCTGTACGGGGGTAGAGACGATCTCAGCGAGTACATATCTGGGCTAACGGAGGAGATGGCTCCCAACGTCGCTTACCTGGCTGGGCCTGTTCTCGGCGCCAGGCTCATCCAGAAGGCGGGGAGCCTCAGACGCATGGCCATGATGCCCGCCAGCACCATACAGGTGCTGGGAGCCGAGAAGGCCATGTTCCGGTCGCTCAAGACCAATGCGAGGCCGCCGAAGCACGGCCTCCTGTTCCAGCACCCCTACGTGCACGGGGCTCCGAGGGACAGGAGGGGAAGCAGGGCCCGCAGCCTAGCCGCCAAGATAGCCATAGCGGCTAGAGCCGATGTTTTCAGCGGCGAGTTCATCGCAGAAGATCTTCGGCGGCGGCTGGAAGAAGGCTAGCTGTTCTTCGATAGCTGTATGTTGATGGTGGACACGTTTCTTAGGTCGTCGTCGCTCCCCATCTGCTCGGTGCCTATCTTGATTTCGTCGACACACAGGTCTTTCAGGAAGCTTCTTCTGCATACCTCTACCGCGTCGACGGCGCTGCTTATGGCGCGTCCCCGCGCCAGGACGTTGACGCTGGGCGCCCTCTGGAATGCCGTGATGATGGCAGTGACGTAATTCAGTATGGGTTTGGAGCCGATGTAGACGTTCTCGGTCATGGGTTCATCAGGCATGACTTGAAGAGGCGTTAACTTAAGCTATACTAACCAGTTAAACCTGTGTCTCGGAACTCCCTGACATGGGTGCGGCCGACAACATGAGATAGCTAAATAATTAAGGAAATCACTAACATTATGTGACGATTATAGATACATTACTTTGAACAGTAAATAACCGTATTTACATAAACAAGCAATAATGTATCGAAGAGAAACAATATACAATAGATAAACACCCGTCAATATATAGTACATATTAAAGTTAAAAAATGATGAAGAAAATCGGGGTGTTTACACTGTAGAAGACAATGGATCTAACATCCATATCTATGATCCTGCAGATAATCAGGGACTACCTCTATATACCACCGATCTGTATTACTGTTCCAGGTGAGGAAACCGGTGTCGACTCTCTCTGAGGCGCTGCAAGAAAAGTTCAACAAGAGAGACTGCCCGTTCCTACATGACTGCGGCGTACCCGTCACGAAGGACTTCTTCACCAGGGTCTGCAAGACGCCGGGCTACCTGAACTGCCACCACTTCGCCAATAGGATGGGGGATCTGAAGACGCCCCTCACGTGGCTGCAGAAGCTGGCCGTAGACCAGGCCAAGATGATGACCACGGACATCGAGGCCACACAGACTTAAATCCGCGTCGTCACACTTCTGAAGCGATTCCTTTGCCCCAGAGCCTAGAGGAGATATTCCCGGAGATCTACAGGCTGCGACTAGACGACAGCACGCTTCTGGTCACCAGGAACATGACGCCGGGGAGAACCTACTACGGTGAGCCCACCTACCAGGTGGACGCCGTCGAGTACAGGTCCTGGAACCCCACCCGAAGCAAGCTCGCCGCGGCTATCATGAAGGGGATAGGGTGCATGCCTGTCATGCCCGGGGCCACGGTTCTCTACCTGGGCGCCGCATCAGGCACCACCGTGAGCCACGTCTCCGACGTCTTGGGGAAGACTGGCCACGTCTGGGGGCTGGACTTCGCGCCGAGGCCGCTGAGGGATCTCCTCGACAAGGTGGCGAGGTACCGTTCAAACGTCTCACCGATACTGGGCGACGCAAACAATCCGACGGAGTACTCCTCCCTAGTGCCCAGGGTGGACGCCCTGTTCGCCGACGTCGCCCAGCCCAACCAGGCCGAGATATTGGTCAAGAACGCGTCCTACTTCCTGAAAAGGGGCGGCTGGGCCATGCTCTCCATAAAGTCGAGGAGCGTCGACGTCAGGCAGAAGCCCAGGGACGTGTACGACGCCCAGGTGGAGGTGCTGGAGGGCGGCGGCCTGAAGGTGCGTGAGCTCATCGAGCTGGATCCCTACGAGAAGGATCACGCTATGGCGTTAGCCGAGTCTGCTTGAACCCACCCGTATGCCTTCTCACCGTAGCCCAGGAGGCTCTCATCCACGGCGGGCACTCGTCGTGCTCCCTGAACCAGCCTTCGATGAACTCCGATGTCTTCCTGTCGCTGGGGTAGCCGGAGTTGAAGTCACCGTGCAGCTCCCTGAGCTCCGCTACCACGTGGTCCCTCCTCACCTTGGCCAGGATCGAGGCCGCGCCAGTCACGGGGTAGACGGCGTCCGCCCTGGGCTCGCATACGATGTCCACCTCAAAGAGCAGGACGCCTCTCATCTGCTCTGCGCAGCGCCTGTTGTCAACGTCGCATGTGTCGACGTAGGCTGCATCCGGCTCCAGGTCCCTGAGCACCTTCGCCATGGCCATGGTCTCAAGGTAGTTCAGCCTCCTGAGGGGCTTGCTCCTGAACACAACCTTGTCGATGACTCGCGGTGGCAGCTCGAAGTACGAAACGTCCAGAGCCAGGTCCCTTATCCTATCCACTAGGGCCAGCCTCCTCTTGGCCGTGAGCCTCTTGGAGTCCCTGACCCCCATCTCCTTGAGGCGGGGCAGGTCTTCCTCTTCGAAGACCGCGCCGGCCACGACGAGGGGCCCCATGACGCATCCTCTCCCCGCCTCGTCGACGCCGGCTACCCTCATGGCGAAGTCTTTTCGTGACACGCCTATTAAGCCTCTCGTCTAGGACACCATCTCCCGGTATATCTCCAGGAAGCGCCTGTAATTCCTGTCCATGTTGAACCTTCTCCGTATGGTTGCCCTCGCCTCCACTCCCATTCTGGAGCTGTTCGCCGCCTCCACTATCTTGGACGCCAGGTCGTCCACGTTCCTCGGCTTAAACAGGAGCCCGTTTCTCCCGTGCTCTATCAGCTCCCTGCAGCCTTGGCCGTCCACCGCCACCGGGACGCAGCCCGAGGACATGGCTTCCTGCAGCGACACCGAGAGCCCCTCCCGGGTCGAGGCGAGGACGAACACGTCGCATCCACGGTGGAAACCGGCTGGATCGGTTACTCTGCCCATGAACTCGACGTCCTTTATCCGCAGCTCGTGCGCCAGACTCCTCAGATAGTCTAGGCGAGGCCCGTCTCCCCCCACCAGGAGCCTGACATCCATGCTATGCTCCACAACCTTCAACGCGTGCAGGATGTCCCCGACGTTCTTCTCAGGCACGAGGCGGCCCAGGGTCCCGACGGTCACCTTGTCGCCGTCTCTCATGCCAGGCCCCGGCTTGAAGCGCCCGGTGTCGACACCCAGGTAGACGGTCTCCGTCTTCTCGCTGTCCGCCCCCAGGGAGACAGCTAGGCCTCTCACGTAGTCTGACACCGCGGTTACCCTGTGGGCTCCCCTGAGCGCCCTGCCCGTCAGGGGCCGGTAGATGGGATACATGATGGGGAGGGTGCAGTCGCTCCCGTGGCAGGTCACAAGGTTCCGTGTCCTGCGGGGGCTGTGGACGGCCAGGAGCCCCTGAGGTATGGCCATGTGGGTGTGCACGACGTCGAAGCCCTCCTTCACTAGGTGGAGGTAGGCCGAGGCGAGGTACATGGGAAGCTGGGCGATGTGGGAGGCTGGGGCGCCCACCAGGGTGCTCTCCGCTACAAGCTCCGCGCCCCGCCAAGGCAGGTACGGGTACCTGTGGACGGGGAAGTCGTCCATTGACGCCCCCAGGGTCCTGCTCCGCGGCGCAAGCACCGTCAGGTCTACGTGTCTGGCGAGTCTGGTGCAGAGGTCCCTTATGAAGGAGCCGTGGTAGTCCCCGCTGTACCTTGGGTAGCTCGGGGTGAATATGAGCACCCTCAAAGCACAAATATTTAGTTTCAGTTTAATTTATCGTTATGCCTCCCCGGGTCTGCTACGTCGCCACCGAGTTCTTCGCCTGGGGCCGATGGGGTGGCATCGGTAAGGCGACGAGGGACATAGCATCGGGGGTCTCCGAGAGGGGCTTCGAGGTCCACGCCGTGGTTCCCCGGGGGAGAGGCCAGAAACGAGTCGAGAAGCTTGACGGCGTGACCGTCCACAGCCACCCCGTCGTTGAATACCCTTTCACTGGGCGGCTCTACAGGGAGATCGATGCGGACATCTACCACTCGGAGGAGCCGAGCTGGGGGACGCTCCTGGCCATGAACTCGGTGGAGGGCTCCGTGCACGTCGTGACGGCGCAGAACCCCAGAACCGGGGCAGACTGGAGGAGGGTCCAGAGGTTCTATCCTGCGAGGAGGAGGCTGTATAACTGGCTTGTCCAGCCGGGGGTCGAGGCCTCGGTGAGGAGGGCTGACGCGGTGTTCTGTCAGGCACGTTTCGTCACGCGTAAGACCCGGGAGCTCTACGGGCTGGAGTCGGACCCCGGCTTCCTGCCTAACCCCGTCGAGATACCCAATGGTAATCCCAGTAAGAGCGCCACCCCCACCGTCTGCTTCCTCGGCAGGCTCGACGGCGAGAAGAGCCCGGAGACGTTCTTCTCCCTGGCGGAGAGCTTCCCTGACGTCAGGTTCGTCGCCGTGGGGAGGGCCCACGACCCGGCTAGGGACAGGCGGCTCAGGGAGCGGTACGGCGGCGCCTCTAACCTGGAGCTGCCGGGCTTCTTGACGGGTGAGGACAAGGCTAGGGTGCTCGAGGAGTCGTGGGTCCTGGTCAACACCAGCGTCCACGAGTGTCTCCCGGTTTCGTTCCTCGAGGCCGCGGCCCACAGGTGCGCGATACTGAGTCCCCACGACCCGGACGGGTTCGCGACCCGGTTCGGCTACCACGCGGCCACCGGGGACTACGTTGATGGTCTGAGGTGGCTTCTGGATGGCGAGAGGTGGCGTGAGAGGGGAGAGAGGGGTTACCGGTACGTGTCGGGGGTGCACGAGAAGAAAAAGGTGATAGAGCGTCACGTGGAGGTCTACGAGGGCCTCATGAGGGGGTAGGCTACTCGTCCTCCATGGACTTGAGCTCGGTGATGCCCAGCGTCTCCACGTCCAGGGGGAAGATGGGTCGCCTGATGTTCTTGAACCCGAAGCCGGCGAGCCTCGGGCTGGTGAGGCCCGGGGTGTCCAGCTCGATGACCTCCTTGGCTATGGGCTCGTGGGACGCCCTGTAGTGGACGCTGCTCTTGACGACGATGAACCTCTTCCCGGTGGGGTCGATGCCTTGGCTCTTGTAGAGCTGTAGGTCTAGGGGCTGGAGGCGCTTCGTGGTGACTATGACGTCGTTGCCGCCGATCTCCATGACAACCGTGGGGCCCATGTCCGACTCTGAGCCGGTGCCCATGGGGCCCTCGTTGATGAACTTGCCGTCCGTGACTGATTTCACCCTCCCGGTGACGCTCAGGGGCTCGCCGTGCATCTCGTCCGTGTGCCCACCTAGGCTCAGCTGCAGCGTTTTGCCCACACCAGCCTTTACCGCCCTCTTCGCCGCCTCCGGGTCCCAGATGACGGCGACGACGCCGCCCTTTAATCCCTCCTCCAGGATGGTCCTAAGCACCACGGTGCCGTCCTCTGGGGCCCCGCCGCCGGGGTTGTCCCCGATGTCCGCGAGCACTATCGGAGCCTCCTCGGCCTTCTTCACGTGCCTCATGGCCTCCCTGACGGGTGTGGGCTTGACGAGGAAGTCTCTCCTCATGGCCCAGGCCAGGTCTTGGAGCTCCTCTGCGAGACTGTCGGCTAGCTCCTGGTCGTCGTCGGTGGTTACTATGAAGCTCATGCCGGCTTCAGGGATGTCGCTCCAGGGGAAGCCTGCTGCCACGGTGATGGTCTCTACCCCGGGCGTCTCCTCCATCCTGTGGGCCTCCTCGATGAGCCTCTTCATGGGGTATCTGCCGGTGAACTGTACTTGGAGCGCCGGGAGCATCGGGGGCTGGGTGAACGCCTTCGTGGGTTTGAGGCTGCCCTCCAGCATCCTCCGGGTGAGGTTGACTGCCTCGACGCCCCTCTCGTAGCCGTCCACGTGGGGGTAGGTGTCGTAGCCGATGAGGAGGTTGGCGTTCTCCACCATCCCCCTGGTGTAGTTGGCGTGGAGGTCGAAGGTCGCCACCAAGGGTTTCGAGCCGACGAGCTTCCTCACCTCGCTCAGCACCTTGCCCTCGATGTCCGGGTACTCCTCGCTGACGCCTGCGCCGTGGAGGTGCAGCACCGCGGCGTCATAGTCGCCCGCGTCCCTGACGCCGTCCAGTATGTCGCCTAGGAGCGTGTCGAACGCTTCCGCGGTGACGGTCCCGGACGGGGTGGCCGAGGCGAACACGGTGGGTATCAGCTCGAAGCCGTTCAGCTTGCAGCCCTCGATTATTCCGCCAGCCGGAGTCTTCGTTCCGTCGAAGTGCTCGAACAGCTCGTCTCCGTAGAGGAGCCGCCTCTTCCTGAACTCCTCGAGGTCCGTCCTGATGTTGGAGAGGACGTTGGTCTCGTGAGATATGGTCCCTGTTACAATGCGCATGTTAAACACTGAGACAACGTTGCTTCGTGCCGGAATAACGTTAACGGTTGTAGAAGTACTGGGACAGGTCGATGCCTCTCTCCGACCCGTCGTCGGCGCTAGGCAGCACACCCTCCACGTTGAGGAGGAAACGCTTCCTGTGTAGGCCGCCGCCGAATCCCCCGATGCCGCCGTTGCTCCAGACGACGCGGTGGCAGGGGATCACTATGGTGATGGGGTTCTGCCCCACGGCGTTACCCACAGCCCTGGAGGCGTTGGGCTTGCCGATGCTCTTGGCTATCAGCCCGTATGACGTGAGCCTACCGTATGGTATCTTGTATATCTCGTTCCAGACTTTCTTCTGGAACGGTGTTCCTCGCATGTCTAAGGGCTCGGCGTAGGTGGGTTTTTCTCCCTTGAAATATTTGTCGAGCCATAGGCTCACCTCGTCCAGCTTCCCTGGCCGGTACTCGGGCTCAACATCGATCTGTCTCCCCAGCTCCTCGAGAAAGGTCGCCTCCTTGCATGGTAGGTTGATCCTGAGGAGCCCCTTGGCGCTCGCGGCGGACCAGACGTCCCCCATCGGCGTCTCTACGTCACAGTAATATATTTTCTCCATTACTCCACCTATCATATGTTGAGCGGGGGATTGTACGTTGGATTACGAGTTTAAAATAGTGTTGGCATCGACTTCGCCGAGGAGGATCAGCCTCTTACGACAGACAGGCATGCGCTTCAACGTGGTTACCCCGGTGGAGGACGAAACCAGCGTCAAACCCGACCCGGAGGAAAGGGTGATGGAGAACGCGCTCGCGAAGGCTAGAAGCGTGCTCGGCAACGTGGATGAGGGGCTCGTCGTGGGAGCCGACACAGTAGTATACATAGACGAGAAGATACTTGGTAAACCATCGTCAGATGATGAGGCACACAGGATGATGGAGACGCTGTCCGGTCGAGTCCACAGAGTGTTCACGGGATTAGCCGTGATAGACGCAGAGAGTGGGCGTGAGATAGTTTGCTGCGAGGAGACTCAGGTACACTTGATGGAGCTGTCAGACGAGGAGATTAGCCGCTACGTCGAGTCAGGTGAACCCATGGGGAAGGCAGGCGCCTACGCCATTCAGGGACTGGGCGCGGTCTTCGTCGACAGGGTGGTTGGCTGCTTCCACAACGTCGTGGGTCTACCGTTGTCGCTGCTATGGAAGATGATACGCGGCATGGGCTACGACCCTTTCTCCCTCATCGAGTGGGCGAATGTAGATGTATAGTATCTAAATAACTCTAAAGCCTCCACCCCCTCTAAATACTGTCTAAATATTTAGACTATGGTGTCTATAGTTCTCAATATATTCTATAGCGCTTAACCTTTTATTGAGGCCTCTTGTGGTGATAAGAGATCATGAACAACCCCATTTATGGGCAAATAGGATACCACGGAGTACGGAAGTGAATTTTTGGCTGAGAAAGAGTCGTTCATCGAAGGCGTTCCTGTCCTGAAGAACGACAGGGTTCGACTCGCATTAAGCTTGGCTCTCAGCATCTATCTCTTCATCGCCAGCCTCGAAGGCGTCAAGAGCGGCTTCAAGCTGATCTTCGCGGAGTGGCAGACCAGCATTCTAGGCATGATCACCTCGAGCACGGCGCCAATGACGGGGCTTGCCTTGGGGATGCTGAGCACGGCGCTTGTCCAGAGTAGCAGCGCCGTCGTGGCGGCGACCATGGTCTCCATGTCGGGGATGGTGGCGACCGGTTTGCCGCTTGAAGCTGCGATACAGTTCGGTGTACCCATGATCCTGGGGGCCAACATAGGGACCACGGTGACCAACACGATAGTCGCCTTCGGGGTCCAGCGGGGGATGACCATGAAGGAGTTCAAGGACACGATCCCGGGAGTAATCGTCGACGACGTCTACGAGGCGCTCACCATCACCATCTTCTTCATCCTCGAGCTCTCAACAGGTTTCATCAGCAGGACAGTCATCGGGCTGGGAAACTTCTACACAGAGGTGCTGAACATGGAGGAGGTTTTCGCCTCCTTCGACAAGACCATCATCGACATAATAATCAATGAGCCCCTGATTAAGCCCACGAAGGCGTTGGCCGTCGGGTTCCTGGGCGACAGGTTTGGTGGCGTGCTCCTGTTCCTCGTGTGGTTCGGCGTCATAATCGTCACGATGGGCATGATCACGAATGGCCTTGGGAAGATCATAGAGACGGAGTGGGCGGACAAGGTGAAGGCAGCTTTCGAAAGCCCATACAGGGGCTTCGCCACGGGTTTCGGCATCACGTTCCTCGTGGGCAGCAGCAGCATAGGGTCCTCTCTCGTGATCCCTTTCCTAGCCACGAAGGTGGTGGACCTGAAGAAAGCGTACCCGTACCTCGTGGGATGCAACATGGCGACGACGGTTGACCTCAGCCAGATCTACGGATACGTCGCCGGCGGCGTGGTTGGCATGATCCTGGGCTCGGCCCACGTCTTGCTAAACATCATGGCTTTGACCATCTGGCTGATTTCGCCTCTGAGGTCCGTGCCTGTGAAGATAGCCGAGTGGCTTGGAGGAAGGATAGCACAGAACAAGAACGCGGCTTACGCCCTCCTGGCCTGGGTAGTGGTGGTGTTCTTCCTGATACCGATTCTGGTGATATACTTATTTTAGGTGATGAACTGTTGAAGATGATGATGGAGGACTGGGCTTGAGTGAAAAGATACTGAGATGGTTCGGGGACAGGAGAAACATGACCGTCCTCGACATGACCCACAAACACCTGGACTTGACCACTCAGGCAGTGAGGGAACTCTACGAGATGGTCAGAAGCGTCGGCGACGCGCCAGAGTCCAAGAACGGGTTCTACGAGAACATCTCCGAGATGGAGATGAAGGCCGACCAGATCCGGCGCGACATGGTCACGGAGCTCTCACAGAGAGACCTTTACCCCACCGAGAGGGACGACCTCATGGAGCTCGTGCGTGCTGTGGACTGGATCGCCGACTGGGCTAGGGAGGCCGGCAGGATACTCGTGATAATACCATTCGAGAAACTCCCCCAAGAACTGAGGCAGTCGATTGAAAACATGTGTAGAGAAAACTACAGCTGCGTAAAAGTCTTGGCCGACTGCATCCACGCGCTCTCGGGGAACCCGAAGAGGGCGCTAGAACTCGCAGATCAGGTAGAGCTGTTAGAGGAGGACGTGGACGAGCTCTACGCGGAGTCGAGGCAGATGATGGCTGAGATCGATGACATGGGCATGACCCGCGGCGCGTCGATCCTGTTGAACGAGTTCATGGACGCCGTCGAGACGGTGGCAGACTGGTGCGAGAACTCGGCGGACATCGCCCGGGCCATCGCGATAAGAACATTCTAGATATTTTTCATATATCTCTCTATATAGGCTATATAACCTCTATACTCTATTTTTTTATCCATAACCCTATGTAATCTACTTTCGTTGGGATCCAACTACAGAAACATCCTGGGCTCGTTGACGGCGCTATACTTCTTCGTCTCAGCCATAGTCCTGATCAAGTCATCGGCCACGATCATGGGTGAAGCCCTGGCCGGGAAGATCGTGCTCCTGATCAGGGATACGACGAGCGCCGTGTTCGCTGGCTGGATCTCCACCGCGTTGCTGCACAGCTCGGGAGCCTTCGACTCGATTGTGGTCGCCTTTACCTCGAGCGGCGTATTACCCATCTCGCTGGCGGTAGCCACCGTAATAGGCGCGGAGATGGGGACCACCGTCACGCCATTCCTTATCTCGATCCTTGAGAGGCTGAAAGGCAAAGGCGGGAGCGAGGCCGCGTTCAACGTGTCCATGAGCCACGTGCTCTACAACCTGTTCACCTTAGTCATATTCTACCCGATTGAGCTATTTTTCGGTGTCTTCACGCAGATTGCGAGGCGTGGCAGCTCCATCTTCGTCAGGGCGTCGTGGCTGAACGCCATACCTGATCTCCTAGACGTAGCTACTCCTTGGGTAGATCCCCTTCTGGGGGTCATCCCTCCCTGGTCTGGGATAGTGTTGGGGGGGCTGACGCTGGTGCTTGCGTTGGGGGCCGTGGAGAAGTACATGACGGCGATCTTCAGCATGCCCCGAAGCTGGAACCTGATAAGGATGACTTTCACGAGGCCATTGAGGGCGTTTGTCGCCGGCTTCATTTTCACGGTTCTGGTGCCCAGCACCACGGTGATGGTCTCACTTTTAGTTCCCCTGGCTTCCAGCGGCGTCATCAGGGCCGACTACTACATCTTGCCTTACATCCTCGGCGCTAACATCGGCACTGTTTTCGATGTGATGATAGCGGCGCTGGCTACGGGTAACCCGATCAGTCTAGGGGTGTGGCTCGTTCACCTCACCATTAACGTCGTGGGCGCGCTGATCTTCATACCTCTGCTTAAACCGTTTTCAAGGCTTGTTAGGCGAGTGGCTGCCTATGTTTCCTCTTCACCGCGATCGACGCTCATCATAGCGGCGTTGTTCCACATCATTCCTACCGCTGTTATCCTGTACTATTATTTGATCATGCCAAGATGAGGAAGGAAAGTATATAGTATAGTATTACACAGATTTGTTGGCTTAAATTGTCTAGGAGAATATTCGGCTGGTTCGCCCCCAAGAGAGGGCATAAGGTCCTCGAGATGGTAGAGGATCACCTGGAGCTGACCCAGAAGGCGGTGAACAGCCTCTACGACATGGTGGAGGCGGCGGCCGAATGCGACCCCGACAAATGCAAGAGATCCTACTTGAGCGTCTCCGAGATGGAGATGCAGGCCGACGAACTCCGTCGTAAGATGGTGGAGGAGCTCACGGAGGGAGAGATGTTCCCCGAGGAGAGGGACGACCTCATGGAGATGGTGAGGGCCGTGGACTGGATCGCCGATTGGAGCAAGGAGGCGGGCAGGATTCTTAACAGCGTCCCGTTCGAGAAGGCGCCTGACGAGATCAAGGTCGCTACCCTGAACATGGTTAGGGCGAACGTGGACTGCGTCAAGGTGCTGATCCAGTGTATCCGGGCTCTCCCGAAGGATAGCGAGAAGGCTCTGACGCTGGCCAACCAGGTGGAGATGCTTGAGGAGAACATCGACGACCTCTACGGGGAGGCGAGGAAACACTTCGCGACGCTGGAGTTCCCCGAGTTCACCACAGGCGCACTTATACTGTTGAACGAGTTCCTTGACGCCCTTGAAACCATCGCCGACTGGTGCGAGAACACCGCCGACATAGTCAGGGCCATCGCCGTCAGGCAGCACTAGACATGAAAAATAGGTAGAAAAAGAGTTTTTTTCGAGGGTTTTACTCCTCGACTGTGATGGCCTGGTTGGGGCAGGCGTTCACGCACGCCATGCACATGATGCAGTCGTCGGCCCTCTCAGGGACGGACCTTTTGTCGACCAGGTCATACACGTTCATGGGGCAGATGTCGACGCATACTCCGTCTCCATCACAAGCGTCACTAACTGTAATGGTAGGCATAGCTTTCACCTATCCCTTCTAACCCCGGGTTGGCAGTTTTAAAGGTTTTCCGAGCGCCGCGAACAGCCAGACCAGGCTAAACCTATATTAACCGTGCTTCTCGGTTTATTCATGTTCTAAATTTTCTTGGAGCGATTAAGATGAAGTGTTCAGGTCTGTTTGACGACACAGTTTCGATTATAATAGGGGGCGAGGCGGGGCAGGGGATAAGCCGAAGCGGCATGCTCCTTGGTAAGGCGCTGATGAGGGCGGGGTTCCACTGCTTCGGCGAGATCGACTACCCGAGCCTCATCAGGGGCGGCCACAACTTCTACAAGGTCAGGGCTTCGAGCAGGGAGGTGCACAGCCCGACGCCGCACACCGACCTGGTTGTCGCGTTGAACGAGGAGACCGTCTCCCTCCACCTCGACAAGGTGAACATGGGAGGAGGCGTGATCGTCGACGAGAAGTATGGGCTAGACCCCGGCGAGACGGGGCGTGATGACGTCACGTTCTACACGGTGCCCATGACGGAGATCGTGAAGGAGCTTGAGGGCCCGGCGATCATGAGGAACACGGTGGCTCTGGGGGCGGTGGCCGCGCTCATCGGGCTCGGCACCGAGACCCTGAAGGAGGTTGTCGCCGAGACCTTCGAGGGGAGACCTAAAATCATCGAGATGAACGTCGAGGCGCTTCAGAGGGGCTGGGAGTACGTGGTTGAGTGGGCCCATGGGTTCCGGTGCAACGTGGAACCTGGTGAGCGGCCCGACAGGATCTGGCTCACAGGCAACGAGGCGGTGGCTCTCGGCGCGATAGCCGCGGGGTGCAAGTTCTACTCGGCTTACCCGATGACGCCGGCCAGCCCGGTGCTGCACTACATGTTCGCCCATGACGAGGAGAGCGGCCTCGTGGTCGTGCAGACGGAGAGCGAGATAAGCGCCATATTGATGGCGGTGGGCGCGGGCTACGCCGGGGTGCGCTCCATGACCTCCACCAGCGGCGGAGGCTTCTGCCTCATGACGGAGAGCATGAGCATGGCTGCCATGACGGAGACGCCGGTGGTGGTCATGCTGGGCCAGCGCCCCGGCCCCAGCACCGGCCTCGCCACATACTCGGCCCAGGGCGACCTGCTCTTCGCCGTCTACGGCGCCCACGGAGAGTTCAAGCGTGTGGTCCTTGCCCCGGGCGACGTGGATCAGTGCTTCTACATGACTGCCGAGGCGTTCAACCTGGCCGAGAGGTTCCAGATACCCGTCATCGTGCTCACAGACAAGAACGTCCTCGAGAGCCACAAGACCACCGAGCCCTTCGACCCCTCCAAGGTGAAGATCGACAGAGGCAATCTGTTAACCGAGTGGAGTGGAGACGAGGAGTATGGGAGATACAGGATCACAGAGGACGGCGTGAGCCCCGCCTCCTACCTGGAACGATGAACGCTCTGGTGTTGGCCAACAGTAACGAGCACGTTGAACGCGGGTTCAGCACCTCCGACTCCGGCCCAACGAGGGAGATGGTCGACAAACGGTTCAGTAAGACACCTCACATCAAGGAGGCCGTCGAGGAGCTGGAGCCCATAAGGGTGTACGGCGCGGAAGACCCCGACGTCACGCTCGTGGGGTGGGGGAGCAGCAAGGGACCGGCGCTCGAAGCCATAGGGATGCTCGAGGAGAAGGGAGTCAAGGCAAGGTATGTGCAGGTGGCTGTGGTCGAGCCTTTCCCCGAGGGCTTGTCCCGGCACCTCAAGGGCGAGACCATCCTCCTCGAGAACAACAGGTCGTCCCAGCTGGGGACCCTGATCAGGCTGAACACAGGCTACAGCTTCGAAAACGTGGCTCTCCGGTACGACGGGCGCCCCTTCACGCCCCACGAGGTGCGTGACAAGGCGTTGGAGGTGGCGTGATGCTTACCATGAAGGACTTCAGCACTCCCGCCGTCAACACCTGGTGCCCCGGCTGCGGCAACTTCGCCATACTCATGACGGTGAAGCAGGCCCTCGTCGACCTCGGCTTAAAGCGCGAGGAGGTGGTGGCCGTGACGGGTATCGGCTGCCACGGCAAGTTCACCGACTACATCGACGTGAACGGAATCCACACCATCCACGGCAGGGTGCTCCCGGCTGCGACAGCCATCAAGCTGGCGAACCACGAGCTCACGGTGCTGGGCTTCGCCGGAGACGGCGACGCCTTCAACATCGGGATGGGCCACTTCGCCCACGCGGCGCGCCGCAACGTGGACATCACCTACATAATACACGACAACCTGATCTACGGCTTGACGACGGGGCAGACCAGCCCCACAAGCAAGAAGGGCTTTGTGACCAAGACCAGCCCCCGCGGCAGCTTCGAGCCAGGCGTAAACCCGCTGACCCAGGCGCTGACCGGCGACGCCACCTTCGTCGCTCGCACCTTCGCGGGGGAGCCCAAGCAGATGACGGAGGTGCTGAAGAAGGCGATACAGCACCAGGGCTTCGCGCTGGTGGACGTGCTTCAGCCGTGCGTGAGCTGGAACAGGGTGAACACCTACCAGTTCTACAAGGAGCGGGTCTACAAGCTGGAGGACGAGGGCCACGACACTGGGGACTTCAACGCCGCCTACATGAAGGCCCTGGAGTGGGGAGACCGTATCCCCATAGGCGTCTTCTACCAGGAGCGGAGGCCGCCGTACCACGAGAGCTTCCCCGTGCTCAAGAAGGGGGTCCTCGTGAGGCAGCCCCTCGAATCCGACGTAAAGAAGCTTCTTGACGAGTTCAGGTAGCCCTTTACTTACCTTTATCTTTACACCGACCTTCTTCAAGGTATGAGCGAGGTCAGGCTCATCAGTGACGACGAGTTCGAGGAGTACGCAAGGATCACGCTGGACGCCTACCCGGCCATGTTCACAGATGTGACGGAGGAGAGGAGGCGGGGCTGGATAGAGCGCATGAAGGCTACGCAGGACGAGGATGACTCCATCAATTACTATGGTTGCTACAGGGGCGGTAAGATGGTTGGCGGGATGAGGCTCCACGACTTCAAGATGACGCTCTACGGGTCCCAGGTACTCGTGGGCGGCGTGGGAAACTTCTGCGTCGACCTCCTCCGCAGGAAGGAGCATGTCTCCAAGGAGATGATGGAGTACTTCCACCGCCACTACCGGGGCAGGGGCGGCAAGCTCGTCGCCCTCTACCCGTTCAGGCCCGACTACTACGTTAAGATGGGGTACGGGTACGGCCGAAAGATGAACCAGTACAGGTTCAGGCCCGAGGACCTGCCCCGGGGCCCCAGGGACAACGTTTCGTACTTGGACGAGTCGGACAAGGAGGCCGTCACTGCCTGCTTCAACAGGTACGCCCGCCGGACCCACGGCATGATAGAGAAGAGGACTAGCTACTTCGAGCGGCTCCCTAGGCGCTACAAGGTGATCGAGTACAAGGTGGACGGCGTGGTCCGGGGCTTCATGGCGTTCGGCTTCAAGAAGCTCATGGAGGACCACGTCCTGCTCCAGAACCTCGAGATACACATGCTGATATACGAGACGCCGGAGGCGCTCATGGGCCTGATGAGCTTCCTCAGCGTGCAGCTCGACCAAGTGGACAGAGTGGTGTTGAACACCCAGGACGACGACTGGCACTTCATCCTCAAGGACCCCCGCAACGGGGTGCCCCACATGTTCTACACGAGCCAGGAGACAAACGTCCAGGGCGTGGGAATCATGTACAGGGTCATCGACAGCCGCGGCATATGGGAGGAGATGGCCGACCACAGCTTCAACGAGGTCAACCTCAGGGTCAAGCTCACGGTTCGGGACAGCTTCATACCTGAGAACGACGGCAGCGTGGTCGTCCACTTCACAGACGGAAAACCTGAGGTCGTAGATGGAGGCGACTACGACGTTGAGGCGTCCATGGATGTCTCGTGGTTCAGCAGCCTAGTAATGGGGGTCGTTGACTTTCGTAAGCTATGGGCCTACGGACGGGCGGAGGTCTCGGACGAGTCCTACATTGATACCCTTGACAGGCTGTTCTATGCAGACAAGAAACCCGAGACAATAGAGGAGTTCTAGAGCCTATACGTTGTCCAATGTGCTCAGATGTCTACGATCTAGATAGCTCGGGTGGCCTCCTGTGCCTCGTCGCCTGCTCGTAGGCATAGGAGATGCTGAACAGCGTGGGCTCGCTGAAGAGCCGGCCAACGATCTGTAAGCCGGCCGAGAGGTTGTCGTAGGTGAACCCCATGGGGACCGTGAACCCAGGTAGCCCCGTGTGGGGCGGTATCTTCTGGCTGTTGTCGCCGGCGGGGCTCTCCATGTCCCCGATGAGCCGCGGCGGGTTGCTCCACGTGGGGTACACCATGGCGTCGACCCCCGCCTCGTCCATGGCGCCCACCACCGCCTCCCGCAGCCTGATGTTCTTGGGCTCCGTGTAGAGGTCGCCGCATGATGGCTCCGGCGCCTCAAGCATGTCTTTCAGCCTCTCGGCGATGTAGTCGCTGTGGAGGCCGCTTTCCACGATGGACTTCAGCGTCCTGTGGGGCGGGTTTTCCAGCGTCGCCAGGTAGCTCTCAAGGTCGCGGCGGAAGGTTCTGCACCAGATGTCCTCGGTTAGTTCCTCGAAGCCGGGGACCATGACGGGGTCCACCACCTCGGCGCCGCCGCTGTCCAGGTCGTCTATCGCCTTCTCGAAGACCTTGAGGACCTCAGGGTCAGTCGTGGGCTGGTCCGTGTAGTGCCTGAACACGCCGATCCGTTTCCCCTTTAACCCGTCGGCGTCCAGATACTCCGTGTAGCTCCCCGGGGTCTTCCCTACGCTGAGCTTCGTGATCGGGTCCGCTGGATCGTGTCCCGCGATGACGTCGAGCACACGCGCAGCGTCCTCGACGGTCCTGCACATGGGGCCGCCGACGTCGTTCCTGAGGTATAGGGGCACGATGCCGTCGCGGCTGGTGAGGCCCATGGTGCTCCTTATCCCGACGAGGCAGCAGTGGCTGGAGGGTCCTCTGATGCTGTTCCCTGTGTCTGTGCCGAGGCCCACGAGGCCCAGGTTGGCGGCGACGGAGGCCGCGGTGCCCCCGCTGCTCCCCGCGGGGACGCGCTCAAGGTCGTAGGGGTTCCTGGTGGTGCCTGCGACGCTGCTCAACGTCTGGTATGGGCTGAACGCCCACTCCGCCATGTTGGATTTCCCCAGGACCACCGCCCCCGCCTCCCGCAGCTTACGCACCTGGTAGGCGTCGTCCGGGGGCAGGCTCCCCTTCATGGCGAGGCTCCCCGCCGCCGTCTG
>DATKWN010000014.1:0-16567 GCA_035529515.1 Candidatus Krumholzibacteriaceae bacterium | reverse complement strand
CGCGACCCTCCCTTTGCCCGTGTCCATGTACCCAGGCTCCCGCGCCTCAGCCAGGTCCCTCCCGGTGCCTGCGTGGGGGAGGCCCGCCTGCTCAAGGTAGTGGAGCGTGCTGAAGAGGCCGCCGTACATGTAGTCGAGGCTGTGGTTGTTGGCGGTGCTGAACATGTTGAACCCCATCCATGTGAGCTCATCCAGGATTCTGGGCGGAGCCCGGGTGTACGTGCCCCCGCACTCGGCCGCTGGGTAACAGTCCTCGTCGTAGTCATGGAGAAGCATCTCCAGGTTTGTGAAGGCCACGTCGACGCCCCGGATCACCCTGAGCAGCCTCTCGAACTGCGGCTCGGAGTAGACCGACTGCCTGAGGGTGATGAGGGAGTCGCCCGTGGCTACAAGATTAAGCTCTTTCAAACGTTACACCACATGATCGAGGACGCCAATACATAAAACATCAGCGACGAGACAGCAATGGAATAAATGTGAGGCAGGGCGCCGCGTCAGCTGATCATCGATCCACCGAGTAGGACTGCCTCAACTTCCGGCCACCACGGCTTCCAAGGGCTGGCCGTTAGGCTGTCTGAGGAGCCGCTCTATGCTACCGACATAGGGTTCCACCTTCACGGGCCTGTTCATGTAGAGCGCGTCTATCGAGGCTAGTTCCCCCATGTGGTACTTCACCGTGTTCTCAGGGTCTTTGAGGAGGTTACCTGTCAGGACGCAGACCACCTCCTCGTCTGGGCCGATCACCCCGGCCTCGCGGAGCTTCTTGGCTCCGGCCACAGAGGCTGCGGACGCGGGCTCGCATCCTACGCCGGAAGCGTCCACGACGGCCTTGGCGTTCATTATCTCGGTGTCCGAGACACGCTCCACGACGCCGTCGGTCTCCCGTATCGCGTCCAAGGCCTTCACCCAGCTCACGGGGTTACCTATCTTGATGGCGGAGGCCACGGTCTCGGGCTTCACGGCCTCGAGGTGGTTGAGCTTGCCTCTCCAGAGCCTGTAGAAGGGGCTCGCCCCCTCCGCCTGGATGGAAGCGATCCGGGGCGTCTTATCGATGAGGCCCAGTTGCTTCAGCTCCCGTAGGGCCTTGCCGAACGCGGCCGTGTTGCCCAGGTTCCCCGCGGGGACTACGATCCAGTCCGGCGGCTGCCATCGCCTCTGCTGTAGTATCTCGAAGACTATGCTCTTCTGGCCCTCCACTCTCCACGGGTTCAGGCTGTTGAGGACGTAGAAGCCCAGCTCCGATCTGCTCTCCTTGACGATCCTCATGGCGTCGTCGAAGCTGCCCCTCACCTGGATCACTTGGGCGCCGTATGCCAGCGCCTGAGCCAGCTTACCGTAGGCGATCTCTCCTTCGGGGATGAACACGACAGCCTTTAGACCTACCTGGGCCGCGTACGCCGCCATCGAGGCGCTGGTGTTGCCGGTTGAGGCACACGCGACTATGCTCGCCCCGCTTCTCACCGCCTCCGAGACCGCGACGGTCATGCCCCGGTCCTTGAAGCTGCCCGTGGGGTTCTCCCCCTCGTGTTTCAGTTGTAGACGCTCCACGCCTGTGTACCTTGACACTCCGCCGCGTCTGTACAGGTTGGTGTTGCCTTCCGGCCGGGTGACGATGGAATCCGTTCCGATGCGCGGGTGGATGAGCTCCTTGTACCTCCAGACGCCGCTGCTGAACGGGCCGTCCATATGGCTCAGCCGCTGCTCGAAGACCTCTAGAGATGCCTCCGGGAACGCGTGGACGACCTCGAGGTTTCCCCCGCATCCGCATGTAAACCCATTGAGGGTGTAAGCGGACTTACCGCATCTCACACAACGGTACTTCAAGCCTAGATCACCCTCGCGCCGCGGTTACTCGGTGTTGTGTGGTACACCCTGGTCTCGATTGAGCTGAACGCCTCGACCATAGCCTTAGCGATCTCGCCGACCGGCTCCCCGACCGCGAATACCGAGGGCCCGCCGCCTGAGATGCTGCACCCGTAGGCCCCCGCGTCCAGAGCCGCCTGCTTCACCTCCCAGAAGTTGGGTATCATGGCGGCGCGGTGAGGCTCCACGAGGTTGTCGTAGATGCTCCTCCCGAACAGAACGGGATCGCCGAGGGCCACCCCAGCGGTCATCCGGGTCGCGTACCCTATGTTCTTCACGGCGTCCATGAGGGACACCTTCTCCGGGAGAAGCTCCCGGGCTGTACGAGTCTTGTTCTCGATGTTGATCTCGGGTGCCACGACGACCATACCGACGTTGGGGGCGTCGAGCCTAACCACGTCGTAGTCCTCCCCGACCAGCACATAGCCGCCGAGGATGGACGCCGCAACGTTGTCGGCGTGGGGGGCGCCTGCAACAGCGCCCTCCCCATAGGCGGCGAGCCCGATCAGCTCGCTTGTGTTGAGCCCCAGACCGAGCAAGTGGTCGACGGCTATCGCCGTGGCTGAAGCCGAGGCCCCGGACGACCCCATCCCTTTCCCGGGGGGAACCCCCTTCCTGATCTCGGCTTTGAAGCCGTGGGAAACGTCGTATCTTTCTCTAACTAGCTGGAGCACCGCCCCCGAGCTGTTAATCTTTGGATCCACCGGTATCTTGTCTGCGCCGACTCCTTTAACAGATAACCTGACCTCTGGTTCATCGATCTTCTCTAGCCGCACGATGTCACCTAAGCAGTTTAGGGCTACACCGATTACGTCAAAACCAGGGCCGAGGTTAGCTATGGAGCCAGGCGAGTAAACACGAACCTGTTTTACAGTCACCTGTCACCCTGTTCACCTTGACTTCCTTTCCATAGAAGCGTGGCAATATAACGGTTTCGTATAAAAAACCAATAGTATGGAGTACGAGTCTACACACTAGGCACTCTGGAAGGCTCATCGAAGAGATAATGATAAATGTTGTTTGTGGTGTTGAATAAAACCGAATTTCCTAATCACAGGATTAAGTTACTTTGGTGTTAGGATGGAATCATGGATTACATGGGGAAAACTTGTTGCGGTCAACGTTTAAATAGTATCAAAATCTCTCTCTTGAGAGTGGTAGCTTTTGAAAGAAGAGGTAAGACAGGCACTTGAAGAGGTACGGCCACACCTCCAGGTAGACGGAGGAGACGTGGAGTTGGTAGACGTCGAGGACGACGGAACCGTGAAGGTAAGGCTCACCGGCTCCTGCGCAGGCTGCCCCATGAGCCAGATGACTCTGAAGTGGGGTGTAGAGAACTACCTCAAGAAGAAGATCCCCGCAGTCAAATCCGTGGAAGCAGTGTAGGAGGCACCCATTGACGCTGCCCGTTGAGCTAGATCAGGCCCAGAGCTACGGCGATATCTTCGCCCTCGTGAAGAAGGCGGTTAAGAGAAGCCTGGGGCTTCACCGCGTAGGGCTCATGATGTACCTGGGTAACCTGCCCATCAGGGTGGGGGCGTTCCACCCCCTCGGCACAAACGACATAGTACTCAACAGGCGTCTGCTGGGCTCCACTAAGAGCCAGAAACAGAAGGCCCAAGTCTTCGCCATACTGGTGCACGAGTACCTCCACTCCCTCGGGTTCACCGATGAACGCAGGGTGCGGAAGCTCACGTACAAGGTGTGCCAGGATAACTTCGGTAAGAACCACCCGACGGTGGAGGCAGTCTTGACGGGGCCGTGGGCGAGCCTCTCGGTGGAGGACTACGATGAGCTTGAGCCCGAGCTGGACCTTGAGCTGGTCCGCGACTTCGAGAGAATAGACAGCGCGTATATTATTTAACGAGAAATAGTTAGGCTATCCCTGCGGCTTAAGCAGAGCTTTCTTGGTGATCTTCACCAGATCCTCGGGCGGGATGGGCTTCATGAGCACCTCCCTGATGCCCAGCTCCTCCTCGTTGACCTTGTCCTTAAAGCTGCTGTACCCTGTGATCATGATTATGTTCACGTCTTCGCTGTTCTCACGTATCTTCTCCGCGACCTCGTCACCAAGCATGTCGGGGAGATTGATGTCCAAGATGACCAGGTCGTATTTCTTCCTGTTAGCCTTGTAAAGCGCTTGGAGGCCCGTGATCGCCGTGTCCACGTTGAACCCGACGCTCTGAAGCACCAGCTTGAACGTGTTGGCCAGTGACTTGTCGTCGTCGACCACCAGTATGCTCTGGACCCCAGCCTCTTCATCCATCTCGGTGGCGCCTACCTCGTATTCGAGAAGGCTTCTCCTCAGCGCGGGGTCCCTCTGGATTGTCTGGCTCACTATCTCCAGCCGCTCGACGAGCTCGTCGAGTTTCTCCTCGTGCTCTCTAAGAATGTTTATCAGCAGGTCTAGCACGTCGATTTTCTCTGTAAACGACATTTCATCACGTGGATTTTCGCACTGGATGCTGTACAACTATCATAATATAAGACTCTTTAGGGGCTGATTTCTATATCTAGGCTCTATTTCAGGTGCACTATTTATAGCAGTAAGGGCACCTGAGGACCCGTTCATATCCCTGCGGGTAGTTCTCCACGAGGCCGTGTACCGGGCACTTGAAGGCGTAGAACGGGAGGCTCCCGCTCCATCCGGGCCTTGATCTACGGGACGTAGGAACGGCCCCTGTGACCAGTAGCCTGATCTTCTGCAGCAGGCTGAGCCTGACATGAGTTTTATGCGGCCTCTCGACCTGAACCATGCCGCCTTGGTCTCACACGCGCCACGAATTACGGTTATGTGACCTACCCGTGCATTGGCGACGTACATCCCGGAAAAGATTAAACGGTCTCAGCCTCTCTCTTTGATGGTGTTCTGGTTTGGACAGAAAAAAAGTTGACGAGTTCAAGTATATCGTGGAGGCTAACCGGCTCATGAGAGACGGCGGCCTGTTCCTCGTAGCCGAGGGAAAGGATGGTAAGCCCAACGCCATGACCATCGGGTGGGGCTTCCTAGGGACCATGTGGAGGAAACACGTCTTCGTGGTGGCGGTGAGGCTATCGAGGCACACGCACAAGCTCCTGGAGGAGTCGGGTAGCTTCACGGTCTGTCTCCCCGGCAAGGATATGGCGGAGTGGCTTGAGGTGTGCGGCACCAAGTCGGGCCGCGACATGGACAAGTTCAAGGAGCTGGGAATGACGTCGGTGAAAGGCGTCAAAGTGGAGGCGCCCTACATCGAGGAGTGTCCGGTCCACATCGAGTGCGAGATAGCCTACAGGAACGAGATGAAGGTGGGGCAGCTCAAGAAGGCGATAGAGGATGAGGTGTATCCCACCAAGGACATGCACGTCATCTACTATGGAGCGGTTAAAGGCGTCTACGCGGTGGAGAACGCCGAGGATAAGCTTGCGTAGGTGAATGAGATGAAGATACTCGTGGTCTTTGACTCACGGACGGGGAACACGGAGAAGATGGCTCACGCCGTCGCCGAGGGCGTCAGGGGAGCCGGGTTGGAGCCCGTCGTGAGGAAGGTGGATGAGGCAAACGTGGACGAGCTTCTACAGGTCCAGGGCCTCATCCTGGGGTCGCCTGTCTACTATGGTTTACCCACGGCGAAGATCAAGGCGTTCATCGACGAGTCCGTCAAGTTCCACGGCAAGCTGGAAGGAATGGTCGGGGGCGCCTTCTGCAGCGCGGGGGGAACCCACACCGGCTGCGAGACAACGATCATGGCGCTGCTGGAGGCCCTCATGGTCCACGGCATGATTGTGCAAGGGACCTCGAGCAAGAACCACTATGGGGCGGCGTCCGTGGGGGCGCCCGACGACGCAGACGCCGAGGTATGCCGGAAGATGGGGGCAAGGGTCGCGGAGCTTGTCAAGAGGCTCAACCCTTAATTATTATATTTAGCGTTCCTTTTAGCCTGAGGGTGAACTTCTTTAGACACCCACCCGATATTTGGGTTATATGAAGATCACCTACAAGCCGGCGGAGGAGCTGATCATTCTTGAGATGGTTGAGTACTCGCTAGACAAGCTAGCCGAGACAGGCGCCTTGATACAGGACGCGGGGAGACCGGTTATACTGAACTGGGCCGAGGGCGTCGTGTTCCACCACATGCCTCTCCCCTTCAACACCAAGGAGCTGCTCAAGGAGCGGCAGCAGGGCCGCATCTACTGGGCAAGCGTAATCTACGCCCCGCTGCCCGAGTACAGGCCGACGCTGAAGATAGGCCCCAGGGACATACCCATCGTCGCCACGCCCAACCCGCTGCTGATACAGGCCGCGAAATGGATCAAGGAGCAGATGAGCCGCCTGAGGAGTCACCGGATCTAGACTCGTCCATGATTATCCCAACGTAGTCCACTCCCTTTATGCTCAGGCTCTTCTCGGGCACGAGCCCCCTCGGCTTATAGATCATGAATATGATAAGGAAGGCGCCTAGGAACAGGTCTTCGAAGATGTCGATGAGCTTTATCCACTTGGTGCCGATCAGTAGGACCCCGACTCCCTGCTTCATGACGTTGAGGGCCTTGAGTAATGCGACGCACAGCAGGGTCCCCAGGTAGCTCCCCGCGTTGTTGCCCAGGCCTCCCACGGTTATCATGAGCCAAGGCCAGAACGTGTAGGTCACCCTGTCATACATGACATATTGTACGTAGCTGTAGTAGTAGCTCACGAGGACGCCGCTCACGGCCATGATGCCGCTGCCGAACATCATTATCTGGCGGCGGATTTTGGCGACGTTCTTGCCCGTGCTCTCGAGGGTCACCTCGTTTTCCCTCACCGCCCTCATGAGACGCCCGAACGGGCTGTTCATCATGGCCCGCATTATCATGTAACAGACCAGGCCCACCAAAAGTATGACCGTGGCGATGATGACCATCTGCTCGCCCCGGTACCAGGCGAAGAAGTTGGGGATGAACGCCCCCAGCGTGCCGCCGGCGATCCCCTCGTTGTTCGCCACGATGACGCTCACCCCGTTGCTGACGATGAGCAGCAACATCATCAGCCTCGTGGCCCGGAGTCTGCCGCTCATCAAGCCTATCAGCCACCCGGCGGCGGTGCCCATTGTGAAGGCCGCCGCCAGGCTGAACAGGAACATGCTGAAGCTGAGGAGGGGCTTCACCTGGAAGAGCCCTGTGAGCATCCTCATGTTGGTGGGGTTGTCGTAGACCCAATCAGCCCCGAACGTGAGCCCCGCGCCTCTCCCTATCCACATGCACAGCCTGATCACCAGCGCGCTGACGGTGTAGGCGCCTACGGCGACGCTCACGTTGCTGCTCATGTTGGGGATGCCGCCGTTCCCGAACTGGAAGTTCAGGGCGGAAGATATTATCACGTAGTGGCCGAAGAATATCGCCGTGTTTATGATGATGATCTGCCATTGGCTCAGCATCTGGGCGCCCCGTAGGTGATTATTCACACGATAAGCGGTTATAGGGTTTTGCACGGCGCTGGACATATTTTTAATTTGATGTTACATGATTCCAAGTTATATGTAATAACGGGATTTCAATAATCGTTTAGAGAATGTTTGAATTAGTCATATGGGTATCATGTCGTTTAATGCACGCGTTTACATTGGATATTTCCCGAACTTTTTTCTTATCTGATCAATAATTAATCCAACTAAAATTAATCCAGCTAACACTAGTATTAAACTGGACACACTTTCTACGGGATAATCCCATATTGACTCTGACATCACTCTGATAATACATTTAATTCTAAATAAACATAATGTGCACGCAATTTTAACCCATTTCTGATATAATTTCTTCTGGTGGTCCTTCCACTATGAATGTTCCTTCAATATTAACTATGTCGCCAAATCTATATGACCAAGCCCATTCACCTAGAAGCATGTCCTCCTCAAGAATCATAGGTTCAAGATACGCGGTCTGACCGATGTATGGGGCAACCCACCGCGCGTCTACACCATACACCCCTATCTCCACCCAGTTACCAATTGGATCACCCTCCCAGATCAAGTTACCTTCTGGGTCCCATACGTTGAAATATGAACCATAAAGAGGCGCCTCCGACTCCACTATGAAGGTGACGGTGTCTCCTATGAGGAACGTCTCTTTACGAGGTCTAATGGTGGGAGATGTAAAGTTCTCATCTAATTCTCGTTCTAATAGTAAACCTTTGAGCCTAGCGTTCTCAACTAACGCTTCCTCAAGCTGGTCTCTGTAGGTTCTCCATATATCTACGATGCGCTCATTGCGGTTGACCTCGTTCTGGAGCTCTATTATGCGAACCTTATATTCGGCTGTTTCTTGTTCAAGTTCCACTATTTTGAGGCTGATATTTTGGTTGCTAGATAGAAGTAACTCTACCTGATTCTTGTAGGCAGCTATCTGGTTTCTCAGGCTCAGTGTCATGAAGATGCTTGATACAACAACCGCGCAGGACAATAGGATGACTGCTTGTTCTCTCGTGATTTTCAAGACCACTCCACTCAAGCATATACAGAATAAATTGACGCTAATAATATAAAGTTTTTACGTCCATTCTTTAGCATTCATGAAAAAATATATTATCTCGATATTATAGTTATATTGAGAATTTCAATATCTTTGTCACGTACAACATTTCCAGCCCAGAATTTTTTTCACAGATTACAAGTAACCTGACACAAACCCCCAGAAAAACCCCCGATCATACCGAAAAAAACGCTTATTCCATGTAATGGATAAAATCTGTGTGCCGCATGTAATCCTCGTATGCTGCCATGTGCCCCTATTTTTCTTTAAGCGCCAATATTTTCTCTAAAATGGGTTCACATATGGGGAAGAATGAACCATAACATGTGGACCCATCACACCCATCACAGAATGTAAAAATGTCATCATCGAGGATGCTCGTCAGAGTATCGACCCGTGTCTTAATTTTCAGCGCTTCATCTATTACAGCCTCGTTTTTTTCCCTCCAATCCTTCATCTCTGGACTGGGATTAAGTTTATCCCAATGTTCGAAGGGTGAACTACTCTTTACCTCAACCTCATGCAGCATTTTATTATCGATTGGATGTATCTTATTCATCCAGTGAATCAGGAAATTTACTAAATAATAAAGAGTAATTATGATTATATATATTCATATATACCTTTACCCGTGCATGCAGATGAAAAAGCATTCCATCTTCTCGACGGATTCTTTAAATTATCGTAGACGGGTCATACATGGAAGATTAGAGGTGTGCTTGATGAGAGACAAAGCGATCTCCGAGATTTTCGAGGCAGCCAAGGCGGAGGACAGGAACTTCCTCTACGAGCACGAGGCTAAGAAGCTGTTCGGTCTCTACGGTATGCCGGTCACCAAGATCCATGTAGCCGAGACGGAGGACGAGGCGGTCGAGGCCGCCGAGAAGATAGGGTTCCCCATAGTCCTCAAGATCGTGAGCCCCCAGATACTCCACAAGAGCGACGCGGGCGGCGTCATCGTGGGCGTCGAGGACGAGAAAGGCATCAGAGAGGGCTTCAACAGGATAATAGACAACGCCAAGAAATACAAGACGGACGCCGAGATCACCGGCGTACTCGTCCTGGAGATGGCGCCCAACGGCACCGAGATCATCGTCGGAAGCACCACCGACCCCACCTTCGGTCCCACACTCATGTTCGGGCTGGGCGGCATCTTCGTGGAGATACTCAAGGACGTGAGCTTCCGCGTCGCCCCCATCGACATGGTGGACGCCCGCGAGATGATCAAGGAGATCAAGGCCTACAAGATCCTCGAGGGGGCGCGGGGGATGCCGCCGAGCGACCAGGAGACCCTGGCCGACATACTGGTCAAGACCAGCAAGATGCTCATGGAGTGCCCCGAGGTCAAGGAGCTGGACATGAACCCGATCCTCGCCTACCCCGACGGCGCCCGCATCGTCGACGGCAGGATCATCATGTGACCCCCCCAACCCATCTTTAAAAGCCTTCATTCATTACCTTGGCAAACCTGGTTTTGTCACACCGCGAATAAATGGTTGCAGGTACCACCGGTTTACGGGACACATGGGAACGTACTTCAAGGCTTTAAACGACAAGGACGAGGCGATGCTCCTCTACAACCAGGTGAAGATACTGCTCGGCTTCATATGCGTCGTCATATCCTCCGAGTACCTCTACTTCTTCATCACCGAGGCGAGGGGAGGAGCCCTCTACATGGCTGACCTCTTCGCGTTGCTTGCGGTGGGCTGCATCCTCATAAGGGAGGGGCTCCGGCATACGCTAAGGCTCGTCGAGCTGTACGGGTTCTAGCGGAGCCTCGCCAAGCCTCCACCTTCTGACGGTCAACGCCAGGTTCAGCAGAACCAAGGCACCGACGACAAGAGAGGCGGAGGTCACAATCATCTCGCCGCTTCCCTCAGCCACTAGGTCGATCAACCGGACCAGATCCCCCCTCAGGGTGAAGCCTGCCTGAACTAGGCCAGGAGGCCCGGTCTCCACCGTGGGGCGGTCCGACACCTCGCCGCAGGTCTCTCCCCCGCTCACGTAGCTCACCTCGGCCGGCCTGAGTCTGAAAACGCCGGGGCGGCTGAGCGTCACGCTGTAGGTGAGGGTCTCGGTCGCCCCCGACGCCATCGAGGCTATGGTCTTGGTATCGGAGCCCCGCAGGTCTGAGGCGTACGCGTAGCCCAGGAGCGTGGAGCCGTCGTCTATCTCAACGTCCTGTACTGCGCTGTTCCCCCTGTTGGTGACCGAGACCGTCACCTCGACCTGGGAGCCGGCCGCCGCCCTGTCCCTGCTCACCGTCTTGGAAACGATGAGCCTCGGCGGCAGGGGGCTGTCCAGCGTCATCCTCAGGGTGTCAGCTGTGACGCTCGTCCCCCCCTCATGGGTCACGTTCCCGAAGCCCCCGGTCATGAAACCGTACATGGGCAGCAGCGGCGAGGCCGGGGGGAGGTTGGAGAAGAACCTTATCGCTACCCTAAGCTCATCCTCTGCGCCGGTCCGTTTAGGCTTGAGCAGGGTTATGAAGCTGGCGTCGGAGTCCAAGCTATAGCCTGGAAGAGACCCGAGGCCTAGTAGCTCGGCGAGGTCGACGCTTTGCCCTAGGCCCATGGCGGTGGCGCCTTCTTCCCAGTAGTGGCCGCTAACCGCGAACCCGAGGGGCTCCTCGAAGAGGATTTCCAGGTCGTCCATGAACATGTCGAGCATGGGGTCCTCCGGTAGCATGAACATGAAGGGCTCCAGCCGGATGAAGCCCGAGACGAACACGGAGCCGTCGGCGGAGCCCTCGCGGGCCCCCGGGACCAGGGCGCCGTTGGAGACGGCCTCCTCCACGCCCTCGGCTAGGCCCCCGTGTTCCTTGACGCCGTTGAGAAACGCTTCGGCCACTTCATCTGCAGCGGCGTGGCTGTAGCCCACCACCGCCGTCATTCTTGGCAGCGTCACCTCGTCGAGCCGGGTCTCTGGGAGCTCGAAGGCCTGCAGCGTGATTAGCTCGACGCCGATTCTCTCCTCTAGCAGGGCCTTTATCTGGGTTGATCCCTGCCTCGCCTCCTCGGGTGTGGTGTCCACGTACACCACCACGTACACGGTGTCTGGCGCCAAGTTCAAGAGCGACTCGGTGTCCAGCTCCTCGGGAAGAGGCAGCAGGCTCAGCAGGCTGGCGGCCCCTATCTCTTGGGACACGACTATGGCGGCTACCACGTCATCGGGGACGTCGCCGTCCTCCGTCTCTAGGAACACGTTGATGAGGCCGACGTGTCCCTCACCATCTGTTCCAGCGACGAGCTGCTCCACGTAGACGCCTTCGCCGAGGTCTATGAACTGGCCCTCCGCGGGGGCCACGGTCGCCCCCAGTAGGATGAAGGCGACGAACAACGTCTTCAGGGCAGCTACCGTCCTTGGCTGATAGGCTTGAAGGCTTCCGAAAGGCGACTCAGGCATGAGCCTCTGACCGATCCTGCCCGCCTCCACCCCGATCAAGGCTCCCACGAGCACTATCAGGGGCTTCAAGGCCACCCAGCTGAGCGCCCTGTACGCGTACCCCATGATGAAGTCCATCCCGATCTCCTGTTCTGCTCCCTCGCCGATCATGTTGAGCACGTCCATGGCGACGTCGCCTAGCATGGGCGTCTCCAGGAGCCGGGTCAACGTCATGCCGTCGGGTATGGGCGGCACCAGCCCCAGGGCCTCCTCGCCCTCCACGTCCTCCATCACCTGCTGGACGTTCATCGCCACCCCGAAGACGGATAAAGCCAGCATGGGGACGACGAGGAGCCACACCAGAAGCATTATGAGTACGCCCCCCAGACGCCTCCTGACGATGACGCCGCCGATGAACGCCACCGCCAGCCACACGAAGAGCACAGCAGGGTACCTGAAGGGATCCGCTAGGAGCAGGTACGCGAGGCTGAGCGCGACGTAGAACTGTGTCCCGAGCAGGGGGGTGAGCCAGAGCCCGATGAGCTGCAGGGAGGGGTGGAGGAACGCGAGCCCCAGCCCGAGGACTAGGGCTACGCCGAGTATGAAGGCGGCTGTTTTTCTCATAACTAAAACCTACTGTTGGGCTACAGGTAGAGAATCGGGTTTAACCTATAAAATATAGGCTACTGAGACATAGCCCTGTAGACAGGTTCGGTGGCCTCCAGGCACTGCTTGTACAGTTCGTAGTACCTGCGGTATCTCTCGGAGCTCTCGGGGTCGGGCCTCATGGCAACTTTCACCCCGATCCATTCCTCGATGACGTCGTGGTCAGGTATGACTCCGGTGCCGAGCCCGGCGAGCATGGCGTCTCCGAGGGGCGCCCCCTGTGCATCGGGGATGTAGCTCATCTCTACGCCTGTGACGTCCGCTATTATCTGTCTCCAGAGGCGGGACCTGGCGCCGCCGTCCACCAGCGTGGCCCTGTTTATCTCGATGCCGGTCTCATACGCAGCCTCTATGCTGTACCTCATGGCGTAGGCGACGCCCTCCAGGACGGCCCTGAACATGTGGGCCCGCGTGTGGTACGTGGTGAGGCCGAGGAACCCTCCCCGGATGTGCTCGTCCCAGTAGGGGGCCCGCTCCCCCACCATCATGTGGGGCATGAAGACGAGGCTGCCGCTGCCTATGGGAGCCGTCTCGGCGATCCCGTCGAGCTGCCTGTAGGCGTCCTCCCCTGTCATCCGCTCCTTCTCCATCTCCTGTGCGCCTAGGGTGTCGCGGAACCAGCGGACGCAGTAGCCGGCGGTGGCGACGCCCGTGAAGCTGTAGAGGTACTCGCGGCCGTTCACAACGTATGGGAAGTTGATCATCCTGGGGCTGAGCCTCGGCTCGTGGCTAATGAAGCCGTTGCACATCGACGTCCCCAGCATGGAGGCCAGGTCGCCGTCCTCTATGGCTCCGCCGGCGAGGGCGCTGACGGCGGCGTCTATGCCGCCGGCGCAGACGGGGGTCCCTTTGGCTAGCCCCGTGAGCCTGGCCCCCGTGGCGGTGACCTCGCCGACCACCTCCTCTGAGCTGTGTATCTTCTCGGGGAAGAACGTCCGTGGGATGCCCAGCTCCTCCATCATCTCTGTGCTCCAGTCGCGCCTGTGGATGTCGAAGACGCCGCCGTAGTTGCCCGCGCTGCTGTAGTCGATGTTCTCGACGCCCGTGAGCTGCCTTATGATGTAGGCGTTGGGGGTCTCGAGCCTGTGTATCTTGGCCCAGTGCCCCGGCTCCTTGTCCCTTATCCAGAGCATCTTGGTGTACCCGTAGTAGGGGTCGATGACGTTGCCGGTGGCCTCGAAGAGGGCTTCCCTGCCGATCCGTTCCTCTACCCACCTGCACTCGTCGGTGGCTCGGCGGTCGGCCCAGATGAGGCAGGGCCGGATGGCGGTGTAGTTCCTGTCGACGGGGATCCCGCTGCCGCCGTAGAGGCTGCTTATGCAGGCGCCAGCGACGTCTCCCGGGTCCACCCCCGACTTCTCTATTGTCTCCTTGATGGTTGCGTAGGTGGCCTCGGCCCATACCTGGGGCCACTGCTCGGCCCAGCCCTGCATGGGGGTGAGGACGCCGTACTCCCTGAAGCTGTTGGCGAGGACCTTTCCCTCGGGGTCAACGAGCACCGTCTTGGTGCCCATGGTGCCTATGTCGGTGCCTACGAGGTAGCTCATGGTTCTGAATTGTCAGCAGGTATATTTCAAGAATTTCTTTAGGGAGATCGCCCTTCTCCACGAGGTCCCTGTAGAGGCCAACCATCTTCGGGCTGATCTCCAAGTACTTGAATTTAGACACCGCATGATCCGTCAGCCCCGTCTCCATCTGAGCCGTGCCTAGCTCTCTATTTCCTCGGTATCCGCGCCTCAACGGGGGCGATTTTGAAGGGCTTGTGGGGCTCCGTCTGGTACCAGTAGGCGGTGCTGCTGTAGTCGTCGCTGCGGTGGTTGGCGTGGCCGTGCTCGATGGTTACGCGGATGCTCTTCTCGAAGTAGACTGGGTCCTGGATGTGGTACCTGTACCAGGTGACTTTTCCGCTCCAGTTCTTGCCTCCGGGTATGGGCAGCCCGTGGTAGGGTGCGCAGTACTCCTGGGTGGGGCACCAGCTCATCCCGTAGTAGTCCTCGGTGCCGGTGCCGACTAGGCTGGGCAGCTTCTCGCCGTCTATGTAGATCATGTCGTCGCCCTCGCCGTACCAGTTGAACTTGTCCGTCTTCCTGAGGTTGACGACGTTGACGTTGCAGCCCACGTAGTGGCCCCTGCCTTCCGCCTCCAGTATCAGGTAGTTGCCTTTGCCGTCGGGGTTCTCACCCAGGAACATCCATGTGCGGTTGTCTACTCCGCTATCGCTGACGCCGTCCGTCGGGTTCTCCCTGCGCCACGCGGCGTGGAACCTGCCGAGCCCCGGCTCCGGCTCCGCCCACTCCTCGTAGTCTACGTAGTAGTAGAAGGCGGTGATCTGTCTCTCGCCCTGGTTCTCCAGGGTAATACGGGCACCGTCGCTGTAGGGCATGGGCCACCAGCTGTTGAAGCCTTTGCCGTCCTCGGGGCTCATCTGCAGCGGAGCGGAGACGTAGTTGCGGGTCAGGCCGTGGCCGATGCCGAAGAAGTCACCTATGGGGGCCTCGACGCTTGGGTGCTCCTCGCCGTCCCAGTATGCACGGAGCACGAGCTTCCTGAGGTACCACTCCATGTCTGTACGTATGGTGACCCAGATGTGTTTGACGCAGCCTGGGCCCTTCATCTCGGCTAGGGTCGCCGTCTCCCCTGGGTCTACGACGATGTAGTCCCTGTTTCCGCCGGTGCGGTCGTAGCTGCTGAACCTCTTCCGTTTATGATTCCTGAGGCGAGGCAGGTCGGGTAGGCCTCCGCCTAAAGCCAGTGAAGCCATATAATCGAGTAAATGGGGCGGGGGTGAACGGAAAATACTTTGGAGAATTCCGAAATACTGGTTTCTGGCTCCCCCTCGGTTAACCTTATAGAGCTAACCACGTAAAAACCCACATGAACCCCTTCGAGACCTACCTCCTCAGAAACGAGTACCGCAAACTCGCCCAACTAGGCGACAAGCTCGCAAAAGCCGACCAACAAGTAGACTGGGAAGTCTTCAGACCCATAATCAAAGGCCTCTATACCAACGACACCATACGAGGCGGCAGACCCAACAACGACGAGGTAGTGATGGTGAAGCTGCTGGTACTCCAGCAGTGGTATGGCCTGAGCGACGAAGAGACAGAGAGACAGGCGGTGGACCGCCTCAGCTTCCGCCGGTTCCTCGGATACCCTGAGCGGGTTCCCGACAGCACCACTGTTTGGCTCTTCAGGGAGCGGCTGGCGAAGACCGGCAAGGACAAGGATATCTGGGCTGAGCTGAGTAGGCAGCTTGACGCGAAGGGTCTCAGGGTCCGGAAGGGCGTGGTCCAGGACGCCACCTTCATCACCAGTGACCCAGGCCACGCCCCGGCCGAGGAGCCTCGTGGCGAGGAGGCCCGGACCCGGAGATCTATGGATGGTTCGTGGAGTGTGAAGGGTAGTAGATCCTATTTTGGTTACAAGCTGCACATGAAGATGGACCTTGATCACGGCCTCATAAGATGCCTAGAGACGACCCCCGCGAATGTCCATGATAGCAGGGTCGACCTGTCAATGCCTGGTGAGGTGGTGTATCGGGACCGGGGTTACCAGGGCGCTGCGCCGCGTGGCTGGGACGCGACGATGAGGCGTGGAGCCAGAGACCACCCGTTATGTATCTGGGATCGGCTCAGAAATGCGAGGATAAGCAGAAAGCGGTGTCCTGGTGAGAGGCCTTTCGCGGTGATTAAACGGGTGTTTGGAGCGGGTCATGTGTTAGTGACCTCTGTGGAGCGGGTAAGGGTGAAGATGATCTTCGCTTGTCTCGGTTTCAACCTGCTTCAGCTGGGCAGGCTGGGGGTGGGCGGGTAGCGTAAGCATTGGATCTGGTGGTGGAGATAGGTGAAAAGCGGGTGTTTGTGGAGTAGGTGAGAACTGCTTGGTGGCTCTGGGGTCGGTTGGTGGGGGAGTGAAGAGGCGATTAAGCCGGAGATGTTGACCGGTTTGATGATGCTTCTACCTCAAATATGCGCAAAATGACATTAGCTGAAAGAAAACAAAGAAAATCGGAATCCTCTTTGGATGTTTTATCTGCGCTGTCTGTAGAGCTTTGGGTCTACTACCTGCATCATCTTCTCGATGTCGAGGCCACCCCCGAGGAAGGCCGCCACCCGCTCGGCCCTGGTCTCAGGGTCGTCGAGGGTCTCGTTGTAGCTGACGTACAGGA
>DATKWN010000013.1:0-5274 GCA_035529515.1 Candidatus Krumholzibacteriaceae bacterium | reverse complement strand
GACCCTGTTCCTGGTCCTGTTCGCGACCACCTCAGCACTGATATTCACCCTACCTTACCCCAACTCGGTGTACGTCTTCGCCATAATGATGTACAGCTTCGTGGCTGGGCTCGTCCTGCTCCTCGCGGCCAATGCCTTGATCTTGAGGGGCAGGAACTCTACAGGATGGCTGAAGGCTCTGCCCCTGTTCCACGTGACCATGCTCATATACGTCGCCTCCATGATAGCCGACTACTTCGTGTAGGCACCTTTTTCCTGCCACTGTAACAGAGACCCGAAACTTTTTTCCAGTCATAAAGACACTGAAAACGTTAAACTACGGTTCAAGATAACAAAAGGGGGGAAACCATGAAGTCTTTGGTCATCTACCTATCGGTTCATCATAACAACACTGAGAAGATCGCAAGAGCCATCTCAAGGTCCTTGAGCGCGGATCTACTGAACCTCGATGAAGCAAGCATCGAGTCACTGGAGAACTACGACAAGATAGGTTTTGGGTCAGGCATCTACCTCACCAAACACCATAAAAAACTCTTCGAGTTCATCAACGCCTTGCCGGCACAGGAAAACAAGAAGGCTTTCGTGTTCTCCACTAGCGGCACAGGCCTGAAGATGTTTAATAACCCACTTGAATCAAAGTTAAGAGAAAAAGGGTTCCAAGTTACTGGAAGCTTTATGTGCAAGGGCTATGACACCCACGGAGCGTCAAAATTCATTGGAGGAATAAACAAAGGTAGGCCAAATGAAGACGACATCAAGAACGCTACGCTGTTCGCTGAGACCCTCAAGAGATAGAACTTAGGACTTGTAGCGTAGTCCCAGGGGGAGCCCTTTACCAGTGAGAGAGCCTCAGCGAAACGGAAAAAGTCTTTTATGAACTAAATGTGTCCTCAGCCTCATGCTGTACTTCACGTATGGCTCTTTCATGGACATCAACAACCTGAAGAGGCACACACCGTCAGCGAAGCTCGTCTGCAAGGCGATGATCCCCAACTGGGAGGTCCAGTTCAACTACTACAGCAAAAACTACGGCGGAGGCTGCACAGGCATCGAGCCCGCCCTCAGCAGGCTCGTCCGCGGAGCCGTCTACGAGATACCGCCCGACGAGATGGAGCACCTCGACACCGTGGAAGGCGTCCCCCAAGGCACCTACTACAGGCACCCCATCATGGTCGTAAGCGAGGCGGGGGAGCCCATGCTCGCCCACGTGTACCGCACCACAAACCCAAGAGGCCCATTCAAGCCCACCAGGCGCTACCTCAGGTACATGGTGGACGGAGCCAAGGCCCTCGGCCTACCACCAGAGTACATCGCCCAGTTCGAGGAACTTGAGACCGTCGACTAGCCTGTTTATATCCCACTCCACGCATTTCTCCCTGAGTTGAAGCCCCGGGACATCCTCCTCACCGCCGTCAACGGCCTCGGCGAGCGCAAGCTCAGGCTCGGCCTCAACGTCCTAGGCATACTCATAGGCATCGCAGCCGTCACGGGCCTCATAAGCATCACCCAGGGCCTCACCGAGGAGGTGGGCGGCCAGCTCGAGATGTTCGGGTCCAACAACGTCATGGTCATACCCTTCAGGGTCCAGCCCGGCCGCGGACTAGTCGGCGAGGCCTTCAACTGGCGCGACATCCAGATCCTAGAGAAGACGCCCCACGTCAGGTACCTCACCCCCATCGTCGGCAGCAGGCTCGCCAGCCACACCGTCAGGGGCGAGACCTATGTCTGCAACGTCTACGGCGCCGAGCCCATCTACTTCGACATATTCAAGTACTACGAGATGGCTGACGGCAGGGCCCTCGTCCAGAGCGACAAGGCCGCCGTCGTCCTGGGTCACCTCGTCGCCCAGCCCAGCGGCGAGGACAAGCCCATATACGAGGTCGGGGACAGGATCACCCTCACCTTCATGGTCAGGAGCCAGGAGAAGAAGGTCACACTGAGGGTCGTCGGCGTCATGGAGGAGTTGGGAGGCACCTTCGGCAGCGAGGACGACAACAGCGTCGTCATCCCCTTCAGGGAGGCCCAGCAGATCTTCGAGTCAGGCAGCAGCGTCGACTACGTCGCCCTCACCGTCGACACCGTAGAGAACGTGGACGCCGTCGTGGAGCACATCGAGGACGAGTTCGGCGACGACGTCATGGTCATGAGCTTCGAGATGGTCCAGGAGCAGGTGGGCCAGATCCTGGGCACCCTCGAGGCGGTGCTCGGCGGCATCGCGGCCATCAGCCTCATAGTGGCGGGGGTAGGCATCATCAACACCATGACCATAAGCGTCATGGAGCGGACACGCGAGATAGGCATACTCAAGGCCATAGGCGGCAAGAGCAGCGACGTCCTCTACCTCTTCCTCAGCGAAGCCATTATAACGGGCATCATGGGCGGCGTGGCTGGCGCGGCCCTTGGGTTCGTCCTCGGCAGGCTCGTCGGAGACTACATAGGGCTCCCCGTCTCCACGTCCCCTGCCCTGGGCCTGGCCGTCGTCGGGTTCGCCACGGTCACCTCCGTCCTCGCAGGGCTGTACCCAGCGTGGAGAGCCGCCGGCATGAACCCCGTCGAGGCCCTCAGGTACGAGTGAGAGGGCAGCATTAAACCGGTTTCAAGTAGCACAAGGTGTGCACAGGAGACTGGCGACGCTTTACGAGGCCTCGGCTACCCGGTGCTCTCGTAGAGGTCCACCAGCGCCTCAACAAGCTCGTCCTCGGTGGCGAGCCCCGACACCGCCAGCGGTATGCCCTCGTGGGTCGCCAGCTGGATCGCCAGCGGGTCCAGCTCCCCCTCCAGGCCGTGGAGCACTATGACCCGGGGCTTGAATGGGCTGATCTTAACGGCGATCATGGGGGACCTGCCCCGGCTGACGCCGCTGAACACCAGAGCCCTCTCGCTGGTGGTGCCGAAGATCCTGTAGAAGTCGAGGCCGCTGAGCATCTGTATCGCCTTGATGCTGTCCACGATGGTGTACCCGAACACGTTCTGATTCAGCCGATCATGCCCCGCGTAGATCGTCCCCTCGACGGCCTCCACGACCTCCGCGACGCTCACGGGCGCCATGAACTCCCGGATGTCGATGAACACGTCGCTAGGGTCAAGGGTGATGCGTGATAGCTGCCTGATGTACTGGCCGCCCTTCGACTCGTCGATGTCCAGCAGCGCCCCAACGTACCGCTTGATGAACCCGCTGCCAGGGCTGCGGCGGCGCCCCGTCTCGTAGTCGCTGACCACGGAAGGCGACAGCTCCAGGATGCCCGCCGCCTCGATCTGTGTGATCCCGAGGAGCCCCCTCCACTTCCGCATGGTCTTCCCCGGGCTAGGCGACAACACTATCTCGCCCGCTATCCGCTTCGCAAGGGTGTCACGGGTCGGGCTGTAGTTGGACATGTCTTCATAAAGAGAAGTGTTCAGCGTAATAAAACCGACTAACCCGCGTCCAGTGTGCGGCGTTGGGTAAACAAGTATTTAGTAAAGGCTTTTACTGGCCGTTTTCATGTCTTCACATGGTTGAGCAGGCCAAGTACGATGTAGTGGAGACTGTTGGTAGAGTCGAGATAAGAAGGTACCCGGAGATCGTTGTTGCCAAGGTTGAGGGCTACGCGGACGGCGGGTTCAACATACTTTTTCGGTTCATCTCCGGCGCCAACGTCAAGAAGACGAAGATCGCCATGACGGCTCCAGTGATCTCCGAGCGAATCGCCATGACCGCGCCTGTGCTGTCGGACGATACGTCGATCGCCTTCGTGATGCCAGACAAGTACACGGTGGAGACAACCCCAGAGCCGTCGGACGAACGAGTTAAGATAGTGAACGTGCCTGAGAGGCTCGTCGCTGCGCTGAGGTTCTCCGGAAGATGGACACAGTCTAATTTCATCTCTAAAACCAGGGAGCTGTTAGATGAGCTGGAGAGGGAAGGCATCAGGAGAAAGGGAGAGGGGTTCTCGATGAGGTACGACGGCCCGTTCAAGCCCTGGTTCATGCGGAGGAACGAGGTCGCCGTCGAGGTGGAGCCCCGAGAAGAAACAGCGTGAGTACGCCCCTGGGCGCTTCACTCCTCCTCGTCTTTCCAGTAGTCCCTGCCGCCGCAGGCCTCCACTATGGAGTCGACGTCCAACAGCTCCTCCGGGTACGGGTTGAAGAACGTCTGCCGCCCCAGGTACGACTCATTGAACCTCACCACCCACGACCGGGGTATGTCCACCGGGACGACTGGGGGCACCCTGCCTTCCCTGTAGTCGTCGAGCCTGTCAAGGAAGAAACGCTTCTCGGCGTCCGACAGCTCCCGGGAGAAGTAGCCCAAGCTGTTCATCAGCGTGTTCACGTAGCTGGTGCACCTGGGGGCCCGCCTCAGAGCCGCGTAGAGGTGCCCCTCGTACAGATCTAAGACCTCTTCCACGGGGCGTCCATCTTGGTTGGCCACGATCCTGTCTAGGATCCGCATCTCCTTCTGGTTATACGTCTTCAAGAGGAGCTTGTTCACGGTGTGGAACCCTACGATGTCGCGCATGGCCCCGGAGCTCTTCGCGGAGCGGAGCCGCGCCGGCGTGTACAGCTTCCTGAGGAAATGCTCCCTGATGCGGGCGTTTTCCAGCCTCCTGTCGTCTTCCACCGCCAGGTGGCCGAACCTCTCCCTGACTACTCCGCCGAAGAGGCCGGAGGACCGCTCCGCCACGGGGCTCGGCTTCACCGAGCCGTAGACCTTGACGTTCCTGACGCCGCTGCTGGGGGAGCCGCTCTTCATGATGAACCCGTCCACTGGAGGTAAGGAGCCTAGGAAACTATCGGCGAACTCTAGCATCCGGTCGGTGAGGTCCAGCCCTGTCTCGGGCTGGTAGAGCTTTATCTTGCCGCCTACCTTGACAAGCCTCAGCGTCTGCCGTGGGACGCCGAGCCCTATGTCCACCTCGGGGCACACCGTCATGGGTTCTATGAAGGGCAGCAGCGCCTCGACGAACTCGCTCCTCTTCATCTGGCCGTTGTACCGGACCGGCTCGAACTCTATGCACCTGCTGATGACGACCCTTGGCTTGACGTGCTCCGACAACGGACTCCGCTACTCCTTGGGAGGCAGCCAACATATTGCTTGATAAAAAAAAGGAAGGGCTTGGCGTCTACTTGGCTGGCTTAAGCTTCACTCCACAGACGGAGCACTTACCGTCTGCAGTGATCTTGGGCTGTTCCTTGACCTCTTTACCGCATACGCCGCATTTAGGCATTAGTTTTACCCAACAGTTATGTTGGTGGAGTGTTTTAAAAATGATTTCTTATTAATTTTTCATAAGATTT
>DATKWN010000012.1:0-11268 GCA_035529515.1 Candidatus Krumholzibacteriaceae bacterium | reverse complement strand
AGGCAGGGTTCCTGAGGAACCTCTGGTACCCGTCCATGGGCGGCTCACCCTTCTCGGTCCAGAGGCCGCCGGGGCCCCTGAACGACCTGATGCCGCTCTCCACGCTTATCCCGGCGCCTGTGAGGCAGGTGACGTAGCCGGAGTCCATTATTGTCGCAGCGGCGTCTCTGATCGCCTGTAGGACGTCGTCGCCTAGAACCATATGATGAAAATGTGGGTGGAGGTGAAAAAGGTTAGGCTCGTTCCCTGAGCGCCTTGGTCAGCGCGGGCAGCACCTCGTAGATGTCGCCGACGAGGCTGTAGTCGCTGATGCCGTGGATGCCCGCGCCCTCGTCGCTGTTGATGCTGACGATGATCTGGCTGTCCCTGATTCCGGCGACGTGCTGGATGGTGCCGCTGACGCCGCACGCCACGTAGAGGCTGGGCTTCACCTTCTTGCCGCTGATGCCCACCCACTGGTCCATCCAGCCCAGGTCCGCGCTTATAGGTCTCGTACACCCCATCTGGGCGCCCAGCACCTCGGCCAACTCCTCCAGCAGCCTCAGGTCCTCCTTAGCTTTGAACCCGCGGCCCGCGGAGACTATGATTGACGCGCTCTCTAAGTCAGCGGTGCTCTTGGGCTTCTCGCGTCTCTCGACTACATCGACCCGGGGCTCGGGGAGATCCACCTTTAGCTCCACCACTTTTCCTGTCCTCTCCACGGGCTCCAGCTTCTCGAAGCTCCTCGGGGGGAAGCTGATCACCGTGGGGGTGCTCGTGCTCGTCTCCTTGGCCACTGTGGAGCCGCCGTATGTCAGCCTCTCCACGACTATCTTGCCGTCCTCCAGCTCCACGCCGCTGCACTCGTTCATGCATCCGACGCCGAGGGACGAAGCCACCCGCGGCGCAAGCTCCTTGCCCCTCTTCGTGGCACCCATGAACACCGTGGACGGGTTGGCCGCCTTCACGGCCTCCACCACGGCTGCGCTGTAGGGCTCAACGTTGAACCCGCCTAGGCCGCTCACCGTGTAGACCTTGTCCGCGCCCTGCCTGACGTACTCCAGGGGGTCTGATCCCGCCGCCAGCGCGGCGACCTCCGAGCCCATCCTGTCCGCCAGCTCCCTAGCCTTTCCCAGCAGCTGGAAAGCCAGCTCCCTGTCCTCCGAGAACACCAGGAACGACACTAGAGGACCCCCTCCTGCATGAGGGCCTCGACCAGCTTAACGGCCGCCTCCTCCACGGTCTCGGCCTCGATCTTGATCTGCTTGCGCTCCACCTTGGGGGCGAATACACTCGTTATCTGGACATAGCTCTGGCTCTTTACCTCCGAGGCGTCGAGCCCGATGTCTCCGGCGCCCCACACCGTCTGGGGCTTCTTCTTCGCCTTCATGATGCTCATGAGGTTCGGGATGCGCGCCTCGTTGATCTCCCTCACCACACATACGACGGCCGGGAGCGCCGCCTCGACGACCTCGTCCACGTCCTCCAGGTCCCTGACAGCCCTGACCTTGCCGTCGGCTACGTCGAGCTCCTTCACGTATGTTATCTGGGGGAGATCCAGGAGCTGGGCCAGCCGTGGCCCAATCTGGCTCGATAGGCTGTCCAGCGTCATCTCGCCAGCGATTATGAGATCGTAGTCTCCTACGTGTTTGACGGCGGCCTCAAGCACCTTGCTGGTGGCGTTGGTGTCCACGCCCTTGAGCTCCGGCTCGTTGACTATGTACGCCGCGTCGGCGCCCATGGCGAGCGCCTCCAGGAGGGCCGTCTTGGTCTTGTCGTCCCCCAGGGAGAGGGTCACCACCTCGCCGCCCACCTTCTCCTTGAGCCTGATCGCGGCCTCCAGCGCCCTTTTGTCGACCTCGCTGATCCTGCGTTTAACGCCCTCGACGATGGGCGCCCGGGTCTGGGGGTCCAGCTTGATCTCCGTGAGGTCCGGGATGTCCTTAAGCAGCACTATCTGCCTCATATTGGTTCAAGGCGCAACTATCTTTTAATACCAATATAGTCTTTGCCTCGGAAAAATGCTTTAAACCCACGCCCAGATTAGCCAGTTGAAGCATCATGGAGGCAGATAATGTTAAAAAGGTGGCCGTCCTCGGCGCCGGAGTCATGGGGCACGGCATAGCCCAAGTGGCCGCCGTGGCCGGCTACGACGTGGCGGTCAGAGACATCACTCAGGAGTTCCTCGACAAGGCCGAGGCCGGCGTCGAGGACAGCCTAAGCAGGTTCGTGAGCCGGGGCAGAATGAGTCAGGAGGAGATGGACGCTGCCTTAGCCAGGATAAGGTTCACGCTGGACCTCGATGAGGCTGTGAAGGGCGCCCAGCTGGTCGTCGAGGCGATACCCGAGAGAATGGATATCAAGCACAAGGTATGGGCAGATGCCGCGGCGAAGGCGCCCAAGGACGCCATACTGGCGTCCAACACCAGCAGCCTGAGCATAACCAAGATAGCCGAGGCGATGCCGAACCCGGAGCGGTTCATCGGCATGCACTTCTTCAACCCGCCCGCCATTATGAAGCTCGTCGAGGTCAACCAGGGAGAGAAGACTTCGGAGGAGACGGTGAAGGCGGTCCAGGAGCTGGCCAAGAGGATGGGGAAGACCCCAGTTTGGGTGAGGAAGGACGCCCCGGGGTTCATAGTCAACAGAGTACTCGTCACCTACCTCAACGAGGCTGGGAAGCTCCTCGACAAGTACGGCGTGGAGCAGATCGACGCCGCGATGCAGCACAAGGCCGGGATGCCCCTCGGCCCCTTCATGCTCAGCGACCTGATAGGCATGGACATCGTCTACAACATCCTCAAGGTGTTCGAGGAGAACATGGGCCCCGACTACGCGCCCTGCGCGAGGATAACTGAGCTATACGAGGCGAAGAAGCTGGGGCGCAAGACCGGCGAAGGCTTCTACAGCTACGAGACCCGGCCCAGCGTAACCGAGGATCAGGCCAAGGGCTTCGACGTGAAGCTCCTCCTGAAGCCCTTCGTCGGGGAGGCCGAGAAGGTGGTGGCGGAGGGGATAGCATCAGAAGAGGACGTGGAAACGGCGATGAAGCTCGGCGCCAACCTGCCGAGGGGCCCCTTCGAGATGAAGCGCATGGGGCTCGGTGAGGAGAAGCCCATACTCACGGAGAAGAAGGACGGCGTGCTCACCGTCACCGTCAACAGGCCCGGTAAGCTCAACAGCATGACCGCCGAGATGCTCGAGTTGATCGGCGAGGCGCTGGACGAGGCCGCCGCGGACAAGTCCGTCCGCTGCATATTGTTCAAGGGGGCGGGGGACAGGGCGTTCTGCGCGGGCGCCGACATCTCACAGTTCCCCAAACTGGGCGTCGAAGGCGCCCGTGAGCTGTCCAAGCTGGGCCAAAACACGTACAGGAAGATCATGGAGGTACCAAAACCCGTCGTCGCGGCGGTCAACGGCTACTGCCTAGGCGGCGGAAACGAGCTCGCCATACACTGCGACTTCAGGCTCGCGTCGGATAAGGCCAGCTTCGGGCAGCCCGAGGTCAACCTGGGGCTGATAACCGGCTGGGGCGCAACATACGTGCTGCCGAGGCTGGTCGGCAAGTCGCTCGCCGCGGAGATGATGATGACCGGTCGCCGCCTAAACGCGGAGGAGGCGCTCAGGGCGGGGCTCGTGAACGCCGTATACCCAGCGGGGGAGTTCGAGGCAAAGGTGCAGGAGTTCGTGAAGGCCCTCGTGGACGACCCGCCCCTCGCCATCGCGGCGATGAAGAAGCTGGTGAACCTTGAGGGCCTTGAGGCCGCGTCGAACGCCGAGGCCGACGAGTTCTCCAACCTATGGAACTACAGAGACCTCATGGAAGGCATAAACGCCTTCAACGAGAGGAGAAAACCCGAGTTCAAGGGAGAGTAGCTACGCCGCCTTGAAGGCGAGGACCACGCCGTCCTCCTTCTTAACGTAGGCGGCCTCCACCCTCGAACCGACATCTACGTTTTCGTCCAGCAGGTAGCCGCTTATACTTACTCCTTCGTCCAGGGTGACTATGACGACCCCGTATGGGCACTGGTCCTGGAACCTGGTAAGTGGGACCGCTATCACCGTCTTCGCCGCGATGGTTCCCTTGCCCTTGTACTGTCTCCACCCAAGGTCCGTCGAGCCACATTTGTTGCAGAGCGGCCTCGGCGGCAGCATGAGGTGTCCGCAGCTCTTACATTCCACGCCCACGAGCTCCTCGTTCATCAAGTGATCCTTGTACGCCTTCACCGTGTACTCCGTCATATCAGCCCCTCCTGTATATCTGCACCGACACGGTGGCACCCGCCGCCCCCACGTTGTGGGCCATGCCGACCTCTGCGTCGGCGACCTGGTGTTCGCCTGCCTGCCCCCGCAGCTGCTTGAACATCTCGCACACCATCGCGGCGCCCGTGGCTCCCACTGGGTGGCCCTTGGCCTTGAGCCCGCCGTCGGGGTTCACAGGTATCTCCCCGTCCAGCGCCGTCCTTCCCTCTGAGGCTGCTCTACCGCCCTCGCCCTTGGCGAAGAACCCGAGGTCCTCGGTGGCGACGACCTCGGCGATGGTGAAGCAGTCGTGGACGCAGGCCGTGTCTATGTTCCTCGCCTCGACTCCAGCCATCTTGTAGGCTTGCCTCGCGGCGATGCCGGTGGCTCTCAGGGACGTGAGGTCGTCTCGGTCGTGGAGCGCCATAGTGTCCGACGCCTGGCCGATCCCCGCGACCCTCACCGGGGTGTCGGTGTATTTCTCGGCGACCTCGTCCGCGGCGAGGATGACGGCGGCTGCCCCGTCAGATATCGGGCAGCAGTCGAACAGCCTGAGGGGGCTCGCGACGACGGGGTTCAGCGGCGAGCTGAGGAACTCCATCTCGTCACGGAAGCTCATACCCTTCCTCTCGCCCAGCTTGTCGGCTATCTCCTTGATGGTCTCCTGGTACTGGGCCTTTGGGTTCTTCTTTCCGTTCACATGATTCTTGATGGCGACCTGCTGGAGCTGCTCCCACGTCGAGCCGTACCTGCTGAAGTGGGCTGACGCGATGGCCGCGTATAGCCCAGGGAAGGTGAAGCCTACACCGACCTCGTAGTTGGCGTCCGCCGCCAACGCGAGGGTGTCCGTCACCTCCGTCGTGTCCAAGTTCCTCATCTTCTCGACCCCTCCCACAATGACCACATCACACATGCCCGACGCGATGGCCTGGATGCCCGCGTTGACGGCGACGCCGCTGCTGGCGCACGCGTCCTCGACCCTGTAAGCCGGCTTCGGGTTCATCCCGAGCCAGTCGGCCATCAAGGCGGCTGTGTGCCCCTGCCGCTCGAACATGTCGCTGCTGAAGTACCCGAGGTACAGGGCGTCCGCGTCGCCGAAGGTGAAACTGTTGTCCACGGACTCCGCGGCCTCCAGCGCGGCCTCGACGAATAGCTCCCGTCCCTGCTTGTCTTGGTGGAGCCTGTGGTGAAACCTCGTCATCCCTGCCCCTATCACCGAAACTTGGCGGTATAGACTCAAAACGCTCATAACCGGCTGGGGAAGAAACCATATTAAAACTTGTGACGAACAGATAATCGACGAACGACGAAGACCGCCGGGGTTCGTAGAAGGCTTAGCATGTACTCGAATAGCTCAAGTATATAGAATAATGTCTGCTAATTTTACGCGTTGGAAAACGTTAAAAGATGATACAAAGTTTTTCACACAGGTGTAAGTATGAGCATTGCATTCGTACTGATCAACACTGATCTGGGTGAAGGATCCGAGGTCGAGAAAGCTCTCAAAGAGATCCCAGAGGTACACGATGTTTACGGAGTCTACGGGGTCTACGACTTCGTCGTACGCCTGGAAGCGGATACGATGCAGAAACTCAAGGACGTCATCACCACGAAGATCAGGCGCCTCAACCATGTCCGCAGCACCCTCACCATGATAGTGGTCGACTAGCCTTCCCCAAACCCATCTCTTCCCCAAAACCCCGGATAAAGGGGTTCTACTGGAGGTAGCCTAGGCTCTCCATCTTTTCAAGGACCTTCTGGACACTCTCCTCGACCGTCTCCTTGTCCGTGTCCAGTATGAGCTCGGGGTTCGGCGGCTCCTCGTATGGATCGTCCACGCCAGTGAAGCCAGTTATCTCGCCCGCCAGCGCCTTCCTGTACATGCCTTTGACGTCTCGCCTCATGCACTCCTCGACGGGGCACCTCACGTAGACCTCCATGAACTCGCCTATCTCCTCTCTGCTCCTCCTACGCCTCTCTATGTAGGGTGAGACGAAGGTCGCCAACACTTTGACGCCGTTCCTTGTGAGGAGCTTCGCCACGAAGGTCACGCGTTTTATGTTCTCGTCGCGGTCCTCCTTGCTGAAGCCCAGGTCACTGGTCAGGCCCTTGCGGACGGTGTCGCCGTCGAGGCGCTCGACCCTGTCTCCCTGCTCGCGCAGCGCCTCGGCGACCCTGTCGGCTATGGCAGTCTTGCCGCTGCAAGGCAGGCCCGTGAACCACACTGTCACTCCCTTACTCATCCCGTCACTTCCCGAATCCCTTTACTGACTTCAATCAACGTAAATACCTTCCTAACCCTTCAGCACGTCCCATAGCACCGCGAAGAACTGTCTGAAGTGGCTCGTCTGGATCCTTCTCTCGCCGTATTCCCGCCTTTTGATCGATATGGGGACGCCTGCTACGCGGGCGCCGCGTCGATGGGCTTCTAACACGAAGGTGCCGCATAGGCAGGCTCCGTGTAGACTCATCTCTCTGGCGATCTCTCCTCTGACGGCCCTGAACCCTGTGCTCGCGTCCCCTATGGGCACCCTTATGCTTGTTAGCCACGTGAGTACCCTCTCGCTCAGGTACGGCAACTCGGGCCGTATCCCCATGACCAGGTCGGCCTCGCCTCTCAGGATCGGCTCGATGAGGCTCGGTATCTCAGAGGGGTCGTGCTGCCCATCGGCGTCCAGGGTGACGATTATGTCGCCAGTCGCCTCTCTCAGGCCCCGCTCCGTTGCTTTCAGGACGCCTGCGTTCTGCTGCTTCAGGACCCTGGCCCCAGCGTCCTCGGCTATGCGTGCCGTGTCGTCGGTGCTGCCGTCGTCCACGACTAGCACCTCGTCTACGTAGGAGAGGGCTCCCTTCACGACTGCCTCTATAGTCTTCTCTTCGTTGTAGGCTGGGATGACCGCTGAAACCGTCGTCTCGTCTGCGGCCGCCATGTGCTTCCATCACCTTTGCTGGGCCCAGTACTTGATGAGCTGCTTTACCCCTTCCCTGACGGTCCACCTGTTCTCGAACCCGAGCACGCCGCGTATCTTCGTCAGGTCGTAGCTGAACTTCTTCGTCTCCCCGGGCCTGGGCGCGGTGTTCACGGCCTCTGCCTCGCCGCCGGTCTCCGCGGCTATCTCCTCCTTGACTATGTCGGCGATCCTGTTTATGGTCAGGGTCTCGCCGCCGACGTTGAAGGTCTCGCCTCCTATGCCCTCATTGGTGAGTGAGAGCGTCATGGCCTCCGAGATGTCCTGGACGTGGACGAAGTCCCTGCTGTATTCGCCGTCTCCGTAGACCGTCAACGACTCGCCGCTCATCCCCTGGTTCACGAACTTGGGTATTACAGTGTCCCAGCGGGTGAACACGCCGACGCCGTAGATGTTCCCGAACCTCAGGTTCACAGTCTCTATGCCGTAGTTGTCCCAGTACGTGTTGACTATCTGCTCCCCCGCCACCTTGGTGACGCCGTAGAGGTTGAGGGGGCGCTGCGGATGGTCCTCCGTTACGGGCATCTCGACGGGGACGCCGTAGGTGGACGCGCTGGAGCAGAAGACGACTCGCCCGACGTCCAGCCTCCTAGCCGCCTCCATCACCCGGTAGGTGCCGTAGACGTTCACGGACACGGCCTCCTTCGGGTGCTCGTTGCACCTTACCAGCCCCGGGAGAGCCGCGAGATGAGCGACGGCGTCGCATCCCTCCCACTCCTCGACAAGCAGATCAAGGTCGCGGATGTCGCCCACGACGCACTCGGCTTTCTTCCCGTACTCGTGCTGCTTAAGGTGATTGTAGTCGCCGATGCTCTCGTTGTCCACGGAGACCACCTCGTCTCCCCGGCTCAATAGCATCGTCACCAGCGTGGACCCGATGTACCCGGCTCCCCCCGTCACTGCTACCCTCATAGATGTCCCTCAAATACTATGTTTTAGTGATAAAAATGATTGGGGCCTAGGCGGTCCACTTGACCTTGGGCATGATGCATTCACGCTTTGCCTCGATCCGGTCCTTGTACTCCATGAGCTTGGGGATCGTGATCCGTAGCTCGTCCTCTAGGGTGTACGTGGGCTTGAAACCTAGGTTGGGCAGGTGCTTCATGTCAGGCTCGTAGTAGTGCTCCTCGGCCTCGAGCCTCGGGTTGGGTATGTTCCATATCTTACCCTCCAAACCGAGCTCCTGAGCGACCTTGCTCACCTTCTCGGCCAGTTCGTTGGCGCTGTAGGTCTCATCGAACTGGTTGAAGACACGGTACTCCCGTTCATCCGGCGGGTTTTCGATGGCTATAGTGAAGCACTGCATGCTGTCACGGAGGGCCAGGTAACCCCTGGTCTGGCCTCCCTTGCCGTATGGGGTGAGCTCGTGCCCGACTACCGCCTGTGCGCAGAACCTGTTGATGGCCGTGCCGAAGCACTCGTCGAAGTCGAAACGTGTCAGGAGATCGTCGTTCGCCATGTCGTCCGTCTTGACGCCGTGGACGACGCCCTGCATCACGTCCGTGGCCGCGATGCCCCAGATCTTGTTGGCGAACATCAGGTTCCAGGTGTCGTGTACCTTTGTCAGGTGGTACCAGCTTCCGGGCTGACGCGGGAACGGCAGCTTGTCCTTGCGTCCCCTGTACTCGATCTCGAAGAAGCCCTCAGGGATGTCGATGTTGGGGGTGCCGTACTCGCCCATGGTGCCCAGCTTAAGTAGATGCGCCTTAGGAACGTGGTCCTTCATGGCGAAGAGTATGTTGTTGTGGCCGATGACGTTGTTTATCTGCGTGTAGTTGCAGTGGGACGCGTCCATCATGCTGTAGGGTGCGCTGGGTATCTCGCCAAGGTGGACGATGCAGTCCGGCTTCTCCTTCTTCACGACGAGGTCTACGAAGCTCTCCTCCGTGAGGTCGCCTTTATAGAACCTGAGGTCGCGGTTTGTGGCCTTCTTGTAGGCTTCAAGACGCTCCTTCATCGTTTTGATGGGTGTTGCGCTCCAGCTGCCCACCTCGTGGACGTTCCTGCGTCTGCTCATGTTGTCTACGCCGCAGACGTCGTGGCCTCTGCCGCGGAGGTGCATGCTGAGGGTCCAGCCCAGGTAGCCGTCCATCCCCATTATCATTACGTTCATGCGTCTTTCTCCTGTAACACTATCCAGTATTGGATATTACTACTTGGAGATAGTAAGTTTTTTGTTTATAAACTTATGTAGACATATGGACAACCTAAACACATAGAGGAATACGATGGAGCCCAAGGTCAACCAGGTCAAGTACAACCTCATGAACATGGGGCTCAACGAGTACCAGGCCTCAGCCCTGGCCCACCTCATGTATCTAGGAGAGACCAAGGCAACCACCCTCAGCAAGGCCAGCGGCGTACCCAACGCCCGGATCTACGGTGTGCTAGACGAGCTGAGCCAGAAGGGGCTCCTAATAATGAGGCCGGGCCGCCCCGCTCTCTACGCTCCACTTTCGCCGGAGGAGATAGCCGACGCTTTGGTATCGGTCTCCCGGGAGGAGGTCAGAAGGCGGCTAAGCGTCGTGGAGTCTTATCGGAGCGAGTTCGAGTCGGCCGCGGCCGAGATGTACCTGAAGGCTGGGGCGAGCGAGCAGCGTACTGGTCTAATACGCGTGGTCAGCGTCGGCGACGTCTCGATAGAGGAGACTCGCAAACTCTACAGGTCAGCCAAAGAGACGCTGCTCATCTCCACGAGGGCTATGGAGTACTTCCAGCAGGTGAACGAAGACTTGGCGGACGCCCTGAACCGGGGGGTATCCGTCAAGATACTCATGCGGTCTCCTGAGAGCCTCAGCGAATCGGATAGAGAGAAACAGGACGCTATTCTCGGCGCCATGGGCGCCGCGTTTGAGGACGGATACGAGGTGAGGTTCTCTGACGAGGTGGAGATCCGTGGCTGTGTCGTGGACCCTGCAGACGGTGGCAAGGCGTTGTTCCTGGTGGAGGAGGAGGGGGTTCCGTTCTTCCTCAGGGAGGCGGCTCTCACGTTCCACCCCGGCGTCGTCAGGGCGCTGGGGGCCATGTTCGACCTCAAGTGGAGGTTCGACTCCAGGCCAGCTTAGCTCAGGGTTTAAATCGAGGCCGCTGTTCATCCTCAATGAGTAGGCATGGTGCGTTGTCCTAGTTGCGGCGAGTGGAATGACGAGGGAGCCTCGTACTGCAGGAGATGCGGTAATAGCCTAGGCTCCCCCCGGCGGGACACGGGGTTCGACAGGCTAAGATACGATGTCGGGGCGCAGACTCTCTGGGTCACGCGGGTCATCGCGTACGCCATAGATTCATTCATAGTTGGAGCGCTGGTGGCGTTGCTGGCTTTACTGGCCTATGTGCCTCTGTGGATCGGCTCTATCTTCTCGGGGGAGCTGGACTGGATGGGTGTCTGGCGGCTGCCCTTCATACTCGGGGCGGGGCAGGTGCTCTACTTCACGGCTATGGAGTACATGTACGGGGCTTCACTGGGCAAGCAGTTGCTGGGCCTCAGAGTGGAGGCGCCTAGCGGGGGTAAGCCATCCCTTACGGCCGCCTTCACGAGGAACGTCTCCAAGATCCACGGCTTGATCCTGTTCATCGACGTCGTCATGGGTTTAGTCTTAACCGACGACCCCAGGGACAAGTTCACCGACGGCGTCTCGGGCGCCTACGTCGTGCGAGGCGGGGGAGGGGCTTTGTTCCGTGGCTTCGAGTTCGAGCGTCCCATCCGCCGCTCAGTTGACGGCGACAGGCCCAAGTTCGGCGAGAAGGGTGAACGGAGTGATGCCTTGGGGGGCGTGGGCTTCGGCGTATTCCTCTTGGTGGTCGCCACCATCGCGTTGAACTACCCGGGAATCCACCGCGTCCTCTTCGACTGGGTCCGTAGCTGGAGCACGTCTGGGTTGACTCCTGTCCCGGGGCAGCTTCTGCCTCCGCTCTACTGGTTTTTCACGGCCATGGGGACCTGGAGCATAATATCCGCGGTCATAAGGTATTACTCCGGGTGGAACAGCTGGCGCGCCACCCAGGACGTCGTGGCCGGGGTGTTCAACTTCTTCATCGTATACCTGATCCAGCGTTACGGGACGGCGGCGTTCACGTGGAG
>DATKWN010000011.1:0-2176 GCA_035529515.1 Candidatus Krumholzibacteriaceae bacterium | reverse complement strand
ACCTCTTCGGGGAACTCCAGCTCCTTGTAGTACTTCCTCGTCGGGTTGTCGACGTTTATGGTGAGGCTGTGGTCCGTCGCTTCGAGCCTTATGTCCATCTTCTCGACGCCGGGGAGCTCCGCGACCACCTTCAAGGTTTCGCCGTCCTCGATAACATCTACGAGGGGCTCCATACGCTCCGTGAGGTTCAGAGGGGCTCCACCCTCGCCCGTGAGCCCCGGCTTCATGTTGCCGAACTCCCGTATGGTGGGTTTACCGTCTGGACCGATCTTGACGCTGTACCCGTAGACGAAGGGCCCGTACTCGCGGCTCACCGAGCCGTCGGGGAGCCGGCGCTCCCGGTACATGTCCTCGGGCACCGCGTTCTCCATATCCTTGAACGCCTCTGCCATCTCCTTCTCCATCTCCTCGATCATCCTGTCGATGTCACCGAAGATGCTGGACCTTCGGCCGAACCGCTTGAACCACTCGTCCCAAAACGACATCTCTCTTCATGAGATGAAAAAACGGTGCACGATATAAACCCTACACTTTAAGAGCGCCCAAACAAGGTTATTCACCAAATTGACGATCCTCGTCTCGTACAGCGAGATAGCCCTCAAGGGGAGGTACGTGCGAAACCAGCTGGAGAGGCAGCTCGTGGGCCACATCAAGCACCAGCTAAGGAGAGCCGGGTACCCCGACGCCGAGGTCACGCGGAGGTTCGGGCGGATATACGTAGAAGGCGTCCCCGGGGAGGCCGCCGGCGTGGTCGCCAAGGTCTTCGGCGTCGTGCACGCCATGCCCTCCACCGAGACAAGCACTGACTTCGAGTCGGTGGTAGAAGCTATAGTCGAAGAGTCCCGGAGGGCGCTGAGCGACGGAGAAGGCTTCGCGGTGCGCCCCAGGGTAGTGGGCAGCCACCCCTACGGCAGCAGGGAGGTAGCCGTGGAGGCCGGCTCCCGGGTGCTGGAGGCACACGAGTTCAGGGTCCACGTCAACCTGGACGAGCCGGACGTCACCCTCTACGCCGAGGTGCGGGACAAGGCCGCATACGTGTACTCGTCCATGGTCCCCGGCGTAATGGGCCTGCCCTACGGCTCACAGGGTAGGGCCGTCTCCCTCTTCAGCGGGGGCATCGACAGCCCCGTGGCGGCTTGGATGATGATGAAGCGCGGCCTGGACGTGCACCCCTTATTCATGGACCAGACGCCCTACGTAGGGCCGAGCTACATCACGCGGGTCAAGGAGGCTTTCAGGGCCATAGCAGAGTACGTCCCCATGGACGGCTTCAAGCTGTTCTCAGCCCCCATGGGGCCGGTGATGACGCGGATACTGGAGAGCCCCGAGCCAAGGTACACCTGCATCATGTGCAAACGCTCCATGTACAGGATAGCAGAGGCGTACGCAGAGGAGAACGGCCTCAAGGCCGTGGTGACGGGGGAGAGCCTGGGCCAGGTGGCGAGCCAGACCATGGCGAACCTCTTCGTTCTGGACAACGCCGTCTCCATCCCCGTGTTACGTCCGCTGATCGGACTCGACAAGGTCGAGATAGAGGACATAGCACGGACGGTGGGCACCTATGGCATCACCGCCCGGAAGGTGGAGGGCTGCACCGCCGTACCCCCCAACCCGGCGACCCGATCAAAGATCGAGGTCATAAGGAGGCTGGAGGAGGAGCTTGAGCTGCCCAGTCTCTGCAAGGAGGCGGCCGACGCCGTCACAGTGCTTGACACGGTCCAACAGTAACACAGTTATACCTTCACACGCCCCTTTCACGGGATAGAGACCATGTCGAAGATGCAAAGGGAGGCGCTCCAGGACTCCGAGGATATCGACTTCACCGAGGAGAAGGAGCAGTGGAACGAGTACAAGCTAGCCGACGGCACCACCCTCAAGTTGAAGCTCGTGCTAAGGGGCGTAAAACGCCTCAGACGCTACGAGCCCGACGGCACACCCATCTACGTCATCAACAGCATCAACGTCGTCAGGGCCGTGGACGTGCCCCCGGAGCTCAAGGAGAAGCCCAAGAAGTCTGAGATTACGCCTATTTGAGGTATCCCAATGAAGTTGGAGATCATATCTAAAACAGCAGACATGGAGAGGCTTATCGTGACCTCTGTTCTCACCACTACCAGTGGGAAAAAGCCTTCAAGACTGTTCAACGAGCTGGAGACAAACCCGAACAAAGTAAAAA
>DATKWN010000010.1:0-7317 GCA_035529515.1 Candidatus Krumholzibacteriaceae bacterium | reverse complement strand
CATGGGCATCGGGACGATGGTGTCCATGTAGAAACACATGTTGAAGTCCACTCCGTCGCCCAGCTCGTCTGTGTAGGGCGCGGACTCGAAGCTGTGAGCCCCCCACGCCAAGGGAAGACCAGAGGTCAGGATAGTCAAAACGACAAGAAAAGGCAGAAGCCTGCGTCTCATACAAACCCCCCTGAACTGTTTAAGGTCAATTAGTGTAAAAAACTATCCATTAGTTAACGGTAACTACAGAAGAGTCTGTGGTAATAACGCCGGTCATCGCCACTCGGTGACCTCGGTCTCGGTCATCTCCCTGACCTGCTCCCAGAGGGAAGCCTCCTCGGGGGAGACCAGGGTGATGGAGACGCCCTTCTCGCCCTTCCTGGCGGTGCGCCCGATGCGGTGGAAGTAGACCTCAGGGTCCTCAGGCACCTCGTAGTTGATGACATGGGTGACGCCCCTGATGTCGAGGCCGCGCGACGCCACGTCGGTGGCTACGACGTACCTGATCTTACCAAGCTTGTAGTCCCTGAAGACGGCGTTCCTCTGGCTCTGCGTGAAACCGCCGTGCAGTGCCTCCACGAGGTAGCTCTCCCTCTTTAGGGTCTCCGCCAGCTCGTCAACGGTCTCCCGCGTGTTACAAAAGATGATACCTCTCTTGGTGTCGAGGGCGTTCAGCACGCCGTAAAGCCTCTCGACCCTGCTACCTTCGACTGGGACATAGTACTGGGCTACGTTGATCTGGGCTACCTCGTCCCTCGACACGAGGACCTTCCGTGGGTGCCTCATGTACCTGACTGACAGGTGGAGAACCTCTGGGCTCAGGGTGGCCGACCACAGGCTAGCCTGCCTCACGAAGGGCGTGGCCCCCAGAATCCACTCGACGTCCCTGATGAACCCGAGCTCAAGCATCTTGTCTGCCTCGTCCACGGCCACCACCCGTACCCGGGACAGGTCCAGCGCCTTCCTCCTCATGAGATCCATTATCCTGCCGGGGGTCCCCACCACGATGTGCGTGGGCTTACCCAGCACCTCGATCTGCCGGTGCACGTTAGAGCCGCCGTGCAGAGTCACCACCCTGGTGTCCATGTAGCGGGCGTAGCCCCTGATGTGGCCGGACACCTGCTCCGAGAGCTCCCGCGTAGGGCAGAGGACAAGCCCCTGGGTGCTAGGCTTGGAGGTGTCCACCTTCATGAGCATGGGGACGCCGAAGGCCGCGGTCTTACCGGTACCCGTCTGGGCCTGCCCCATGACGTCCCTGCCCTCTAGGAGCAGCGGCATGGCCGCAGCCTGGATGGGCGTTAGACGCTCCAGCCCCATCCTGTCGAGCCCCCGAAGTATCTCTGGGCTCAACGGCAGGTCAACGAACGACATGGCTTCCATGGGGCTTCACCGGGGTGTCATATATTCGGCGTCACGGGTATATAGGTGGCTAGTAGACGTGATGGATGTACGACGGCCTCTTGGGGAACAGCGCGTCCACCAGCTCCCTGCGGCTCGGGGCGACCCTGACGTCGGGGTAGGCGTACTGCAGCTCCTCCCTGCTCCTGTATCCGAGGAGCAGCTGAGGGAAGACGTAGGGGTTCAGCCCGATGGTCCTGTCGGAGCAGTCGCTGCTCAGAGATACGCCAGCCACCTTCCCGGATTCGAAGACCATGTCCACGCTGAACCTGCGGAAGTTCAGGTTCAGCCTCTCGCAGAGCCCGCTGAACCTCGTTCCGGCGAGCCTCGACTCCAGCAGCGGCGCGATCTTCTCCAGCAGCCTCAGGTTGTCCACGATCTTGACCTGCCAACCGTACGGCAGCGACTGCTCGGCGCCGAGCTCAACCAGGAGCTCCGAGAGGGGGTCCACGTACCCAAGGGCGGAGACGAGCGTCTCAAACCCGTTCTCCACGCAGTGCCTCCTCAGGAACGCCAGCACCTGCCTGTGGGCCCCGGGCACGGCCCCAGCCTCCTTGAGGACGAGGGTCTTGTCCCTCAGGCGGGGGTGAACCCTCACGTATGCCTGCACCTCGCCGCCCTCGTGAAGCGTGTAGCCCTCGTAGGGCTCGCCGTTGTAGATGCCCGTCATGTGCTGCATCCTCCATACAGGCGCTGTTCGGGGGCAGTGCACCATGTACCTGCTGTGGTAGGAGTCGAGGAGCTCGGCGGCAGCCGGTATGTCGGCCTCGGCGAACCCCCGGGACTCCAGGCTCTGCTGCGTGTCCTGCAGCTCGTTCACGGGTATGAGGGTCTTGTGGTCGAGGTCCAGGGAGTACTCGTACCCGAACTGGCGGTAGAAGAAGGGTATCCCGGCGAGGGCGCAGAGGTCGTAGCCCCCGTTCCTGGCGGCTTCGTCGAACCTCTCGTTAAGCATCCGCTGCAGGCCCCTGCCCCTGTGGTCCGGGTGTGTGGCGACGCAGCCCATCTCGGCGACCTTGCGCTCCACGCCGTCCATTACCCAGGTCTGGGGTATGAGCACGAGGGAGGCGACGGTTTCATCGCCATACGTGACCGCGAAAAGATGGTCCAGAGTCATGGGCGGGTAGAGGCCCAGGAGGCGCCTGACGATGCCGTCCACGTCCTCGTGGGGGAAGACGATCCTCATGAGCGCGTATACCTGTTCGACTTCAGCGTCCGTGCGTGGCTTCTTGAAGATGTATCCGCTGTCTCCCATGGTGTTCCTCATGTGGAACGGATTTACTTGTATAAGCGTGTGGGTGCTTGCGAGGCCGCCGCGGAGCCTTGTCATCAACCTTCTCTTCTTCAATTGTGTTTACGGAGACGGGCAATCATGAAGTAAACCGTCGACCCGATGAATATCGCTGCGTAGCTAAAACCCGGGATGCCTCCACCCTGATCCGTTGGCTCATCACCGAGCTGCGTCCACTGACTCCAGCCATGAAGATTACAGTGAGCCCTGACCCGGATACCCGTGCCTGACGACTCAAGGATGTGCCCCAAGGTAAAAACGGTACTAGACTGTTCACCCAGGTCTTCGATTGTAAAGACTTCTCCGTCAACCTCGACCTCAACGGAGTCAATGTAATGCGATGATGACGGCGACGCATGGCTGACCTCGATGATCAACACGTCGTCGTCTCCCCGCCTCACCTCTTCAAGGCTCAGAACAGTCGGCACATTAGCATGGATCACAGTTAATGGAGTGAGACATGACAAAACGAGTAATAGACCCAAAACAGAGATGCTTCTTATCTTCAAATCAGACAAAAAACACAGGTGAACCACTGAATATAAACAAGAATGTGAGGTGAGTTATTGACTCAGGCAACCTTTATTCCAACCTGAGTCCATCTCTCTACGTGTCGAATCTTCTATGGACAAACGCGCCTCTGTCATCGGATATCAGCCTAATCATTCAGGTGGCAGTCATCCTGGTATTGTCGGGGGCGGTGTACAGGGCTAAAGGTAGGCTCTTCCTACAGCACGCATACCTGATGCTGGCGTGCACCGTCCTGAACACTGCAAGCGTCGCACTCGTCATGATACCCGTCGCGTGGGCTCTAATCCGGGGAGTAGCCCTCTCCGGTTTCATGGTCCTCGTGCTGGTTCACGCCATTACAGGGATCATCGTCCTCACAGTCAGTTACTATCTCATGTGGGTCTGGAGGCTCGGTAAGCCGGGGCCCTGTTTCAAGCAGAAAAACAAGATGCGTCTACTAGCTGCAGCCTGGGTGGCTGAGGTCTTCGCAGGGATCGCCGTCTACTACCTCCTGTACCTTTAAGAGAGGCTCATATACACGCCCTCACTGCCTTGTGGAAGAGGCGGGGAAGGCTCCAAAACCATAAATTGAATTATCAGTGCCCGTGACTCAGTATCTATCTGAGGGTACACCGTTTTGCCCGGAGACGAACCAGACGAGGAAAAATGCCTGACTGAGGAGTTCGAGAGGCGTCTCCTAGAGGAGATGGGCGACATCTCGTCCGAGCTGGCCCACGACCTGCGGAGCCCCCTGCAAACCATCCAGAACGCCATCTTCCTCCTCGAACGCAGCCCAGAGAACCCCATGTTCTACACCATGATACGGGAGAGCCTCAAGCAGACGACCCAGATACTGGACAGCTTCAGAGACTTCTACAAGGGGCACCTGCTTAAGATGGTCGACGCCGACATCGTCAAGGCCTACGAGCTAGGGATCAGCGAGCTCGAGGTCCCCGACGACGTGGAGTTGACTCTTGAAGCCGACGAGATCGAGAGGTTCAGGATGGACCCCGTCAAGGTGGCGCTGGTCTTCAGGAAGCTCATCAAGAACGCCGTAGAGGCCATGCCCGGAGGCGGCGTCGTAAGAGTCGGCATAGAGGACCGGGGCGACCACGTCGAGGTGAGGATAAGCGACACCGGGTCAGGCATCCCCGAAGAGGTGGTGAAGGTGATCTACAAGCCCTTCATGGCGAAGAGGAAGGGAGGCAGGGGCCTGGGTGTCCCCGCCTGCAGACGGATAGTGGAGGCCCACGGCGGAACCATAGGCTTCGAGACATCACTGGGCGAGGGCACCACCTTCACGTTCACCATCCCCAAGGGCTAAGGGTTTTTCTCTGCGGAGCCGTCCATATCCCCAGAGCAGGATGAACACGGCATCCAGCCGCCTGATCCACAGGAGCCTGGAGGAGCCCGCCGCCTTGGAGACGTTCAGGCTCCTCGAGAACGACGGCGAGGTGCAGAGCTACCTCCGGATGGCCAACGTCATGGCGGTCAAGAGGCTCAATTACAACGACCACGGCCCCGTCCACGCCAGGATAGTGGCCGGCAGCGCCCTGGAGATATTCAGGCTGGCGTCGGAGGCCGTGGAGCCCAGCTGCGTGGCCAACGGGATAGGCGACTACGAGAACGCGAAGATAATCATACTGTGCGGCGCATACCTGCACGACGTAGGCAACGCCATACACAGGGACCGCCACGAGCAGAACGCCCTGGTGCTGGCGGCGCCCATACTCGAACGGGTGCTGGGCCGCGTCTACCCCTACGACGCGGAGCTGGTCTACCGCCTCAAGTCGGAGGTATTGCACGCTATCTACGCCAGCGACGACAAGGTGCCCTGCCTCAGCGTCGAGGCGGGGGTGGTCACCGTCGCGGACGGCACCGACCTTGCGGAGGGCCGGTCCAGGGAGCCCTACAAGGGAGGCAAGAACGACATCCACTCGGTGTCAGCCCTAGCCATCAAGAGGGTGAACATCAGCAAGGGGGAGCAGAAGCCAGTCAAGATACAGGTGGAGATGACAAACCCCGCAGGCATCTTCCAGATCGAGGAGGTCTTAGGCAGGAAGCTGAAGTCCAGCGGCCTGGAGGACCTGGTGGAGGTCTCGGCCATCATGGACGGCGAGGAAGTAAAGACCCTCTAGAGCATCTCTACGGCGTGTAGGGGTCCCTGGGCTCCTTGGGGAACCCCAGCTTTTCCTCGCACCACGCCGCCACCTCGAGCAGGTCCAGCTCCCCGTACGGCCTCCCTATGAGCTGGAGGCCGAGGGGCATCTCGTCCTCGCTGAGCCCTGAGGGCACCGTCACGGAGGGGAGGCCGGTGAGGCTCCAAGGCGCGTTGAAGGCGGGGCTGCCCGTCCACTCCAGGCCCCTGGGCGCCGTGTCAACGGTGGAGGGGCAGACCAGGCAGTCGTAGTCAATCATCAACGCGAGGACGTCTCGGAGTATGACGCCCCTTATCCTCTGGGCCCGCAGGTACGCGGTGGCTGGGACGAGGAGGCCGCTGGAGATGAAGCCCCTGATGTACTCCCTGTACCCGTCGGGTCTGACCCTGAAGACGTCCTCGTGGGCGGCCGCGGCCTCCACAGACATTATCACCCTGTGCACGCTGGGCACCATCCCGAAGCTCGGGGGGAGCGCCACGTCGATGAACTCGGCGCCCTCGCCCCACAGCTTGCCCACGGCCTGCTCGAAGCCGAGCCAGACCTCGTCCGACGCGTTCTCTTTGAAGTAGCCGCCCAGGAGCCCCATCTTAGGGGTGTCAACCATGCCTTTGGCTGGAGACATGTCCCTCTTCAGGGTCTTCAGCGTCATGGCGGCGTCCTCCACCGTGCGGGTCATGTAGCCGACGTGGTCGAGGCTCCAGCTCAGGGGGAAGACGCCTTCCCTGCTGAGGAGGTCGTAGGTGGGTTTGAAGCCTACGACGCCGCAGTAGCTGGCGGGCCTGACGACGCTGCCCCCCGTCTGGCTCCCGAGGGCCATGGCCGCCATGCCGCATGAGACCGCCGCAGCGGAGCCGCTGCTGCTGCCCCCGGGCGTGTGGAGGGTGTTCCAGGGGTTCCTGGTGGGCGCGGGGTCGTGGACCGCGAACTCGGTGGTCTCCGTCTTGCCGAGCACCACCGCCCCGGCCTCCCTGAGGGTCTTGACGACCGCGGCGTCGTGGTCAGGCACGAAGCCCGAGTAGAGGCTGCTGCCCATGGTCGTCCTCATGCCCTCGGTGTAGTAGATGTCCTTGACGCCGAAGGGGACGCCGTGGAGGAAGCTCCTGATCCGTCCCTCCTCGGCCTCCCTGGTGGCGGCCTCCGCGGCCTCCATGGCGGCCTCCCGGTCCACGGTCACCCAAGCCTCGACGACGGGCTCCAGCCTGTCTATCCTGTCCAAGAGGGCCTCGGCGAGCCGCGTGGGCGTGAGGCTTCCATCCCTTATCATGCGGGACGCCTCGGCCAGACTCAGTCTGTACGGCTCCATCACCTGTCCCCCGGCCTCATCCTGGTGACTGGCTCGACGTCGGGCTCCAGAGGGTAGTTGCTCACGGCGTAGACCGCCGCGGCGGTGCTCTCGATGTGGTCGCCGAACTTCTCGGCCGACTCCGGGCCCCACATGGTCTTAGCCGTCTCCTTCACCATGTGGATGTACTCTCTCTCCCCGTCCCCGCTCAAATTCTCCACCTACATGAAGAGGGCGCCTACATTGATTTTACGTTGACGCCTAGATGGAAGCCTTAATTCCCCCTTATTACACCTTAGCCTGCATGGTTGACGGCGAAGGCGAGCTTAGAAACGTCTACATGCTGGGGCTGGTCAGCTTCTTCACGGACTGCTCCAGCGAGATGGTGTTCAGTCTCCTACCGGTGTACATCTTGGGGCTGCCCGGGGGAACCATAGCCTCCCTAGGCCTCGTGGAGGGCACGGCGGAGGCTATGAGCTACGCCTTACGCGCAGTGTCGGGGTTCTTCAGCGACAAGTTCCGGAAGAGGAAGCCGTTCATCCTCCTCGGCTACGCCCTGTCTAACATCGCCAAGCCATTCTTCGCCGCCGCCACGGACGTGTCTCACGTCATGGTCATAAGGGTGGTGGAGCGGATGGGTAAGGGCATCAGGACCACTCCTAGGGATGCACTGATCAGCGCCTCGG
>DATKWN010000009.1:0-6202 GCA_035529515.1 Candidatus Krumholzibacteriaceae bacterium | reverse complement strand
TGGACATCCGGCAGGTGGGAAACGCCGCGGGGACCGGTGCACGGATGGCGCTTCTATCGAGAGGGATCCGTAAGGAAGCTCAAACCATAAGAAGAAAGGTCGAGTACATCGAGCTGGCAGCCATCACAGGCTACAATCAAGCTTTCATGGACGCTTTACTGCTTCCGCATAGAGACCTCAGCCTCTTCCCGGGAACGGTTAAAAAACTTGGTTCAGCTCGCCTACAGTATGGTAAGATACATGAGAAAACGAAGTGAGGACGCGTGCGTAGATGAATATGTTCGAACCCAACCACCTTCAACGCTGTTGTTTTCTAGGAAATCTATGTTCTTTTCCCTCCTCCCGCACCTTAATATAAGGTAATTACTTGAATCAATTCGTATTGAGCTTAGGTGACTCGTTCGAATGGAAGCGTAGCCCTCAAAGCCGTCCATTCGTCACCTTTCCTTGCATCAATAACAAGCCTATTATCCTTGATGACTGAGTCTTCCGCGGGTTGGAATCTGGTCGCCATCGCCCACAGTATCTGCCGTCCATCATGGATATCGATGTCATCGTCGACACAGACAACCATTCTGCACCCCGACAAGGCCTCCTCCTCGAAGACCCAGCCAAGATCTTTTACCCCCTGTTCGGGGCGGATGACGCATAGGGCGGGGCTTCTCCCATGAAGGAACGACGCGTCCTTGATCTCCTTGGTACCGATGACGTCAGTCAACTCGATCTCTTCACCTGAAGATATCCTCGGTCCGGTCGCGTCAACGATCATCTTGGATGAAGTCCCGGCTTTAACCGAGGAGGGATCGAGTAGTTGACTGTAAACTGTACCGACGACGTCGACGCCCGATCCCAGCTTGAAGTCGCATCTTTCCGCGATGGCTCCGAGGACGCCGGTTGAGTCAGACACGTCCATGCCGTGGGGGAGAACGGCAACAATCTTGACGTAATGGTCCAGCCCCAGGAGGAGCAGCCCCATCTGCTTCGCGAGCCCAGGCGTCCCGCTGACTGACTCCTTCATGGAGATGAAACACGCGAAATGTGTGGCCCACACAGGCCATATGATATCGTCCAGTGCCGGCGTGTGGATGAAATCCGTCATCGCACGGGATATCCTCGCCTGCTTGGGTAACCCGCTGAGGAGAAGATGTTCCGCGGAGTTGCTTGGGGCAACAGCCAGGAACATGGCGTCCCTTCGCCGGGTAATACCAGTGACTTTGAACAGGTTTCTCGTCGATCTGCCGCTGATGTAGCCCGTGTACTCTGTGAAGGGCCCCTCATCCTCCTCCTCGAGGAGCACCTTCCCCTCCAACACTATCTCTGCGTCCGCGGGCACCGGGAGGTCGACCGTCTCACACTTGACCAGCTCCACCGGCTCGCCGGTCAACGCGCCGGCCTTGTGGTACTCGTCGGTGATCTTCGCCGCAGCCGCCAGATACAGGGAGGGATGAGCGCCGATTATCACGGCTGCCTCCATGGGCTCGCCGGCTGCCTTGGCGTTCTCGAAGTACTGCCACATGTGGCCCCGTGAGTGGAAGCTCACACCGAAGCGGTCCTTTCCCTGGAGGTGCATCCTGACGTAGGATAGGTTTATCTCCTCCAATTTCTCCGGGTTCCTGGCGAGGAACAGCCCAGCGGTGACGTACCTTCCGCCGTCCTGCTCGTAGAACCTGGGAACAGGCAGCGAGCGCAAATCGACGCCCACTCCGAGCGCCTTCTTCTCTTTGACGGGCCCGTTCTTCACCAGGACCGGCGGGATGTCCCTGACGAAGAGCCTGTTCCATTCATCGTAGAAGCCGAGCCTGGTCCTTACCTTGGGTGTTTCCCCGATCCCCAGGCTTATCCTGTCCACGTGTCCGAACAGGTTCACCAGTATGGGCACCGAGCCCCCCTTCACGTCCTCGAACATCACAGCGGGGTTCGTCTGTCTCTTCTCCATCTCCGTGACATAAGAGGTGACTTCGTACTTCCAGTCAACCGGCTCGCTCACTGTAACAAATTGATCTGGCACCGCCTCCTTCAGTAGCTCTAGGTATGTCCTAAGACCTCTCACGGGTTTCAGTCTCCAATTATCCTCATCGTAAGATCTGGGCTTAAGTTTATGGAGGGCCTTGAATCACGGTGATCTCGCGTCAGGTAAACGCTGAGACTAGGTCTCTGCCAGGTCTAACCCGTTTCTCCATCACGAGCTGGCTGTCCGCCGAGACCCTCCAGACCATCATCGAGGAGGCCTCTGGAGAACTCGCCCGCAACAACTTCAGGCGCCTCAACCTGATGGGCGGCTACGCTCCTTCCCCCCCAGTTCAGGGAGATCGCAGATTACATGCGGGAACAATCCGAGGCCATAGGCCTAGAAGGCGTGAGGCTGGAGGAGTTCCCGTCTGACGGGGAGCGTTACTACTGGGCCTTCCTCACCTAGCCGAGCTGGGACGCCAAGGGGGGCTCCCTGTGGCAGGTCACTCCACACGAAAAACGTCTGACCGACTTCGCCACGACGCCGGGCGCCCGCGGCTTCAGCAGACTTGACACCAGGTTCTCGAAGGGTGTGCGGGGCGAGATATACGAATTCCTCGCCAAGCACCTCGAACCTTCGGGCGCGAACCCGGTCAAGGAGTTCATCGGTTCCCCGAACCCCCTCGAATCCGAGGGATAGCATCGGTTAAGGACTATCCTCCTTTTTTATTTAACGAATTATGGCTGTGTACTATGCACTGTGTTGTTGCTGGTTATGTCCTTGGCGACGAATACGAGGGCGCAGCCGAGGAAGAAGAGAGCCTGCTTGCTGTCTCCGGCGGCGGAGTAGACTATGGAGGCCAGTATGCACGCGAAAGCGAATACGCCGTCTGCAGTGACGTCTATCAACTTTGGACCCTCGGGTGGTTGTGGAACGCCGCACTGACTCACAGGTTCCACTTCCAGTAATTTATCTTTGATGGAACGCTTGTTGAGACTTCGATCATCAGGCGGGGGAACATGTGGATTGGAGTTCTCATCTTAGGCTTTCATAATCATTTTAGACGCCGCCGCAGCCAGAAACCAGAAACGGTTCCGCCAGTGAAGGCCATGCCAGCCATAGAGACGAGAGACGTATCCAAGAGCTTCGGCTCCACGAGGGTGCTACAGGGCATCTCTCTTACCGTGAACGAGGGCGAGTTCTTCGGGCTGTTCGGCCCCAACGGGGCGGGCAAGACGACGCTGCTCAGGGTGCTCACCGGGCAGCTGGAGCCAGACACGGGCACAGTCGTCACCGCAGGCGTGCCAAACACCGACCCCATCACGCTCAAGCACCGTGTGGGCATCGTCCCCGAGGCCGAGACGCCGCCCACCTTCCTCACCGCCCAGGAGACCCTGGAGCTGACCTGCAGGATCAGGGGCCTCGACAACGTCCAGGGCCGCATCGAGAAGTGGATACGCTTCTTCGACCTGGAGGACAAGAAGGACATCCTCTGCAGGGACCTGTCCAAGGGGGAGCGGCAGAAGGTGATGCTGGCGGCGGCGTTCATCCACGAGCCGAAACTGCTGCTCCTGGACGAGCCCTTCATCAACCTGGACCCCATCTACCAGCGACGCGTACGGGAGTACCTCCAAGAGGCGGCCTCGGAGGGGTGCACGGTATTCATGTGCACCCACTTACTGGAGATAGCCGAACGGCTGTGCGACACCGTCGCCATCATCCACGAAGGCCGAATAGTCAAGCAGGGAAGGCTCGAGGAGATAAGCCAAGGCGGCGACCTTGAGGAAGTTTTCCTGAGGGCGGTGGGGGGTGGGGCAGTCGCTTAGCGTCCGCATCTTCAAAGCCATGATGAAGGAGGAGTGGAGGCTACACCAGAGCCTGGTGGGGCCACTCGGCTCCGGGCTCTTCCCCGCCATGATCTTCGTGTTCACGGCGTTCCTGGCCGTGGTTGCGCCCCTGCTACTGAGCCGGATGCCGACGGCGACGATCCTGCTCATGCTCCACGCCGCGAGCGTCGCCTACGGCCTCTTCGTGGGCAACTTCGGTAGCATCGGGGAGCACGTCATGACCCGTCGCCTCGGACAGGTGAGCATGATAATGCAGATGCCTCAGACTTACCCCGTTAGCTTCAGGCGTATGATGGCGGTGTTCTACGCCAAGGACGCCGTCTTCTACCTCCTCTACAGCTACATCCCTTTGACCCTGGGGATCGGCGTGGCGGCGCCCATAGCGGGGGTGAGCTTCACAGGCGTCGCCATGCTGGGCCTCACGACCTTCCTTGCGTTCATGGTGGGTATGGGCCTCAGCTTCACCCTGTCAGCGGTCTCCGTGAGATCCAGGCTGGCTGGCCTCGCCCTATACGCCGTGCTGGCGGGCATCACCGCCATGATCTATCCGCTGGACATGGTTGGACCCGGGTGCCTGATGCCCTCCCTCGGCTACTGGGTGTCCAGAGACCTGCAAGGCATAGTGGTCGCGGCGGCGGCGTCGCTCATGCTCGCATCCATTGGCGTGGTTCTGATGAAGGAGAAGTACGAGAACAGGCAGTCCCGCTACGGGGACAGCCTGCTTGACGCAGATCGCCTCCTCGGCTTCATGGGTGAGCTGAGCCCCTTGGTGGCGAAGGAGTGGATCGAGGTGCGGCGTAGCGGAGCCCTCGGCCCCGTGGTCTTCAGCTTCAGCGGCCACCTCCTCGCCCTCTACCTGATGAGCTGGGTGTTCGAGAGTGGCGTAGGCGTGGACCTCGGGTTCAACGTCGTGTTCTACAGCGGCTTCGTGGGCTTCATGGGGGTGATGACCTACAGCTTCATCACCAACCTCGAGCACAACGAGTACCTCAACGTCCAGCCCGTCTCTGTGGACCAGGTGATCAAGGGCAAGCTCGCAGTCTACTTCGCTCTCACGGCCGGCGTGACAGCCCTCTACGTGGTGGGGCTGGGCGTAATGAAGCACCAGATGGGTATGGTCCCCCTGGGGCTGCTCCTCGCGGCGGCCACCAGCGTGTACGTGGTGGGCGTCACCAGCTACCTGACGGGGCTGTGGACCAATATCATGTTCTTCGACGCGAGGATCATCCTAAGGTTCTGCGGAGCGGTGGTTCCGCCCATGATCGTGGCCGAGATAGCTGCCCTGCTCATGCCTATAATGCCAGCCGCGACATACGTGGTGGTGGCTATGTCCATGCTCTTGCTGCTGGTCTCCGTGCCTATATTGTGCGGCCTTGGGAAGAAGTGGGCGGGCACTCCATTCAGCTTCGTCAACGCGGGCCAGTGAGAACCCATCTCACAAGCTTTTGTATATCCTATGGTTCATTGAATCATGTCGGGGCTGGGTTGACTCATGCAGAGTGAAAAAGAGACTGGCGAGACCCTGCTGAGGCTCACCGCGGATATACTAAACACCGTCATAGAGGGCTTGGAGGCGGTGGACGAGGAGTCCACCCTGGAGATCATGAAGGCGTGCGGCGGGGTCTGCGCCGAGGAGGAGATGTGGGGCCCCGCAGTGGACATAGCGCGGAAGATCTCTGAGCAGGAACACGATCTGCAGAGGATCATCGAGAGGGCGAACAACGAGATCGCGTGGTGCGGCGAGTGGATTCATGACGGCGACAGGATCACGTGCACATGTGAGGAGTGCGGCTGCCTCCTCGTTAAGAACGGGATAGTGAGGCACACGAAGGTCTTCTGCTACTGCTCCCTCGGCTGGGTCGAGACCATCTTCGGGATACTTCTGAAGAAGAAGGTCAACGCCGATCTCGATAAGGCGATAGGTTTCGGCGACGACGTCTGCAGATACGTCGTGCACCTCTAGAGTCTTTGTGTTGTCGCCTTGGTCGATGTACCGTAGCATGCATCGGCTTCGTTTTTAGGGCGTCCGGTAGAGGGGCGCCACCTGTTTCCGCATCTCCTCCATCCTTCGGCGGATGTCCAGCGGCTCCATGACCCCCATCTCTGTTATTATACCCGTCACGAGCCTGCCCGGGACCACCTCGAAGTACGGGTTCCGCACGTTGACGCCCTTGAGCTCCGCCACCTCAGTCGGGTCCTTCTCCTCAAGCTCGACGCCGCGCCCCAGGTAGTTCATGACGTTGAACTTGGAGGTGGAGCATACGACGTAGAAGGGTACACCCTGGTCTCGCGCCGCCAGCGCCACTGTCCGGGTGCCCACCTTGTTGACGAAGCCGCTGTCGTGGAGGACGCTGTCGGCGCCCACGACGGCGACGTCGGCCGACTCCATGAACATGGCTGCTGC
>DATKWN010000008.1:0-2762 GCA_035529515.1 Candidatus Krumholzibacteriaceae bacterium | reverse complement strand
GGGACCTCGGCTTCCTGGCCACAGTCAGAGCAGGTGATCTTGTGCATCTCTCTGGGGCCGCGGTCGTAACTGCGCCTCTCTCTAAAACCCATATCTTTCACTCCTTCTACGTTGCTATACTCAGAATATGTTGATACTCCGCGTATACCTTTCCCGAGTATGCACCGAATTTAAATCTATGGTATTTCAGAGCCGCTACACATACAATTTCTTTTCAATCAACCATAAATCACTCAGTTTTCGTCGAACCCGAGGGCCTGCCTCCAAGTCCCTGAGTAAACCCGGCTCATTGAGGATAAAATCATGGATGACCTTGGAGACGAAACCTTGCATGTAATCAATCTTTAAACCATGAATCAATAGTGTATCCATGGTTAAGCGGGTTCTCGTCATCCAGAACGACGCTCCGGAGACCCTCGGCCTCTACGAGACCTACCTACGAGAGAAGACAGAGCTCACCCTCATCCACGCGTACAGGATGATGGAATCCGACGACTTCCCGCCGGTCAACAGGTTCGACGCCTTCGTCGTGGGGCCCACACCCATCTCAGCCAACGACGCGCTGGACCACGCCTTCCTCCGAAAGGAGTGGAGCTATCTACGGGAGATAGTGGACTCCGGGAAGCCGACGCTGGGCGTCTGCTGCGGCGGCCAGATGCTGGCCAAGCTTCTCGGCGGCGAGGTCAACAAGAGCCCCATGAAGGAGCTAGGGGGCTACACGGCCACCCTCACCGACCAAGGCATCTGGGACCCCCTCTTCAGGGGCTTCCCGCCCGTGTTCCCCGTGTTCCACTGGCACAGCGACATGTTCACCGTGCCTCCTAGAGGCGAGCTGCTTGCCACAGGCGACCCCTGCCCCATACAGGCCTTCGCCAAGGACAACGTCCGAGGAGTCATCTTCCACCTGGAGATCACGGCTGAGGACGCGGAGAGGTGGACGGCCGCCTACCCCGAGGAGCCGGCGCATATAGGCAAGACCGCGGAACAGGTCATCAGGGAGTGCAAGGAGAAGGAGCCAGAGATGACCCGACTGGCCCTGAGGCTCGTCGACAACCTCCTCGCTATGTGATGGTTGCACGGCTTGTCGTTGTTCAATGGGTTTTACATGTTCGCTAGGGGGAGGGGGTTGTTTTCATCATCATCACGGGGGCTGGTTCCTTGCTTCTTGGCACTCGGTTTTGGTTGCGGCGGCATCTGGTTACTCGGTTTATATCTGTGGTCGGTGTTTTTAGGGTATTATAGCCTGTATTGAGTTGGGTGGTGGATTGGGTTGGGTGACGAGTACGTGTTGGCCCTGGACGAGGGGACGACCAGCGCGAGGGCCATCTTGTTCGACGAACGGGGCTCTGTAAGGGGCGTCGGTCAGAGAGGCTTCCGCCAGCTGTACCCTGAGCCGGGCTGGGTCGAGCATGACCCGGAGAATATATGGGATGCCCAGATGGCCAGCGTGAAGGAGGCGCTAGACGTGGGAGATGTGGGGCCCGGTGAGCTCGCGGCCGTGGCGGTGACGAACCAGAGGGAGACATCCGTGCTCTGGGACAGGGAGACCGGTGCCCCTGTCTGTAACGCGATTGTTTGGCAGTGTAGACGAACCGCGGACGCCGTGGAGTCTCTTAAGGCTGAGTATGGTTCGCTGTTCAAGACGAGGACGGGGCTCGTCCCGGACTCTTATTTCTCGGGCCCGAAGGTCGCCTGGATGCTTGATAATGTGGAGGGGTTGAGGGAGAGGGCGGAGAAGGGTGAGGTCCTCTTCGGCACCGTCGACTCGTACCTGCTCTACCGGCTGACTGGGGGAAGGGTCCACGCCACGGACTATATTCTAACGCCAGCAGGACGCTTATGTTCGATATCCGCCGCCTCGATTGGGACAGCGAGCTGCTGGAGATCCTGGGCGTCCCCGACTCCATTCTCCCCGAGGTGATGCCGTCTAGCGGCGTGTTCGGCTACACCGATCCAGAGGTCTTCGGGGGGAGCGTCCCTGTCGCAGGGGTCGCCGGCGACCAGCAGGCCGCGCTCTTCGGGCACTGCGCCTTCGAAGAGGGCGAGTCCAAGTGTACATACGGCACCGGTAACTTTCTCCTGATGAACACGGGGAGAAACCCGGTTCCTTCTGATAGGTTGCTCACCACGGTGGCCTGGGGCCTGGGCGGCGACGTTGACTACGCCCTCGAGGGAAGCGTATTCGTCACGGGGGCGGCGATCCAGTGGCTGAGGGACTCGTTATTGATGCTGGGCGACGCTAAGGAGTCCGAGGCACTCGCGAGGACCCTCGACGGGAACGACGGTGTCTACTTTGTTCCGGCCCTCACCGGGCTGGGGGCGCCGTACTGGGACCAGTACGCTCGGGGAATAATCACAGGGATCACTAGAGGCACCGGTAGGGCGCACATCGCGAGAGCCGCCCTGGAGGCCATCGCATATATGACGAGGGACGTCGTCGACGCCATGAAGATCGACAGCGGGCTAGAGATGGACGAACTCAGAGTTGATGGAGGGGCCACCATGAACGACTTCCTCATGCAGTTCCAGGCTGATATCCTAGGCGCCACCGTCACCAGACCCCACGAGATCGAGGCAACGGCCAAAGGAGCCGCCTACTTGGCTGGGCTCGCAGTAGACTTCTGGGATAGCCTCGAAGACTTGAAGATGCTGCAGACCGAGGTAAAAGAGTTCAAGCCGGAGATGAGTGAAGAGCGAAGAGCGTCACTCTACGCCGGCTGGAGAGCCGCCGTGAGCAAAGCTCTTTCCTCGGAAGAACATGA
>DATKWN010000007.1:0-18682 GCA_035529515.1 Candidatus Krumholzibacteriaceae bacterium | reverse complement strand
GTCCTCGTAGACTACCATGATGTTCTTCGAGAAGTCCTGGAGGTCGGAGACTATCTTGTTCATGTAGTTGGTCTGCTCCCTGAGCTTCTCCTCGATATACTCTAGATCCTTTAGATCGGAGTCGTCTACGCCGCCGTCTCTGAGGGCTCCGATCTTCTTGCCGAGCCTCGAGCCCAGCAAATAGACTACCTGCAGTGGGTTTCGCAGGTCGTGGCCCACCATGGCTGAGGTCTCCCCGATGGTGGCCATCCTCTCCCTCTCCTTGAGGCGGTGCTGATACAGGTTAAGCGCATCGAGCATCCCGTCTATGTTCTCCGAGAGCATCGAGATCTCATCGTCCCCGGGGATGGTTACATTCGTCGTCCCTATCATATGCGGGTCTATCTCGCTTACCTCTTTGCTGAGCTTCACTATCCGTGTAAGTATGAACCGGTTCATGACGAACATCGACAACAACGCGATCACGACCCCCGCTAGGACGCCTGAGCCTACAAAGTATGCGAAGACGAGCAGTCCGTGGGTGTAGACGTCTCTAGGCGAGTCCACCTTGAGGACGAGGACGGGCTCTTCGAATATATCGTAAAGGACGGAATAGCCTATTATGGTATCGTAGCCCTGCCTCTCTATAGTTATCTGGGCCCCATTCAAGGCCATAGACCCTATCTCATGGGAGCCGAGGGATTTGTCGTCGTTAACGTCTATTATTTCCAGTGAGAGGAAGGTGGAGTCCTTGAGTTTCTCGACCTCCAAGAAGTCAAGATACCTTCCACATATCAGCGTCCCGATTATTGGACCACTCTCCTCGGTGGTGATTATCGGCCTTGACGACAAGAGAATCGGCCCATCCCGGGTCATCAAGATCCCTGAAACCCTGTTGTCGGTTTCATTGTGATTCTTCAGGACGCTATGCTGCTCGATGGCTTCTATGATTGAACCGGGAAAGGGAATGTTCTTCAGCTCCACGAGGTCGAAGGCCTTGCTGCAGGCGATGTCTCCCTCGCCGTTCACGAAGGCCATGAAGCTTATTTCGTAGTCGATGAACGTTGAACTTAGCAGTAACTCGTTGATGAAGTGCTTCAAGCCGCTCTCGATGTAATAATATGTGTCGTCACGGGCCGCGAAGTCGTGGGTCGTTTGATCGAGCTCGTCGATCCTGAGGTCAAGAGACTTTAGCCCCAGCTCCGTCTGTCTTCTAATATTAGAGTCCTCGATGTCGACGAAGCCCTTCATGAGGAAGGCGTTAGAGGCGATGAAGAAGCACATGAAGATGAGGATGTAGCTCGTACAGAAGATTAGTACAAGTTTCTTTCTCAGCTTCACTTCTACTCACCATTCACACTCTGCTCAGCAACTTGACCAGCCACCGCTTCGCTGACAGCCCTAAGCAGCACATGTTCCGGGATTGGCTTAACAAGAACCTCCCTGACTAACTCGCTTCTCGGGACTTTACCGTTCAGACTATAGCCAGTAATGTATATGATCTGGACGGACTCGTTCATTTGTATAAGCTCGTCTGCGATGACTCCACCATATGCGTCCGTTAGCTTGTAGTCCAGCAGAACCAGATCATATCTATTTGTCTCCGCTTTCTCGAGCGCCTCCTGTCCAGTCGCGGCTGTACCGACCGTGTATCCATTCTCCTCTAGCAGGACCCTGAAGAAGTAGAGGATATCCTCATCGTCATCCACGATAAGTATAGCTGCTTTACTCAATCGAATCTGGTTTTCCTGTTTTTTTCAGTATAAAATGAATATGGAAAAGCAACATCATTATCGATTAAAATGAGGGTCGATAAATTTTACCTATTTTTCTAGACTATGGCTAATGGTTGAGGAACCGGGGTATATGTATATGGGGGCTCGGCTGCGATTGATTTTATGGCGTCTATCAATGATTCTGGGTTAATGGGCTTCATAAAAAACCTATAGGCACTTATACCTTTCCTGTTGATGGTCTCCTCAGCGTCAGTGTATCCGCTGATGAAAATGAGGTTTATAGAATCATCTATTTTAAGTAGTTTCTCAGCCAGTTCGTCGCCTTTCATATTTGGCAGGATGTAATCCAGTATGACTATCACGTATTTCTTTTCTCGAGCCTTTTTCAAGGCCTCGTCGGGGCTTTGCGCACTCTCTATCTTAAATCCTTCACATTCGAAGATGAATTTAAAGCAGTCAATAATATCATCATCATCGTCTACAATCAATATATTACGATTAACATGTACATTATTTACTCCATGTCCATTCCTGAAACAAGTATCATCTTGATGCATATCTACCAATACATCAGATTCTTGTTTCATATCTGGCATCGTAATAAGAATGGCATGAACTGGATATAATAAGAACATGTTGGAACATTCTGGAACATTTTACAGCCGATTTTTGGCTTCATTTAAAATATCGCAGACTATCGATATTATTTTTGTTGAAAATCACACTCTAATAATACAGCACTATTTAACCACCCATATTTTTAGGTGATGGATAAAGGTAGACCAGTGACCATTCAATGTTTTAGTTTCAGGTGGCAGAAGATCGAATGGAAAACATATCAAACTTATAAATCTAGTTAGAGGCTCAGAAGACGAAGCCATATGCGGCGAGCACAGTCAGCCTTAGTAATATTTACATTCATGATACTGATGCTGCCTGTAAAAACTGTGAATGCCGAATATTCGCCAGTCTCGCTTACCTTAACGGCGTTCTCTGATGGAACAACTAAGGTTGAGTATGACGTTGAGTGCGATCCTGACAGGCTGCGAGTCGATGTAGAGCTGTTCGGGCCACCTTTCATCAACCTGGTGATCTACGATGAGGAGGGCAACCCCCTCGGATCATCGACGGACGGAGGCAACGTGACCGTGGACAGCATCGGCGCATCAGAGCTCCAGTTTACATACCTTACATACAATCTAACGGTTTGCGACAGCGCGATATGGTCGGTAAACGTCACTTCTCCGGTAAAGACGACCATTGTACTCCCTAAGGGAGCCGCCTTCTTCGATATGAGCAGCATCCCCACAAATCTAGGCACAGTCGGCGACAAACAGTACTTCCAGTTCGAGCCTGGAGAAATATCAGTCTACTACATCTTAGGGTTACCTAGACTGGACGAGGAGGCGGAGAACTCCATCATGAAGGCCGAGTCGTACATTTCAGTGAAAGAGGCTGAAGGCTACATATTGACTGGGGCGAGGGAACTTCTGAGTCAGGCCCAAGAGTTGTTTGACTCTGGGCAGTTTCTCGAGGCGAAGAACAATGCGGACGATGTGCTCGGAATAGCCGTAAGCATCGTAGAAAACGCCGATGCAGCGTCAATGGAGCTAGAAAAGGCGCAGAAAGCAGTAAGGGAAGCCGAGGCGGAGGGCAGGACAGAGGGTCTTAGTGAATCCAAACTAGATCTGAATAATAGTGTGGAGCATTTTAACGATGGTAAATATCGGCAAGCAGCGACAGCTGCACAGCATGCTTATGAGCTAGCAATCTCAGCCAAGGAGCCCAATGAGTTCTCGATACTATATGTTGGCATCATCGTTTTAGTGGTAATCTCAGCCATTGGGGTCTATTTAAAAATAAGATAATCTTGCCCATGAAACCCTGGAACCACCCCAGTCTGTATTATAGATACAGATTTGAAATATATATCCAATAAACGATTTTTTAATAAATTTATGCCATATTCTTATCGTTATTCACGTCGAATACAATGTATAAATACTAGTTATATTATGATTTTATCAAAAACGGTGTATTAAGTTGGATAGATCGTTCCAGATCGTTCCACAGGGTTCTTCTAATACTAGAAATGTATCCAAATGTACAAGTGCAGCGATAATGAGGACTAAGCTAATCGCCATGGTTCTATTACTGCTACTAGTGGCTGCCCCGTTTGCCCAGATGGCATACGCTGACACAGGAGCCGATAATGGCGATGAAGACGGCCAGAACGAAAAAATAAACGACAAAGTCTACGAAGAGATTAAAGCGGCAGCTGAGGCGAGACGGGACGAACTCCTATACCTCCTAGAACTAGAGCTCCCGCCAGACATCATGGAAAAACTACGGGAAGCGCTGTATGCCATGGACGAGGCCGAGGAGATGGAGGACACGAAGGAGGCCACTAAACTGTACTTGTACGCTTTGAAACAGTTCAGGAACACTTGGCAGAAATACCTCAGCTACAGCCCAGAGGCGGCCGAGGAAAGCTTCGAAGAAACAGATGAAAGTGACAAACCGTCACCAGAGGAAACGGAGCCTCCAGGGGATCTTGAGGAGGAAATCAAAGTTGCTAAGGAAAAGCGCCTGATCAAGATCCAGGAAAAAGTTAAAGAGAAAATCGCCACAGTCAGTGAACACATCAACGAGCTGAAAGACTACCTGTCCGAAGAGGACTCAAAGGTGTTAGAGAAGGCTATAGAGAACGAAGAAAAGAAGCTCGAAAACATCATGGAAAAAATTAGAAAGGGCGATTACGATGACGCCATCGACGAACTAATCGTAACGAAGTTCGAGATAGAGGACGACGTTAACGAAATGGCGGACAAGGAAGCGGCAAGGACGTTGAAGACAATCGAGAAACTCCAGTACCAGGTTCAGAAGACATTAGAGCAGAAGCAGAAAAAGGTCGAAGAGGGAGATGACACCTCCGAGGAAGACGGCACAATAGAGACGTTCAGCAAAGAACTCGATAAACTAAAGAAAGAGTTCAAGGAAAAGGCGGAGAACTCAAGGAAGCCAGACAAAGACAAAAAGTATGAAAAGGAAGAGAAAGACAAAGATAAAAAAGTTATAGAAACAGCAGAAGAAGAGCTCCCACCAGCAGACCCACCAGCAGATCCCCCAGCAAACCCACCAGCAGATCCCCCAGCAAACCCACCAGCAGATCCCTCCAGTAGAAGAAGAAGAAAAATCAACCAATAAAAAAGATAAAGCAGCCAAAAAAGAAAAAAAAACAACTAGCTAAAGAAGAAGAGAAACTAGATAAAAATATTAAGAAATAACATAAGAACAGTTTTTTAGTTTTATGTATTATTATACACATCCATAAATAGATAGCCGAGCGCCTCAGTTTTTAGGGTTAAACACCACATTTGTTTTATATAATATTAACAATTAATCTGATGTTATGATTTCCGAAGAGAACCCTGGCTACATACTTCGAGTAAGCACAGACGACTGGGTCGAACAGATCTTCGAGATAAAGAAATACTACTCAGGGATCATGAGGAACTGGAAACGAGGCACACCCATCCTCCTAGCTAAGAAGACGGAGGCCGGCGACAGCTTCCTAGGATACGGCGTCACAGATAAAGTAGAGATGCTCTGGGAGATGAGCCCAGAGGAGGAGAACTACTGCAGGGAGAACAACTGGAGGTGCGCCCTCACACTAAAACCCCTGATACGCTTCAAGAAGCCGTACCCCATAAAAGAGACCTTTCTAGCAGACGACAAACGTAAGGGCAGCTTCCTACACGGAGCTATGCTCATGGAGGGACAGGTGGACGAGATACTTGAGCAGGCAGAGGACTATCAGGTATAACAACAAAGATATTCATCGATTATGAAAGACCCTGCAATGGGATACATCGCAGCTGTACTAGGCAGGAAGGGGCAAGACGTAACCAGCCACCTCAATAGAATGCTTAGAGCCACGGGAGGCCCAGAGCCCCCTTTGTATGGCATCGCCTCCCCAGAGACGGGTGAGTTCTTCGACAGATCCCTCAAGGCCATGCCTAGCATGGGCTCATCTCTGATAGCGTACAGGTCATCAAGCATATCAGCTTTCCCACAGCAGCCACTCCTACAGCAATCCGGAGCCTTGGTCTTCGATGGCTTAATATTCAGCACCGTTGAGCCGGACACCATCCACGCGGCTGAATTGTTAAAAAACGAGGTCGCTGAAGGAATGAGGAAGCTGGTCTCAGATGTGGACGGCGCATTCTCAGCCGTCGCGATAGACGGTGAGAGAATTTTCTTGGCGAGAGACGTCGTTGGTACTGTCCCCCTATACCATGGGGTCAACGATGAGGCCCTGGCAGCCGCCTCAAACATGAAGGCGTTGATGGCGATAAGTATAGAGCCCGCCCCCGTAATACCGGGGACCCTGGTGGAACTGTCGAAAGAAGGACACAATATTATAGAAGTGAAGAGGATTACGCAGCCGCAGCAGTCGGGGCAGCCTGAAAGCCAGTGCACGGAGACGCTTCATGAACTGCTCACTGAAGTATCCGAGGATGTTGTGAGGAAAACACGAGGAGGAGCCGTCGCCTTCTCAGGCGGCATCGACAGCACCCTGACCGCCCACTACTTGAAAGAGGCCGGCGGCGATCTAGACCTCATATGCGTGGGCGTCGGAGACCAACGGGAATACAGGGAGGCGCGAAGAGCAGCCGAAGCCCTGAGCCTGGATGTGAACATCCATCCCTTCACCAAGGACGAACTCGAGGACAGCCTCGACGAAATAATACTGAGCGTAGAGGACCCGAGCCCCATGAAGATAGGCGTAGCGGCGCCCCTGTACTTCGCCGCACAACAAGCCATGGAGGGTGGACACACAACCATCTTCTCGGGTAACGGCAGTGACGAGCTCTTCGGCGGCTACTACAAGTACATGAAGCAGTGGCTTACGGAAGGAGAGAAGGTGAGGGCCACCATGTACAGGGACGTGGTGGAGTCCTGGAGAGACAACTACGACAGGGACACCAAGATCTGCAAAGACCTGGGCGCCCGGCTCGTGCTGCCCTTCGCGGACGCCAGAATAATCATGTTCGGGCTGGGAGTGCCGACAAAGTACAAGCTCCCGCCTAACATCGAGGAACCGAGGAAGACCATACTCAGGAGGCTGGCTAAAAACCTCGGATTCCCGGCGGAGGTCAGCGACAGACCGAAGAAGGCGGCCCAGTACTCCACGGGGGTCCATAGGGCCTTGAGTAGGATAGCGAAGAGCAGAGGCGAGAGCCTACCCGAATTCCTGAGGAGAAGACACGAGGAGCTGCTCAGCAATAGACCCCAAGGTTAGCGCCGTTATCGATAAAATGTCCGAGGCTTACCCGGATCTGTTGGAGACCCCGTCGAGACACGACCCGTTTCGTACACTCGTTGGATGCATCCTGTCCCAGCGCACAAGAGATAGCAACTCTGAGAGGGCTGCTGAGACGCTCTTCTCACGAGCCTCGACGCCCGGCGACATCTTGGGGCTGCGCCGAGAGGAACTCCATGATCTCATACGTTGCTCCGGCTTCTACCGTCAGAAGGCCGATCATATTACGGGGACCTGCAGGGCGTTGATGGAGCGTAATGACGGCGACGTGCCAAGGGACAGGGAAACGCTCCTAACTCTCCCAGGGGTCGGCCCAAAGACGGCGGACATAGTGCTGACACACTGTTTCGGCGAGGCAGCGATACCGGTTGACGTCCATGTCTCCAGGGTCTCCAAGCGGCTCGGCCTAGCGCCGATGGACGCCAGCCCAGAGGAGACCCAGAGTTCACTACATACGCTCATACCGCGGGACAAGTACCTGTTCTACGATCGCTCAATTGTGCGTTTGGGGAAAGAGTATTGCAGGAAGACAAATCCCCTGTGCGGCGAGTGTCCGCTCAGGGATTGTTGTGATTACCAGAAAAGCCTAACACAGGGTTATGATGCCCTTAGCTAGGTCGTCGCAGAACTCTGCGAGGTGGTCGAACTCGTAGCCTATTATCTCTTCTATCTGGGGCGTCAACGTCTTGAGTTCCGTGTCTTGCTCAGGAATTACCTGAGCCGAGACCACGGTGGGATCGTTTATGGGGCGCCCGATCCTGCTCAGAAGCCAGACGTATGTCTCCTTTACGTCGGGCACGTCGGCTATGATCCTGTCGGCTATCCTGTAGCATAGAGCGTTGTATATCTTGCCCACGTGGCTCACGGGGTTCTTGCCGGCGGCGGCCTCGCTGCTCATGGGCCTGTTCAGCGGTATGACGCCGACGACGTTGTTACCACGCCCCACCTGGCCACTGTCCCCAGCCTCCGCGCTTGTGCCCGTGACGGTTAGGTAGAGGCCGTCGATGCCGCGCCCCCTGACGTCCAAGGCGTTGAGGTCTATGGTTACTTTGTCGAAGACGTGTTTGTCGTGGACGAACTCGGTGATGGCGTCGTATGTCTCGCTCCGCTTCTTGAAGTAGTCGTCCTCGCTTTCGATGAATCTGTCGACGAAGGCTATGGCAACCGTAATGTTCAGGTCGTTTTTATTGCGGAGCCCCATGAGTTTAATGTCCTCCCCGGATTCGGGGTAGCTTCTCTTGAATTCCTTCGAGTTCAGGTGGTTCTCCAGCTCCATGATGATCTTCTCGGTCCTCGTAAACGGGGCGTATCCTACGGCCGCCGAGGTGTCGTTGGCGCCGAGGAAGTCTCCCTTCCTCTCGAAGATGTCTGCCAGCGCGATGGACCCCGGCTTGATCTGGCTCTGGTACCTCACATGCTTCTCGGGGTCCACGAAGCGTAACTTCTCTCTCAGCCAGTCCTTGGCGCTTCTTTCGGCGATTTCGTCTACCGGTATCTCCTCGTCCCCGACCTTGAATGTGGCTCGATCACCGAAGACGAAGAGCATGGGCTCAACTACCTCGCCTCCTCCGAACCGGGGGATCGCCACCCCAGCGGCCAGGAGGCTCTTGTCCACGTTGTGGTGTAGGACCACGTCAAACTTCTTCATGTACTCCTTGGAGAGCTCTATCGAGATCTTGTTCATCACCGAGTCGCATATAGTGTCTGGGTGCCCCAGCCCCTTCCTCTCACATATCTCGAGGGGCTGATCATCCAAAGCTACGCGGCCCAGTCTATTTATAAATACATTTTTCAAATCATTCACCGAATCTGATCGACTTTGTTGAAGAAGATATTGTCCTCAAATTTATAACGATTTTTATAATATTGAAGGTGTGAGGTAGAAAAGGATTTAATATGCGAGGAAATAAAATGACTAAAAAGCATAATAATATTATTTATGGAATATCATTTAGCCGATGCTCAAGCCCAAAGGAATAAAAATCGCGTAAACCCAGTTACGTGATGCGTTACAGAAGCCGGAGGCCGGGTACAAGGCGGATGAGACCTCCCTGTCTGAGTTTCATCTGGATAAGCTCCGGCGTGTTCCTCGCCAACACCATCCCACGCAACGTGCGTGGGAGGATAATGGCGGGCCTGGGCCAAGGCGTTAGCCTCGGGATAAGCGGGGGCGGCTACGCCCAGGGCTTCATCCTCTTCGTACCCAGCATGCTGGGCAGCCTCGTGAACGGCTACATCTACGAGATCAACCCCATGTACCCGTGGTACCTCAACGTCGCCTTCCTGGTGGCCAGCCTCTTCCTGGTGGCCAGGCTCGTGGAGGAGCCCAAGACCGTCGAGGTATAAGCGAAACCATTAAAACCAAGCACCCTTTCTTTCATGGACACGGAGTGAAAACGTTGCCCATCGAAGTATTCGACAAGGACGAGTTCGTGGAGCTCTCAGAGAAGGCCACCGAGTGCAGGATCAAGCGGAACCCAGACAACGTCAAGCTCAAGCTGAGTACGAGTAGACACCTATACACCCTCAAGCTGGAGCCCGGGGCCGAGGACGAGGTCATCTCCAAGCTAGGTTGCCCCACGGTCGAGATCTGATTCCAAGTATACAGCTGTTCTCACGTAGCGCCCTCATAATAGTCTAGACAATACACTACTATATGATTGTAAGAAATGAAAAAATGGAGTTAAAAAGTTGAAGGAATTTACATCTTTTCCAGGTAGGCAATATTGTTTACTACTGAGACTTCGATCTTGCTCTGAAGTTCACGGGCGTCGATTCTCTTCTTGAGCTGAGTTCTCAGATAGTTGGCGTCTTTTCCAGACACTTCTACCTTTACTAGATCGTGTTCACTTTCTAGGAAGCTGTCGATGATAGGGTCATACTTACTGCCTTTTCTATACTTTCTTGAAGGCTTTTTCTGAACTGGTTTTAAGTCGAACTTTACGTCACTCAATTTCTTCGCCTATTTTTATTCTATATTTCTTTCATTTATATAAGTTGTTATAGATTGTTATTCGAAGGATGTTTGTTACTCTCTCATGTTGAGAATAATGGGTCAGATGTGTGCGTCAACCTAAATGTTTACACTTGTAATACACAATATTGAGGTGAATTAGATCGTTTATAGGCAGATACGTTTGACGGTTTCCTTGAACGTCGAGACGCCGAGCTCAAGCTGCTCCAGCGAGACGTACTCATCGGGTGTATGGGCCTGATCTATGCTGCCTGGGCCGCATATCACCGTGGGGATGCCTGCCCTCGTGTAGTTCACCGCCTCCGTGTAGTAGGGCGCCCCCACTGTCCTTGTGCCCAGGATCTCTCTGAGGGTCGTCACTATCCGGCTGTCCAGGGGGACGTCGAGGGGCTCGCTTGCTCTGTGGCTGGTCAACTCGGCCTTGAACTCTGGGTCCTTGGAGGATAAAGAGGCGATTATGTCCTCGAACCACTTCCTCGATACCTCCGGGTCCTTGTGCTCGGGTATGAGCCTGAAGTTCAGCGTCAGCCTGGCCTGGTCGGGGATGATGTTGGACTTGAAGCCGCCGTTCATCATGGTGCACTCCACGGTGGTGGGTCCCAGGAGGGGGTGCCTGGTCTCGTCCAGCTTGCTCTGGAGCCCCCTGAGGGCGTAGAGGAAGTCGGCCGCCTTCTGGTTGGCGTTGATCCCGAGCTCGGGCTTGCTGCTGTGGGCGGCTTTGCCGTGGATGAGGACCTCGGCTCCGCCGCTGCCCTTGTGGACGGGTATTATCTCCATCATGCTGGGCTCGGGTATGACGCCGTACATGGCGTCGGCGACGGTGATCTTCTCCTCCTCGAGAACCTTAGTCACGTACCAGCCTCCGGTGTCCTCGCCCGCCGTGAAGACGACGCTTAGCTGTCTCTTGTAGCTCTCCTTGGCCAGCTCCTTCACGGCCTGGAGTATGCAGGCGTCCGGGCCCTTCATGTCGCAGGCGCCGCGGCCGTAGAGCTTACCGTCTTTAACAACTGGTTCGAATGGACCGGTTACCTTCCAGAGGCCTGGGTCGCCGGCGAGGACGACGTCGATGTGGCCTGAGAGGACGAGGCCCGGCCCCTTCCCCCGGCCCATCTTGCCTATCACGTTAGCGCGGTCCTTCTCGACGACCTGTAGCTCGGCCTCGAACCCGGTGTCCTCGAGGAAGTCCTTGATCCACTGGGCGCAAGGCTGCTCCCTCGCGGGGGGCCCGCTGGTGTCGAAGGCTATCAGATCCTTGGCGATGTCTACGACCGTCAAGACGATTCACTTCGTTTAAGGTTGGCGAGAGGTTATTTAGCGTTAGAGGTCGTAGGCCTAGGCTGTACGCCGAGGTACTCCCTGATGTTGTAGATGTGCTCCCTCTCGTGCTCCAGGTACCTGCGTAGGACCTTTCTGGTGGACCACCTCTCACCGGGGTAGGACGAGTACTCGGCCCTCGTCAGCGTCAACCCGTTCTTGACTGGAACCAGTATCCGTAGGGACGCGACGCACGCCTCTCTCACGGCCTTCATCCTCTCGTAGACCGGCAGATTGTCCACCTGGGACACCGGTCTACACAGCTTCGCCTCGTACAGCGGGTCGGCCTCGGCGCCGAGGCGGGACAGGTACCACTCCTCGGAGTTGCAGACGTGCTGGAGTATCTGGTTGATGCTCCTGCCCTTACCGGGGGGCACGTTGCTCAGCTCCTCTTCGGTTAGGCCGTCCACCGTCTGGAGAATCTCTCGCCTGTTATGGCCCATGTACCTTATGCATCGAAGCAGCGGCTCGTCGGACACAGGCTCCTCGTCGAACCGGAAAAACGCGACCTCTCCCCCGGACTCGCCCAGCAGCTGGACGCCTGAGACCTCCTCGGCGACATCGATCACCGGGTCTTCGATGACGGGTGCCTCCTCTCCGTTTCTTCTCAGCCATTCAAGGTGATATTGGAGCTCCTCGCCCAGCTCATTGAGAAGGTTTTCTCTGCTGGTTGCCCTCGCATGGGTGCCTATGAGGCTGGCTAACCTTCCATACCAGAGACCAGTGGTTCCGGTCTCGATGGCCGCCTGGAGTCTCACGACATTAGTCTACGTGATGGGAGTATTATGGTTGGTGCTCCCGCCGGGATTTGAACCCGGGTTCTCCGGCTCGAAAGGCCGGAATGCTTGGCCGGTCTACACCACAGGAGCGCGTACAATTGTTAGCTTATAGCCGGTTTATAATTGTTACCGGTGCGGGGATGTTTTTATATCTGGGTTCTCTGTTATCACAGAGGGTTGGGCCTGTAGCTCAGCTTGGCCTAGAGCACCCGGCTCATAACCGGGTGGGCGTGGGTTCAAATCCCTCCAGGCCCACCATCATTCAACCCCTCGTGGGGGTCTTTCCGTTACGAGTCAGCCTTCAGGAACTTTTCTATGAAGAAGGTTATCTCGGCTGAAAGGTGAGGGTTAAGGGACACGGTGGCTCCCTTCTTTGACTGCCAAACGAGCCTTTCATTTAGTAACTCATCGAGGCATTTACCCACCCTCTTCCCATCGTTGAGGACCTGGATTCCGAGGTACCTTGTCATCCTCTGTCTGTTGTAGTATTTCCCGCCCCACCTGCCTCTTTTCAGGAGGAAGTTCAGATTCATGGCCATCACTTCCTCGTCTGACAGGATACGCGGCGGCATAAAATTCAAATAATACATTTACAAAACGCATTATTTATATTTTGAGGTAGGGTAATGTAAAACGGTGAGTATGGCTGTCACAGTTAAACGATACTATACTCGTTGATTTATTCGGGTCTTCACCGGAGACCAGGATAATCAGCTTCTTCATGGACTTCCCCCTGAACGACTTCATGCAGAAAGAGGTATGCGAGGCGACGGGGCTTAACCCTAGGACCGTCAGCGCGAGGCTCTCGAAGTTCCATGAGATGGGAATCCTCGTGGACACCCGGAAGGTGGGCAAGGCTACGTTCTACCGGCTCAACAGAGAGGACTACGTGGTCGGCAAGATCGAGGAACTGGTCACCGCCATTTCGCTGGACACGGCCTTAGAGGAGCAAACGAGGCTGGAGCCTCAGACTGCGCCGCTTGCGTCTAAGGACGCCTACGTTGAGAGATAGCTTTTCTCTACACTGTTTTAGCGGTGCTCTGTTGAATTAATGTAGAAACCAACATAGTCTTATTACCTGATAAAATCGATGGTGGCGATGGATGCCCCTGTCCGGAAAATCCGCCTCTCCCACGTCAGTGTGCAACGTCTTGATACTATTTTATCTGCTCCGTCTTTGAGTTGATATTAGGAAAACAAGAATATTGAACGTGATAATCAATCCATCCAAGCTCATGACATATAACTCCTGTTTTACGGCTTTTTAGGCCACGACGTCGCCAACCTAGCGACCCAGTACCTCCACGAGAAAGGCATCAAGGTATGGCGATAACGTTCATCAACAATACATTCAAAAAAAGTTTAGATAAACTACTTGTATGAGAACACCTTAAAGATTTAATAAACGTATAAAAGTTCTAGTTTTTAGATGAATTAAATTTAAAACTAAACATAAATATATGGATTGTGATTCACTGTTAGCAGATGTCTAACAAGAATCTGTATATTCTTTTAATGACGACTTTTATCTTAATCATTATAGTTGGATATTGTTATGTTATTCTCACTGGTGAGACGCCGATCGTTGAACCTAGGGAATTAATTGTCGAGATCCATACAGATAGTGATACATATGTTCTTGGGGAAGACATCGAAATCAGCGTATATCTATACAACGACCGTTTAAGGCCCGTGAGAATTGAGCAAGGAGAATTATCTGTTGGAACAAGTGTTTGGATACACGTTCCGCTCAGTGATGATTCAATGATTCATCATATTAAGGGTTCATCTACAACTGTACCGGCGAGATCAAGAGTATTATGGGGGAAAACCACGTTTGAGGCTAGATCTACTGGAACTTTTACTATAGAATGTTTAGGCGAGAAAGTCACTGTAAAAGTTGCCTTCTTGCCCCCCCAAGTACTCATCACACTGAAAACCGAGAAAAATGAACGAGATAATCGACCTCTCTAGGCCCACCAACCTCTATAAGCTCCGGCTCACTCCATGACTCGGTTATGGCGTCGGTTAAACACTGGACCGAGGAGACCTTCATCGAGAACCCGCTGCTGTTCATCCCCGAGCTGCTGGGTCGGCTGGAGAAGGCCGAGGAGGAGGCGAGGCAACTAAAGAGCATCTTCGGCGAGCTCGGCGTCCCGGAGAGTGGTCTGGTCTTGGACTTGGCGTGCGGCATTGGTAGGCACTCCACCGCGTTGGCTAAACACGGGTTCAGAGTCGTGGGCGTAGACATCTCACCCGCGTACATAGCGAAGGCAGAGGAGCTCGCCGCCGTGGAACGCTTGTCCGGGAGCTGCAGTTTCGTCCACGGCGACATGAGGAGGCTGAAAGATATTTTAGGCGGCCACAGGTTCGACGCCGCCATCTGCATGTTCACGTCCCTAGGCTACTACGACGCTGAGACGGACAGAGACGTGTTGACCCAGGTGAAGGAGCTTACTGAACGAGGCGTGCTAGTCGTCGAGATGATGAACAGAAGCTACGCGGAGAATAGCCTCACCAGGAAAAAGTACTCTATGGTTGGGGAAATGCTTAGGCTTGAGGAGTCATTCTTCGACGAGGAGGCGTCGAGGCTCCGCGCCGTCTGGAGATTGTATAGGCCACGCGGACAAGACCTTGAGTACGTCGGCTCCATCCGTTTCGACAACATGCTGTACACTCGGCGGGAGTTTGTGGAGCTCGCTGCTTCAGCAGGATGGGAAAACAACGAGGTCTACGGTGGGCTCGACAGGAGCGAGTTTAAAGAGGACTCCAAGAAGGCTGTCTTGATAGCCTGGTAAGTGTTCTCTTGAAAACCTGGTTTGTGCTTGGTTTTCCCGCGGATTTAGAGAAAGACTTTAAATCTCTTGCCTCGTTAAGACCGTAGAATCCAAGGTAACTTGGTTTAATCACGTTCAACGGTGAATGACATATGAGCGAAGAAGAGAAACCTGAGGCCCCCGAAGAGGAAGAAGAGGAGGCCGAGGAGGAGGCGGCTGAGGCTATCGAGGGGTCTCAAGAGGAGGCCACGGAGGAGGCCCCCGAGGAGGAGCCCGAGGAAGAGGAGGCCCGCTACGAGAACGCCGTGAATAAAGGCGACTTCATAATGGTGGAGATGACGGGCCGCGCAGATGAGACGGGCGAGATCATAGAGACCACGGACGAGGAGCTGGCCCGCGAGGAGGGCGTCTACGACGAGGGCAGAACCTATGGTCCCAGGCTTGTGATCGTGGGTGACGGCTACGTCCTCAGGGGACTCGACCAGCGGCTCCCCGGCGTACCCTTCGACGAGGAGACCGACATAGAGATCCCGGCGGCGGAGGCCTTCGGCGAACGGAACCCCGACAACGTGCAGACGATCCCGTACAGGATGCTGCGCAGCAAGGGCTTCAACCCTGTGATCGGCGCCGAGCTTGAGATCGACGGAAGGCAAGCCATCGTGAGGAGCGTGGGCGCGGGCAGGGTCCAGGTGGATTACAACCACCCGCTCGCCGGCAGGAAGATCGTCTACAAGCTCAGGGTCACGGAGAACGTCACGGACGAAAAGAAGAAGATGGAGGCCCTCATCGGCCGAAGGTTCCTGGGGATCGACACAGGCGAGTTCAAGCTCAGGAAGACCAAGAAGAAGCTCCGGATCGGGGTCTCTGACCAGGTCTTCTTCGGCGAGAACATACAGATCGCTAAGAGGGGCGTCGCCCTGGACATTCTCCGCTACTTCGAGGAGCTCGACGAAGTAGAGTTCTACGAGACCATAAAACGCAGCTAGGGGGTTTGACCCCTTTGAAGCCCGAGGCAGCCGTGGTGGGCGCAGGCCCGGCGGGAATCCTCGCGGCTACCGTCATTTCTGAGGAAGGGTTCACTACGAAGGTCTACGAGGAGCACCCGGTCATAGGGGAGCCCAACCACTGCGCCGGGGTGCTGAGCGTCACAGGCCTAGATAAGCTGGGGGTCGATCCCTCCGACGAGTTCATCCAGAACAGGGTCTACGGTGGACGCGTATACGCTCCGGACGGAGAGTTCATCGAGATCAGGGATCGGAAGCCTAGGGCGTACGTCGTCGACAGGGGCAGGTTTGACAGGTACCTGGCGGACGCCGCGATGGACGCGAGGGTCGAGTTCATGCTCTCCACCAGGGTCGACCGTCTGCGATTCATGGAAGGCACATGCATGGGCCTCACGGTGGGCGGCGGCGAGGACGAGCCCTGGATAGTCGTGGACGCGGAGGGCGCAGGTGGCAGGCTGCTCCGCCGCAGCGGGATAGAGACGGGGCAGTCGGGTATCCTGACGGGTTACAACACGGAGATCGGGGGCGTGGAGGTTGACCCGGAGATGGTCGAGGTCTGGTTCGGCGACGAGCTCGCCGAGGGTTTCTATGCGTGGGTCATACCCATCGACGAGAGCACAGTTCGGTGCGGCCTAGGCACCGCCAGGGGAGACGGCTACGACCGCCTCAAGGGCTTCGTGAGGAGGAGGTTCGGCGCAGCCAAGCTGCAGGGGGTGACGGCGGGCCAGATCTGCACGGGGCCGCCTGTGGACAGGGCCGCGTACAGCGGGCTTCTGCTGGCCGGGGACGTCGCGGGGCAGGTGAAGGCCACCACGGGTGGAGGCGTCGTCGTGGGTGGGCTGTGCGCCAGGCTGGCCGGGGAGACGGCCGTCGACGCCCTAGGCTGCGGAGACACGTGCTGGGGGCGGCTATCCGGGTACGAGAGGCGGTGGAGGGGCCTCTACGGGAGGGAGCTCAAGACCATGTACACGGCGCGGCGTCTGCTGAACAGGATACCTGATGAGAGGTTCAACAGGCTGCTCGCGGGCCTCAGGGAAGCCGGTCTTCAGGGCGTGCTCGGGGATCTGGTGTCGAGGGGCGACATGGATCTGCAGGCGGGGGTCATCAGGGAGGCGGTGAGGAACCCGAGGCTGCTGTACGTGCTCCTCCGAGGCGTCGGGGTGGCGGCTCTGGGAGAGCTGGTCTCGTTGCTGAGGTGACGGCTTTGGGTGTGGGGGACGCCGGCTACCCGAGGGTAGTCGAGAGGTACAGGGGTTTCGAGATCTGGTTCGACCCGGGGAGGGGCGTGTACTACGCGTCTCACTGTGAGCACACGAAGAGATCGGCTTCAATCGCCGAGGTCAGGGGATGGCTAGACGAGTATAAACGGTAGGCAACGGTGGATGGTTAACCGATCCATGTTCCATAAAGCATGAAACCTGATTGCCCTATTTTCGCTCCATGAGCGCTGAGGCGAGCTTCGAGACGGTGGAGGCGGAGGCACACAGGGAGGGGTTCAAGCGCTGTCCAGGGTGTGGCTACGAGCTTCCGGACAACCTTGTGGTTTGCTGGAAGTGTGGGGCCGTTTTGAAGTAATCGCCTTAACGCGTTTATTTCCCATGCCCAAGTCCTCGGAGTGGGACGGTAATTGAATCACGACGACCTAAGTTCCAGGACACCAACTGACACCAAGAACGGTTCATCTTGGTTCCGAGCCGCCGCTGTCTCTTATAGATGATGACAACCGAACAAAGAAGCTTATTCGGTTCAGGCTCAACGTCTTGATGAAACGGAAATCGTGCGGTCAATCTTTAAATAAGACTGCCTTGGCTTTAGGAGTGGTTACGCGATGGCTACATGCATAAGCTGCGGACGAAAGGTAACGCCCGATGAGAAGGCCGTCAAGTTCAAGTGCCCCAGCTGCGGCGCAGTCACCCTCTGGCGATGCGAGAAGTGCAGGCTCTTCGGCCGAAAGTACAAGTGCCCAGCCTGCGGATTCAACGGGCCATAGACGCCGGAAGGGTCTTTTAAGCTAATTACCTCTGATCAAATTCGACGTTCTGTTCAAGAGATATTAGGGGCCATTGGAGGCTGCCGTCGAGACCAGGTGCCCGAAGGCTGGCACCCACAGGTAAGGGTAACCCTTCAATAGCGCCGGCCCACCATACCTCACCATGGACAGCCGCGGCTACAGCCCCAGGGACCTTGCGGTGTACGCTACCGTGTTCATGGCCTTCTACCTCGTGTTCCAGGCGGCGCCCAGCCTGTGGGCGGAACTCCTGACGGCGCGGACCAGCTCGGCGGTGATGAGCCTCGGCGGCCTGGAGTCCGGCTACGGGGTGACAGGCGGCCTGGTCTACCTGGGCCTCACGAGCGGGGTGCGCCCCGTCCACGTCTACATCGTCAGGGAGTGCAGCGCCATCCACGTCCTCGGCGTCATCCTCGGCCTCGTGGTGCCCCTGAAACAAGGCGGCTGGGCGAGGAAGGCCGCCGCCGTCGCACTGGGCGCCGCCCTAGTCTTCGTTATGAACGTGAGCCGCGTCGTCCTGACGGTGGTGCTCACGGGCTACGACGTGCCGCCCCTGAGCTGGTGGCTCACAGACCCCACCGTGGAGACCTACCACTACCCCATCAGCTTCGTCTACGGCGTGGTCGGCATCGCGGTCACCATCACCCTCATAGACCGCCTCGTCCTCCCCGAGCTAGGCGACTTCCTAGCCGGCCTACCGGACACCCTCCACAGGCTCGTCAAGACGAGGCAAGGCGCCCACACCCCATAACTAAAACCCTGACATTCACCAATCTTCATGTCTG
>DATKWN010000006.1:0-3700 GCA_035529515.1 Candidatus Krumholzibacteriaceae bacterium | reverse complement strand
CACGATGAGCACAAGCTCCAGCAAGAACGGCATCTGGTGGCTCACGTTGTCGTAGAGCCAGCCCCCCATCAGCTGTCCCAGAGCCGCCGCTATCATGGCGAAGAAGCCTCTGGAGCCGTTCACCTTTCCGCGGTGCTCCTGAGGGACGAGCTCCGCGGACAGCGCCGAGGTGGCGCTGTTCACCAGTATCATCAGCAGGCCGACGAGCATCATCGACAGTATGAGCCTGTAGAAGTCACCGTACACGAGGAGCAGTATCGCGGCGCCCCATAGGACGAAGGAGAGCATTATCGGCACCCGTTTATCGACTCTGTCGACCATCTTACCGGCCGGCAGCGCCAGCAGTATCATGGTCACCGGGAGGGCGGTCATGATGTAGCTGAGCTCCACCTCACCTATGCCCAGGTCCTGCACTATGTAGAGAGTCAACACGGGCTGGAAGAGCCCCGAGGCGAAGCTTGTTATCACGCTGATGAGGAACAGGACGAAGGCCGCGGATGGAACCAGCCTCCAGACGTTCACGGACTCCCTCAGGGAGACGGGGTACTCGCCCAGCATCTCTTTGACGTTTATCTTGGCGGGGCTTTCCACCGTCTCCTTGAGCCGAGTCCTGAAGATCGCCGCCACAATGAACCCCACGAACACCAACTTGTAGATCAGCCTCATGCTGGGCACAAGCCCGTACAGCGTGAACAGGTACCCCGCTATGAGGGGGGCGGGGGTCGTCGAGACGCTGGTGATGAGATTTATGATGCTGAAGCCCATGCCCCTCTTCTCCTTGGGCAGAGAGTCGGCCACGATGGCGCCCAGCGCGGGCTGGTAGATGCTGCAGAAGCCGGAGATGGCGGCCCCCACCATTATCCACTCCCAGCTCGGCGCGTAGGCGTAGAAGAGGCGCGCGAAGGCAGCGACGAAGGTCATGGACGCGATGAGCCACCTGCGGCCGTACTTGTCCGTGAGGTACCCGCCCGGTATCTGCACCAAGGCGACGGCGACATTCTGAACCGCGCCAATGAGGCCGATGGTGGACGCTGTGCCGCCTAGGGCCTTGACGTATAGCGGGTAATAGGTGCCGGGGAGCTCGGTGAAGAAGTCGAGGAACAGCCAGCTCATCACCATCACTAGGAAGTTGCCTTGCACGAAGTCGAACTCGGATCGCAGCCTCTGTAATAGACCCTGAGGGTCTTCCTCGCCCTCATCCTCCACAGACATGTGTGATCGTTTAGACGATCTTAACAGGCTCTTGCGCTAGATATGAGTTGGGGCTTACCTCGATGGACTTGGTGTACTCCACCTTCCCGTTGACCCTGCAGCCGCCGCGGATCACCACCCGGCCGCCCCTGACGTTCTCGCACTCCACGTTCTCTAAGGTTACCTCTCTGACGCCTACGACGTCCTTGGTCCTGAGCTCGCCCTCTCTGTCCCAGTCACGGGGCAGGGGCTCCACGTCGATGACGTCGGCCTCGATGCCCTCCTCGGCTACGCTTAGGTCCTTCCCGAGGCGCGCCTCGAAGTGCCTAGCCTTGATCCTGCCTCTCACCTTGAAGACGCCTCTCAGCTCGACGACGCCCTTTGACTCGACGCCTCCCTCGACGCGGATGGAGCCGCTCGACCTCAGCTCGTCGGCTATCTCCGCGTCTCCTCGTATGGTGGTTGACCCTGAGACCCGCATCGTGTTCCCATAGACGCCTCCATCGACGCTGAGGCTCCCCGACTTCCTGAGGTGGTCGAAATGGGCGTCCCCGTCGATGGACGCGGAGCCGCTGAACTCTATCCGGTCGGCGTGGATCTCGCCCTCCACCCTGGAGGAGCCGCTTGTCTTCAGCTCCCCTATGTGAAGCCCCCCGGGGAGGCTGCTGCTTCCACTGGTGGAGATGCGCTCGGGAGAGATGCTGCCGCTCCCAGAGACCTTAACGGTGCCGAAGCCTTGAAGGGTCATACGACCCGAGCCACGTATCCTGGTGGCCGGTATGTCACTGTACTCCAATGTCTTTCAAGGCTTGTGACCCGTTTTTTCTTTATAAAGTGGACTCACCTCTTGAAGTCTCATATGGTAGTCACAAGATGTGACCAAGAGGCCGCCGGAGTTGTCTAAAGGTTTTTGAGCGTCTAGGGGCTGAGGTCTCTCATGGGCGTCGTGTTCGACATAAAGCACTACGCTATCCACGACGGCCCAGGCATAAGGACGACCGTGTTCCTCAAGGGGTGCCCCCTGGACTGCACGTGGTGCCACAATCCCGAGAGCAAGCACCCCCAGCCGGAGTTCATGTGGTGGCCGACCAGGTGCATAGGGTGCCGAAGCTGCGAGGAGAGCTGCCCCGAGGGCGCCGTGACCATCGAAGACAAGCTGGTCATCGACGAGGAGAAGTGCGTCAGATGCGGTTCATGCGTCGATGAGTGCTACGCTGAGGCTCTGGAGCTCGTCGGCAGGGAGATGAGCGTCGAGGAGGTCATGGAGGAGGTCCGCAGGGACTCCACGTTCTACCGCGAGTCGGGCGGTGGCGTCACCTTCAGCGGCGGCGAGCCCCTGATGCAGCCCATGTTCCTAGCGGAGCTGCTTGAGGCATGCAAGAGGGAGGGGTTCCACACCGCCGTGGATACCAGCGGCCACGCCGAGCAGGCGGCCCTCGAGAAGATCATGGAATACACCGACCTCTACCTCTACGACGTGAAGCACATGGACCCTATACAGCATAAAAAGTTCACGGGTGCGTCGAACGAGTTGGTGCTGTCGAACCTGGCGCTCCTCAGGGGCAGGGCGGTCGTCGTCCGTGTGCCCCTCGTCCCCGGTGTCAACGACGACGAGGATAACATCAGGCGTATGGGCGAGTACGTTTCGGGCCTAGGGTTCAGCGATCTCTGTCTGCTTCCCTACCACAAGGTGGGAACGGAGAAGGCTCACCGCCTCAACAGGGAGACGGGGCCACAGTTTGTAGCTGAGGCGCCGACCGACGAGAGCCTGGATCGGCTCCGCGGCGTCTTGATGGAGTACGGTTTGAGCGTCAAGATAGGCGGCTAGCCTGTGAAGGTCGGTGGCCGCCACATACTATGTGCCTTAGAAGAAGACCCAAAATTAGGGGGGCTCGATGCCCCTCTACGTAACGTCGAAGAAGTGCTGCGGCGGGTACTTGGGGAGCTCTCTCGTGAACGACTTGTCGAGCCAGAAGTAGTGAATCACCTGGTGGGTCACCTCCGCGGGCATGGTCAGGCTCCGCAGGGTTCTGGTGTACTGCTCCTGGCTGTCCACCTCGTGGATGAAGCACCAGTTGAACTTGACCTGGCTAGGGCCGTAGAGGCCCAGCAGCTTGACGCCTTGCTTCTCGCACTCGGACCTGACCGCCTCCACCCAGCCCGTGAGACCGTCCCTCGTACCCGACCAGTCGAAGTAGTTGATCACTAACACCCTTCTCTCACCTCCCACCTGGTCAGAGGGGGGAAAAACCCGGTAAAGGCTAAACATGTGGCAGATATATGGGTTGCTTACTCCTCGGCCTTCTCCGGGTTCTTGAGCATGAACCACAGGTAGACGAGGGCCGCGGCCAGGAGCACGCTCTGCAGGGTCCACGGGGAGCTGGGCCGGAGCGCGTAGATGAAGCCGCCCACTAGGTTGCCCAGTATCTTGGGGAAGAAGACGAGAAACCCAGTGGGGAACCCGACGCCCGTGACGCCGAGGGTTATCCCGCTCCCGAGCCCCGCCATC
>DATKWN010000005.1:0-4941 GCA_035529515.1 Candidatus Krumholzibacteriaceae bacterium | reverse complement strand
GATGCACCTATGGTTCCTGTCGATGCCCGCCTGGAGCCTGGTCATGTCCCAGTTTATCGCCCTCTTCTTGAGGAGGTACGAGTCTTCCTGGGTGTCCCCGATCACCTTCCTGGCCTCTAGGAGCTCCTTTTTCTCCTGCACCTCCTCGAGCTTCCCCTGGTAGACGCCCAGGTCTTCCTGGAACCGCTTCAGGTGCGTTTCCTTGAGCTGCAGCGCGCTCTCGAACCTGTTCTCGTAGCCGGAGTACACCGGGTCGTATTGCTCGACCGAGATCTCTCCGTCGAGGAGCATGCGGGTCAGCTTCACGTCCATGGATATGAGTCTCTTCAACTCGTCGATGTTGGCCATGGTGCTGCCGGAGTAGGTCTCCTTCGCCGCAGGCTGGTGCTGTGCCACCGTCTCCAGCTGTAACGCCATGGCTCCTCATCCGTGGATGGGTACTTATCCCTGTGTATGTATCAGTTTTCAACAATACTTCACGGATAAGTACACAGGTCGGGTGAGGTTGCCAGAAGGCGGGCACTTCAACTGTAGAGGAAGGGGGATTTTATCTCGTAATCAACGCTACTCTGAACTGTGGTGGCTAGACATAACTCCTGGTGTGGACGCGTAAGTACCCCACCCCTACCATGTAGGGGTGGGGGTACCTAGTCCTCGGGAAGAGGGCTCTCAAGGATGCCCTTCTCGAGCAGGCGATCAGGGATGCTGTACCCCCCATCCTTCTCGACGAGCCCGGTTTTCACGAGTTTGTTGAGAACGTCGGAGACCGTTGGATTAGGCAAGGCGCGGTTTTCACGGGCCTCCAATATCGATTTTATTTGACTCCAAGTCGCCTTCTTGGCCTTGGCGATATGATTCAACACCACGGCGTATCTCGGAGAATACTTCACTATCTTCAGCGCCTCCGCTCGCGCCAATTTGCCTCCCTCCGCGACAACGGCGTCCACGATCTCTGAACTCGAATCTTTATGGTCGCGGCACCTGGTTCCGAACAGCGTCAACCAACCCACGACGCCGTCCAGGCTCTCAACGGCGTAATCCATCACACCTTGTCGAGGGATGACTCCTATCTGTTGGAAGCCGGCTTTGAGAAACCTCTCAGATTCGTCGCGCTCAAAGTTACGCATTCTGATCTCGGTGTAGTGTCTACCGTATAGCGGAGACTCCGTGTCGTCGAAGCCGAGGAAATCGAATAACAGACCCATCTCTGAGCCCGTGACCACTAAGCATATGTTCTGGTTGTAGTCGATTATGTGTGCGAAAAGCCGCGGGATGCCCTTATCGCCGCGAATCAGCTGAATCTCGTCGAAGGCTACGAGGAACCTCTCATCGTTTGCCTCTGCCCACGCATCGACTTTATCGAAGAGACTTGTGAGGTCTACCCCTTCTTTACTCCAGTCCAAGGATATCGAGGCTCCCAGGACGCTCACTCCTTTCACCTGCTTGATCGTGTCCCGAATCATGGAGAGCCATCTCTTGTTGATCAGGTTGAACGCGGACTCTATTTTCCTGACCAGTTCCGCGTGTGATGGGTTGTAGGATAGGCCACGCATGTCCAAGACGATGTGGGGGTGCTTCGACTCGGACAGAGCCACGTTCATGAAAGATGTTTTCCCTGTCCTACGGAGCCCCACTATCACGATCAGTGACGAGTAGGTTAACGCATCGGAGAACTGTGCGAGCTCGCTCTCCCTGTTGAATAGGTCGCTCTTTTCCCGTTTCGGCAGAGGGTCAAAATACGTGGTAGGGGTACCCCTACTTAGTAGGGGTGGGGGTACTAATCAATGTTTTCCCAGGAATACTTCGTCATATGCAAGACAATATAACTACATCTGTTTTCGGTGTATAATCGTACCAATAACGGTGTATATTGATCGTCGTGGCGTTGAACCTGCCAACAAGTTAAATAATTATATAATTATATAATTACGTAATGGGTAAGTATTCGACCATCTCGGTCCCGAAAGACGTCAAGACCATCCTAGAGAAAAGAAAGGGCGACAAAGACTGGGGGGAGTACCTCATCGAGATCTACGAGGCAGCCGAGGAAGAGAGACGGCGACGCGCCTTCGAGAAGATACGTGAGATGCTCACGGAGGAGGACTACGAGAACATGCGGCGCTCAAGCGAGGAGTTCAGGGAGAGATTCAGACTCAGATGACGCTGATAGACACAAGCATAGCCATAGACGGCCTGCAGTACGGCGCACCTAGGGCCGGGTCGATCTCTGTAATCACGCTCCTCGAGCTCCTCAGAGGCGTCGCGGAAGACAAGCGGCCCGAGCTCAAGACGAGCCTGGAGGGATACTACCCCGTTCTCGGGCTGGACAATGACACCATACTCGAGTATTGCCGCGTCTTCGAGTCGCTGCGCTCCAAGGGGGAGATGATCCCCGAGGCCGACATGATCATCGCGGCCACCGCCATCTCGAAAGGCATGGAGCTGGAGACCGACGACGAACACTTCACGCGTCTACTGAGCTATGGTCTGAAGCTGAAGGAACCGGGTTGAGCCAGGCTAGACCTTCGACGCCTTACCCGCCTCGTAGGGCTTGACGTACAAGCCCAGCAGGAGCACCACCACGCTGACGCTGCTCAGAGCCAGCACCGTGGTACTCAGGCTGATGCCTAGGAGGTAGCCGATGAGTATGCTGGCCGGGATGTTGCCTATCCAGCTCCAGCTCATGTACATCTGGTAGACGGTGCTGCTCATGGCGAGGGGCGTCGCGTCCGCCATTATCGCGAACACGGTGCCCGTCCAGAACCTCTCCATGAAGCTGGATATCATCACCACCACGACGATCCATACGGTGGCTGTGCCGGGGGACAGGGTGACCCATAGGAGCCCCGCGCCGGCGAAGACGGCGGTGGCTATCATGAACGCCTTCTTGTGGCCGTACTTGTCAGCGAAGCTCCCGCCGATGAGCGAGCCGGCCAGCCCAGCCACCGTGGCGGCCAGGCCCAGGGTGCTCACGAGGGCCACGTCCGCGTGTATGGCCTCCCGTATGGCTATGGTGAACATGGTGTTGAGGGGAGACGAGATGCGGGTCATGGTGAACGACCTGAAGAACATTATGAGCACGGCGATGACCACCGTGCGCTCGGTGAACGTGAAGGCCACCGCCTCCCTGCTGAACGCCCGCTCCTCAGCGGCCTCGGGCTCCTTCACCGTGAGGAAGAGGAACGAAGTCAGCCCGGTGACACCAGCCAGCAAGAACACCAGCTTGTAGCCGCCCACATCCAGCAGCCACAGCGGCAGCACGGTGGCGAGGGCGGCGCCGACGCTCTGGCCCGCCGTGCTCACGCCGCCTATCACCCTGGCGTGGTACTCGGGGGGCGTCACGTCGATGGCGAAGCTGTCCGCAGCCATGTCGTAGAAAGCCCCCGCCGTGATTATGGAGACGCACGCCGGGAACAGGACGCTCCAGACGGGAGCCGTCTCGATGTCGCTCACCGCCATGATGGCTATGCCGACCAGGTAGAGGACGCCGGTGACGACGAACCAGGGCTTCCGCTTGTAGAGCCGCCCCCTCCACCGGATGGGGAAGACGTCGGCGACCAGCCCGACGAACATCTTCCAGCTCCACGAGACGAAGAGGAGCCCCATGAAGGCGCTGGCCTCGATGGTGCCGAGACCCACCTCGTCAAGCAGGAACACAGGCACCCAGAGGTTGAACGCTGTTCGGACGAAGCCGTTGGAGAAGTAGCTCAGACCGTAGAGCACCGTGATCTTCCTGGGCTCCCACACCTCTGAGATGAGCTCCTCCATCCTCTCCTCCTTGGAGGCGCTCCAGTAGGTGACGCCCCGCGCCTCGAACTCGCGGCGCCACCTCCTCCCGAGGATGAACAGCACCGCGTACGCCCCAACCGTGAACGTGAACACGGCTATCCCCAGCTGGTACTTCAGGTCAATCCCGAGGAACCACCCGAGGGGAGACATGCTGAATAGCTCCGCGTCCATGAGCTAAGAAGTTTCCCCAGCCTCGATCTCCCGGAGAAGCCGGGGGAGCTCGCAGATGCTGTCGACGGCGTACCCGTTCCACGGCGGCTGATTCGGGGACCGTATCCAGACGCCGGTCAAGCCGCTGTCCTGCGCCCCGTACATGTCTGCCTCGACGCTGTCCCCCACGTGCACCGCCTCCCCAGGCTCCACCTCCAGCTCGGATAGTACAAGCCTGAATATCTCGGGGTTGGGCTTCCTGACGCCCGTGTCCCTGCTGCAGACGATGAGGTCGAAGTACCTGTCGAGGCCGCTATCCTGGAGCAGCTCCCTGGGCTGGTCGCTCATGGTGTTGCTGAGCAGCGCCACCTTGTACCGGGACGAAAGCTCCTTGAGGACGTCCTCGACGCAGTGGAGGTACTCGGTCCTGTAGTACATCTTGAAGTTGTCGTGGAGAAGCCCTAGGAGCTCGGCGTCCTCGGGTATCCCCAGCCGCCGGAGAAACATGGCGTAGACCTCCTCGAACGTCCTCTCCTTGCCGCGGGCGCGTAACTTGTTTAGCTCCTGCAGGGCTCCCTTGAGGGCGCGTTTCAGCTCTCCCATCTCCACGTCGTAGCCTTTCCCCGTGAGGATGATCCTTATGGCCTCGTGGTAGGGCTCCCACTCTAGGCCGCCGTCGGCGATGGTGCCGCCGAAGTCGAGGATAACCGCCTTGAAAGCCATCCATATACCATTTGCTAAGGGTATTACAAGTTTACCTGAAAAGAAGGGAAGCTTAGAATAGGGACTCCTCGATCACTATGTCTCGTTTCTTGAGCTCGGACAGAAGAGCCTCGGTGAACCCCTGGTCCATCCCCAGCCTCTCCGGCGGGATGACGCCTTTCTCACCTATCTTTCCCTCCGCGAGCATCCCCGCGACGATGGCCGCCGTGTACCCGGTGGTGCGCGCCATCGCCGAGACCTTGCCCTCGTGGTCGTAGCGGTCGAGGACCCTGAAGACGT
>DATKWN010000004.1:0-13079 GCA_035529515.1 Candidatus Krumholzibacteriaceae bacterium | reverse complement strand
CGTGAACGCGCAGAAGGAGGCCCTGGAGGCTTACTTCCTGGAAGGGGACGAGCGGCGGCTGATGCAGGTGATAACGGTAGCCGAGGCTGAGCTCGTGGAGGTCGCATCGATAGAGGGCGGCAAAAAGGACTAGGCTTCCCGGTCTTTCTTGCCGAACCCGACCACGAGGTTCACCAGCTTCTTGTTATCGATCTCGGCTCGGCTGCGCCAGTCCAGGTACATGACCCCCTGCTCGTCTGCGCCGAGGTAGCCCTGCTGTATGTACCTGTCCAGGTTGAGCTTGACCCTCCAACCCGGCAGCTTCTCCTCTAGCACCCTCTCAACGTCGACCCTGGGCGCCTTACCCTGCTTGGAGATGAGGTACGCCACCGAGACGGCGAGGCCGGCGATGTCGTCTATCCTCCACCCGATGGTCTTGGCCGTCTTCTGGTCCACCGTCCCCCTGAGGGTTATGTAGTAGCGGGCGTCCTGCAGCTGCGCATTGGTGGGCTCGACTATGTCGGGCTCGTCGAACGCCTGGGTCACCTGAAGGTCCAAGGGCTTGATCTGCTTGTCCAGAACGTCCAGGACGTTCCTCCAGTCGCTGCCCAGCTCCTTACGCAGCTCCCAGCCCCTGACGCCGGGGAGCCTGTGGTGCTTGAAGAACAGCAGCTGGACTGCGTCCTTCACCTTGCGGGCGTACGCCCTCTCCGTCTTCTTCAGCCTTGCCGCCATAGCATCCACTCCTCGTAGTCCACCATCATGAGCAGGCTCACCTTGGGTTTCTCGGGGTCCGGCCTGAGCTCCGGGTTGTGTATGATCTTGGTCTCCTCCAGAAGCCTGTCGTGGTGGACGTTGGCGTAGCCGTGGCTCACCATGAAGACGGTCATGTACGCCCGGTACACCGTGTCCCTGTACGTGTCTGCGCCTATCCAGTCCCAGTAGTCGATGACGCCGCCCACGCCGGTCCTCTCCCCGAGCTCGCGCCAGAACCCCTCCAGTAGCTCGGCGAACCCCTCCGTGAGGATGAGCCCCAGGTCGTAGGCCTCCTGCATGGTTGCGGTGCCCGTCTCCCTCTCGGCCACCTCCAGATCCTGCCAGCGTTCGTCCAGCGGGATGAGGCCGCCCCAGTAGCCGAGGCTCTCGGCGAGGGTCCTCGCCGAGATCTGCTCCATCTCGACGACGGGGTGCCAGCTCTTGAGGAAGGCGTCGGCGATGGCGCCTATGTCCATCCTCATGAGGCTCTGGCTTAGCATGAAGGGGTCCTTGTAGAGGGTGCTGCTCTTGTAGGCTATCCACCTGTTCTGCGTCTCCAGCACGCTGCTCAGCTCCTTGAGGGCCTCCGCGTCCAGGCAGAAGCCCTTGACGTTCTTGATGCCCGGGTAGTGCTTCCTGATGACGCCCATTACGTAGTCGAAGTCGATGTCGAAGGGCTCGATCCTTCCGCTCTGCACCATCCTGCAGAGGCTTATGACGCTCTCAAGCTCGCCGCTCATCGCTCTTCCTCCACGAGCCTAGGTACAGAGACGTCGTCGGTCTTGTGGACCATGATTATGTGCACGTCCTGGCCCTTGAAGGTGATCTGGCTGGGGGTGATGGCCATGTACTGGTCGTCTGTGCCCTCCATGGTGGAGACTATGAACTCGCTGACGGCCTCCTTGTTCTGGGGGTCCATGTGGAGGTCGAACTCGTCCACGGCCCTGAAGGGGCTGAGGACGTTCTGCTGCAGCGCCAAGAGGAACGCCATGACTGAGCTGCTGCGCTCCCCGCCGCTGTGGGTGTACGGGTCGAGCCGCTGCGGCGCGGCGCCGTTGAAGCCGACGATTATCTCGAGGCCGGCGTCCTCGATGTCGTGGCTGTTGACGAGCCGGGTCTCGCCTACGGCCTGGAGCTTGGCGAGGAGCCTCTTGTATCGGACGTTCACCTCCTCCAGGAGGTTCTCCGTGACTTCCCGCCACTTCCTGTTCCGCTTCTCTATCTCCTCCAGGACCTGGCGGCGGCTCTCCTTGACCTCCTCGATGCGCCGCTGTATCTCCCGGAAGGTCTCGTTGTAGGTCTCGTACATGTCCTCGGCCTCCTCGGGGACGTCCGCCATGCCCATGAGGATGCCCTGGGTGCGCCTTATCTCGTTGAGTATGTCTTCGCCGCTGCGGCCGGTCTCTATCCTCGGGCCGCGGATGAGGGCCTCGGCCTCGGCGTCCCTGAGGTCCCGGGTTGTGCGGTCGATCTCGGCCTTCACCTGCTCCGTCCTCCGCCTGAGCCTGCCGCGGCGGTCCTTGAGGAGCGCCAGCTGTATGCGTCCCTCGATGTACTGGTCGTTGGTGTCGTCGATCCTCTTCCGCACCGCCTCCATCTCCCTGGCGAGCCTGCTGGCCTCCTGCTCGGCCTCGGTGAGCCTCCCCGTGAAGGAGGTGATCTCCGCCTGCAGCGTGTTCCTCTGCCCAAGGAACTCGTTGCTGAGGTTGTCGTAGGTCTGTGTCTGGGTCTCCTCGATCTCGGTGAAGAGGGTGAAGTAGTCGTCGAGGGTGGTGGGGCCGCTCTGAGCCTTGTCGAGCAGGGTCTTTATTGCGGACTCGAAGCGCCGCCTCTGCTCCCTGGAGCTCTGGATGATGCGCTCAACCTGGGTGAGCTGGTCCTTGGAGGCGTTTATGCCGTGCTCGCTGACGCCGACGAGGCGCTCGCTCCCGATGCGTTTCTCGATGAGGTCGTCCCACTGGTTCCTCATGGCGCCGAGCATGGACTCGGCGTCGACGATCCGCTGGGTGTTCCTCTCCATCTCCTCCTCCGCTGAGGAGAGGTCCCTCTCGGTATCACCCAGCTCGTCCTGCAGCCGCTGTACAACCGCCTCCAGGGCGAGCACCCTGCTCCACGCCATCTCCTGCTGCAGGAAGGTCTGGCGCTTCTGGAGCTGCCTCTTCTCCCGGAGCCTCTCGTTCTGCTCCCTCCAGTACGCCAAGGTATCTCTGGCCTGGTTGAGGAGCTGGTTGAGGCTCTCCTCCTCGCTCAGGATGCCGCTTAGCTTGGACTTGGCCTCCACGACGTCCCGCCTGAAGCTCTCGAAGCCCACGGCCTCCTCAAGGGTCTTGAGGCGCTCCTGGGGGCTGATGTTGGCGAACCTGGTGGGCATCTCCTGGTGCATGATTATGAGCATGTTGTTGGGGTCGAACCCGAAGCTCCTGAGGAGGTCCACGACCTCGGCCTTGGAGACGTTGCGCTGGTTGAGCCTGAACCCGTACTTCCCGTCCCTGCGGAGGGTCCTGGTGAGGGTGATCTCGTCCATGTTGTACTGGGGGACGGGCCTGTACCCGTTCTCCTGGACGGCGTTGTTGAGGAGGAGGGTGACCCTCGCGGACTCCGCGTCCCAGCGGATGAGGTCGCTGAGCCTCTTGGATCGCTCCGTGTAGGTGTCCCCGAGGGCGACGCATATCCCGAGGAGCAGGCTGGACTTCCCCGAGCCGTTGGGCCCGCAGACCACGTTGACACCCTGCTTGAGGGGGATGCGGGCGTACTCGTAGGACATGAAGTTCTCTAGGATTACCTCGCGGATGAGCATCTATTAGCCTCGAACTCTAATACCTCAGCCACGCCTCATTTTTAAAGTTTGACTAAATCCCTGTACCACCTCAGGGAAAGTGTAAAACGCTTATAGAGCCAATACACACCCGATATCCATGATCGAGTTATCTAAGGCCCAGGAGGAGAGGGCCATGAGGCTCCACATGGAGGCCGTGGTGGTCGACACCCACTGCGACACCCTGATGCAGTTCCTTTCGCAGCCCCACGGGATGCCGCCAGCCCGTAGCCTCGGGGAGAAGTCGGACAGAGGGCACATCGATCTGCCGAGGATGATCGAGGGCGGCGTCACGTGCCAGACCTTCGCGGTCTACACGGGCAGACGCGCCTTCGTGCCGGAGGCCACACAGGTGGCCCTCCAGATGGTGGACAAGTTCTACTCTGAGATAGAGGCCAACGACGGGATCGTCGCGGTGACCAGCCACGACGAGATAGTCGAGGCGAAGAAGAAGGGGCTCGTCTGCGGGCTGCTGGCCCTGGAGGGGGCGGAGCCCCTCATGGGTGAGATAGCGCTGCTCAGGGTCTTTTACAGGCTGGGCGTCCGGATGCTGAGCTTCGCGTGGAACTACAGGACGCCGTTCGCGGACGGCCTCGGCGCCAAGAGGGCTGAGAGCAAGCTCCCCGAGCTGGGGGTGCAGGCGCTGGAGGAGATGGAGAGGCTCGGCATGGTCTTCGACGTCTCCCACCTGGCGGACACGGTCTTCTGGGACGTGGCCGACGTGATGAAGGGGCCGTTCATCGCGAGCCACAGCAACTGCAGGACTCTCTGCGACCACCCGAGGAACCTCACCGACGACATGATCCGGGCCCTGGCTGACCACGGCGGCGTCATGGGGATGAACTTCGCCCCCGCCTTCGTGGACAAGGACAAGGCCACGGTGGAGAAGATGGTGGACCACGTCGACCACATCGTGGACCTTGTGGGCCCTGACCACGCGGGGCTGGGAAGCGACTATGACGGCATCGGGTCCACGCCGGAGGGACTCGAGGACGTATCTAAGATGCCCAACATGACGAGGGCCATGGTGAGCCGCGGCTACAGCGACGAAGACATACTGAAGATACTGGGCGGCAACCACCTGAGGGTCTTCAAGCAGGTCATCGGCTGACCCGGTTCCCCGTCTCTATTCTTTTCTTATGGCTATGCAGCCCATGCAGACTCCTTTATCTGGAGGCACTCGCCACAGTCTGTACGCTTAGAGTGTTTTAGAAATTGCTATAACGCGATCCGTCGTTGTAATAATTGATTACATTGTCTGCAGGTTTCAGGGGTTCAGAGTACTGTTGGATGAACGGGAAGGTCATACCCACCGGCGAGGCGCTGGTCTCGGCGATGGAGCCCATATACCTGGGCATCTTCGAGGGCATCAAGGCCTACGTGGAGGGCGACGTGCTTTCAGAGGGGAAGCTGAACATCTTCGCGTGGAAGCGGCACGTGGACCGCCTCTTCAGGAGCGCCGAGGTGGACGGCCTGGCCATGCCCTACTCTAAGGCGGAGCTGTTGAAGGCTGTGCGGGAGACCATCAAGGCGAACGGGTACAAGAGGAACACCTACATACAGCCGAGGGTCTGGCCCAAGGCCGGGATGCAGGAGGATAGCCACGTCGTGGTGCCCACGTGGGGCTTCGATACGCTTCTAGGCGGGGACAACCCCCGGTTCGGGGAGGAGAGGAGGTTCATGGTGAGCAGCTGGAGACGGCTGAGCAGCGACGCCCTACCGCCCCAAGCCAAGTCGTGGGCCAACTACGCCAACTCAGCCCTGGCGAGTAGGGAGGCCAAGCGTTGCGGCTACGACAACGCCGTGTTCCTCGACAGCAGGGGCTTCGTCAGCGAGTCCACGGGGGCGTGCCTCATGACGGTGAGGGACGGAAAGGTGATCACGCCGCCGGTGACGGCGTCCATACTGGAGTCGGTGACCCGGGGATGCTTCATCGAGTTCATACCAGACCTGGGCATCCCGGTGGAGGTACGGGACATCACAAGGGTGGAGCTCTACGCGAGCGACGAGTCGTTCCTCTGCGGGACGGGAGGCGAGTGTACACCCCTGACGAGCGTCGACGACATCAAGTTTGGTGACCAGTACCCGGGTCCCATCACCACTAAGATAGCCGAGTACTACTCCGACATACTGGCCGGGAACGTTGCCAAGTACAGGCACTGGCTGACGCCCGTCTAACCTCCTTTTCTCTCTTGTTCGACTGCATGGGAAAGGATTTTATGTTTAGCGCCGCGTCTAATACGGTGCAGGATGGGCCGGTGGTCTAGCCTGGCAGGACGCCGCGTTCACACCGCGGTAATCGCCGGTTCAAATCCGGCCCGGCCCACCATTCCCTGTAAGAGTTTTATATGATCTTCACTTTGACACGTGTTCGCTGAGCAGCGTGCCGTAGCCGTCTAGATTGCTTTTATGAAGCCCCCGTAGGGCGGCCCACATGGTGGCCTGGTTGCTGGTGACGAAGGGTAACCGGTGCCTCTTCTCCAGCGTCTCTATGAGGTGGATAACGGGGAGGTTGGTGCAGCTGACAAAGACCGCGTCAGAGCCAGGGGCGGGAGCGATGAAAGATTCAAGCCGCTCCCCGGAGACTCTGCCGATCCTCTGATTGTCTGTGAGCCCAAGGCCCCTCATGGTGTCCACCTTGTAACCGTGGGCCTCGAGGAACGACCTCTCGTGCATGTTGACCACGTCGGTGTAGGGAGTGAAGACGGAGACTCTCTCCGCTCCAAGAGTCCTCAAGCCGTCTACTACGGCGCCCGCGGTGGTGACTGCAGGTACTCCGGCTGTTTCCTCGAGCCTCCTCTTGAGGCTCTTCTCCCACTCGACGCCTCTGATGAGGCTGCCGCTGGTGCAGCCGTAGGCGAGTATGTCTACGTCAGCAGTCTTCAGTAGCCGGGCCGCCCTCGTGGCTTCGCCGGCCATCTCCTCTAGCCCCTCGGGGGTGACGCCGCGGAGCAGCATGCGGGCGGTGTGGACGGTGACGCCCTTCGGCGCCATCCTGTAGAGGTCTGGCTCCATGGTGGTGTTGCTGCTGGGCAGAAGTAGGCCGACGCGGCTCATGAAGAATCAGGATGTAGTTGAGGGGCCTCCGTAATAAGGTGTGCAGGAGAGGGGAAGTGCATGCGCCGTTCCCCGTGATCCTAGGTTGGATCTGTTTTCAGGGAGCGAGGGTGCCCTCGATGGGCGTGACGGTCTCCCCCGTGATCAGGACACCGGCGCCTTTGGAGAGCAGATTTTGGTGTAATATTGAAAAACCCGTAAAAAGCATCATACAGCCTGTATTGCCGAGGCAGAGTCCATGGGTATCTACGAGGATGCGAAGCAGGAGGAGACGGTCACGGTCAAGCGTGGAGCAGGGGGCAGAGGGCTGCTGGCGCTCAGCCTTATCATCAACGTCGTGCTGGCGTCGGCCTGCGGCTACATGTACAGCCTGAACCAGCAGATGAGCGGCGAGGCGGCGGAGTACGTGTCCAGGCTCAACCAGCTGGCCGAGAAGACGGTTCAGCTGGAGCAGCGGCTCAACATGTCCGCCAGCCAGCTCGACTACTACAAGGAGCTCACCAACTACTACGCCGCGTCGGGGGACGCGTCGGGCAACGCATCCGGCATCATAGGGGAGGCGAGCATCCCCATCCTGGCGGTCCAGACGATGCAGACCTTTTTCCAGACGAGCTACCAGGGGTATGTGCTGCGCGCCGACGTCGAGCTGGTCGAGGGACAGGGCAGGGTCCTCGTCAACACCGAGGTCCTCAACGGCATGGACATCCAGACTAGCGTCAGAACCGCGGCCGCGGTGGTCGAGGAGCTCATGGGGGTCTCCTTCAGCAACACGGACATCATACTGACCATCACGTCAGACGTGAAGGTGGACGCCGTGGATGGGCCCAGCGCCGGAGGCGCCATAACCGTGGCGCTGCTCGCCGCCCTGCAGCACGTGGAAGTCATGGACGGCGTCTACATGACGGGTACCGTCAACAGCGACGGCTCCGTCGGCAAGGTGGGGGGCGTCCCCTACAAGGCGTTGGCGGCGGTCGAGGAAGGCGCCGAGGTGATCATCGTCCCCGTGGGGCAGGGCACGGTGACGATGTACGAGCCGAAGACTGTCCAAGTCGGCAGGTTCACCATGACCACCTACGAGAAGGTGACGATGGAGCTGGAGGAGTACCTGCAGGAAAGCGGCTACAGCGTGAAGATCGTGGAGGTCGTCTCGGTTCTGGAGGCATACGACGCGTTCACGGGGCAGTCCCTATAGTCAACCTTTTGTTTGCTCCGCCCCGATCCTGATGGATGTGTACAGGCTCCACGCCGAAACGGCCAGAGTGGCCACGATGAGAGCCCCGTTCACCGTCCACAGAGTCTCCTTACCCGGCGCGGCCTCGCTGTAGTACCGGGCGTTGACCTGGCGTTCATGGAGGACGAAGTTGCCCTCGGAGTAGAACGCGACGACGTGGATCTTGTTGCTCTCAGTGGTGACGTATGTCAGGGTGCCGTTGACTCCCTCGTGTTTCTCCAGGTATTCTTCAGGCGGAGCCCTCAGGGTGGTGAGGCTGTTGTAGGCGCCCCTTGTCATTATGTAGACGCTGACCGTCGTGTTGGCGGAGTAGGATACCTCGATCTCATTGGGGACGGATGACAGGGACTCGACGATGGTCAGCTTGCCTCCCTTGTATGGGCCGTCGTCCATCTTGAACGAGTTTACCTGAGTCACATCCGCGGATGACATGCCTCTGAGGTAGACGCTGGTAGCCCCGACGCCAAGAAGCAATAATACCGTGACAACGTTAAGCCAGATCGGTCTCATAGAGGAAATGATACTATGAGTTATTTAATGAACATTTTGTCTGTAGCCCAGCCCTAAACGTCTTATTCTCACCCACGTAGATGAATGTAAGTCTGGTGATTGAGTTGGCTGAGCCTTTGATATACGTTAACGGGGAGCTGGTGCCCAAGAGCGAGGCAAAGATCAGCGTCTTCGACGAGGGTGTGACCCACGGCTGGGCCGTATATGAGGGGATAAGGGTCTACGACGGCAGGATCGTTGAGCTGGACGCCCACATGAAACGCCTCTACGGCTCCGCGAAGGGCGCGGGCATAAAGATACCGTTGAGCCCCAACGAGTTCAGGGACGCGGTCATCGAGACCGTCCGCGCCAACGGCTACAGGGACTGCCACCTCGCCCCCTGGGTGGGGTACGGCGAGGTGGGCGGCGAGCCCAACGTGGTCATCAGGATAAGGGAGGTGGGTACCAGGATGGGCGAGCCCCTAACCGTCGTCGTCAGCAGCGTCCGCCGGGCGGCGCCGGACAGCATCCCGGCCCAGATAAAGACCAACAGCCGTCTGGACCTGATGCTGGCCAAGGTGGAGGCCCAGGTGGCGGGCGCCGACTACGCGATAATGCTGGACCACATGGGGTACGTGGCCGAGGCAAGCCTGGCGAACCTCATGATCGTCAAGAACGACGTCGTCTACACTCCCTGTGCGACCAGCGCCCTAGAGGGGGTGACGAGGAACCTGTTGCTGTGCCTCCTTCCCATGAACGGCGTCGAGGCCTGCGAGGGGAGCATCACACTGCAGGATCTCTGGACGGCGGACGAGGCGTTCATCTGCGGCACAGGCGCCGAGATCAGGCCCATGACCATGATAGATGGGAGAAGAGTCGGTGACGGAGGCACCGGGCCGGTAACCCGGAAGGCGATAAGGCTTTACGAGACCTACGTCAGGGAGAACGGAGAACAGATAAGGTACTAGGAGTCAGCCCAAAGCCAGGATAGCGTCAAAGTCTTTTTGCCTTGAACCGAACATGATACAGCCATGAGTCTGGACACCACGCTGGGGGACAACTGGACGGTGGCGGCGTACACCGTCGAGCCGGATAGATGGATGGACGTCACGGCGAGGCTCTTCAACCGCTTCACCAGCCTCAGGGAGACGTCGCTGCCCCACTACACCGTCAGTGCCTGGTACCCACAGATCTTCACCATCACAAGCTTCAGGGTGCTGAGGAGACCCGAGGACGAGCCCAGAATAGTGAATGAGCTAGACGAGTTCATGAAGAGCATGCGGGTGGCGTCGTACAAGATCGACCCCCCTGACGACGACGTGGACTTCCGGGGATGTCACGCCTGGATCAGGAAGGGAGAGGAGGACAGCCGCTGGACGCCGGGGAGGTGCCGAGTCCTGAACCAGATGAGCGCGCTGGCGGTGAAGGCATCCGAGGAAGGCTTCTTCGACCCGGACAGCAGGTTCGAGTGGGCGAACATGGCCGTCAACATGCTCGGGGTGAACGAAGCAGTGAACATGTCCCAGTCGTACTACTACGATGTCTTGACGGGCCGCTCCATGGGGCCATACAAGACGACAAGCCTCTGAGGGCACCAAAGGTCGCCGCCGGGACGCCGAGAAGCCCTCAACCCGGGTAACCTCTAAATCGTAGGACTACTGGATATCTCTGAGTAAAGATGGGCGAGAAGATCATCGGCATCCTAGGCGGCATGGGCCCCGAGGCCACGGCCGACCTATACATGAGGATCATCAGGGCGACCCACGTCGAGAAGGACCAGGGCCACTTCAGGGTCATCATCGACAGCAACGCCAAGGTCCCCGACCGCACCCCGGCGATCCTGGGCACCGGGCCCAGCCCCCTGCCCTTGATGCTGGAGACCGGGCTCAACCTCCAGCGCGCGGGAGCCGACTTCATCATCATGCCGTGCAACACCGCCCACTATTTCCACAGCCAGCTCCAGGCAGACCTAGAGATACCGGTGCTCCACATGATCAGGCTAAGCGCCGAGGACACCAGGCGGAGGCACCCGGAGGTCAGCGAGGCAGGCCTCCTGGCCACGGACGGCACCCTCGCCAGCCGCCTCTACCACGAGAGCTACGGAGACCAGGGCATAGAGATCGTCGCCCCGTCCGAAGGGTCCCAGAGGGACGTCATGAAAGCAATCTACCGGCACATCAAACGGGGGGACCTGGAGACCGGCGGCAAGCTCCTCCACAGGGTGGCCCACGAGCTCATGGACGCCGGCGCCGACGCCGTCATCTGCGGCTGCACCGAGGTCAGCCTCGTGCTCCACGACGGCGACCTGACGGTGCCCGTTGTCGACCCCCTCCAGGTGCTCGCCGAGAAGGCCGTCGAGCTGGCGAGAGGCTAGGCGATGGACGAGCCCAGCCACCTACTCGGCACTCTAGACCACAGTGGAAAAATTATCGAGTTCTACTACCCGGCTGGGCTGACGTGGGACTGTATCCGCTGTGGACGCTGCTGCAGAGACATCGAGGACTGGGATCGCAGAGTACTGCTGCTCGAGAAGGACATCACCAGATTGGAGAAACAAGGAGAAAAAGACTTTTTCGAGCCAACGGATGAGGGCAAGTTCATCGCAGTCATGAAGAAAAAAGATGGGAGATGCGTGTTCCTCGGCGAAAACGGCTGCATGGTCTACGAGGATCGCGCACTCCTCTGCCGGATGTACCCCTTCTACGTGGAGCGCCAGGGAGACGTCTACGTCATAGGTGTCGACATGGGGTGCCCCGGCGTCGGCGGAGGAGAAGGGCTCGCAGAGGAGTTCTTCAGGGGGCTTCTGGGGTACGCCCTCGACCAGATGGACGGTTAACTATCACTGTGCTGTATCCGTGAAACAGGTTTCTTGCTCCCACATCGGATTTAGGCGGTAGTTAATACTACCCCCCTGACAGGCTTTGAGCCAGACCAGCCTCGCTCAACAGATTCTGGACGAGGACGCCTCCGCCGAAGAGGAGGGCACCTGGATCGTCGTCTATGACTTCAGAGACCTTAAGCCCTGCCCGAGGTTCTGGGTGAATCTGCGGAGGCTTAAGGAGCTAGCCGACTGCAGAAGTATACAGTACAGTGTTGTTGTGGCGGGGAACCGGAGGACGGCTTCCGCCGTCGCGAAGCTGGCTTCGCATTATGGTGCAGATGTGGTTGTCTTCAGGGGAGAGGCCGTCGCCCCGACTTAGGCGGTAGTATTGACTACCCCCTAGATTGGGAGGGCGGTAGTATTGACTACCGCCTGCCCTTTGAATGACAGCTTTTAATTTCCTAGAGCCCTCAGCTTCAGGCATGATCACGTTCCACACCATGACACCAGATGACCAGGGCTTCTTCCTCGGCCTCATCGACATGGTGGGCTGGGGCCTCACCGACGCGGATTACAGGCGCATGCTCGCTTTCAGCCCGGAAGGCATGTTCAAGGCAACGCTGGACGGTGAGGACGTCGGCGTCGTCGTCACCGTCGACTACGGCGAGATGGCGTGGATAGGAAACCTCATCGTAGTCCCTGAGATGCGTGGGAGAGGCATCGGTGAGGCCCTGATGAAGAGGGCCATGGAGCACCTTTTGGGCCGCGGCGTCCGCTGCATCAGGCTGGACGGGGTCCAGAAAGCCATACCCTTGTACAGGCGGCTGGGTTTCAGGGACGAGTACTGGAGCCTCAGATACACTGGAAGGGCGTCGAGGAACCCGGTCGACTATGTGGAGCCGATGCGGAGGAGTGACCTGGACGCGGTCACTATGCTCGACGAAGCCTATTTCAAGGGGAGGAGGGGCCGCATGCTCCGGTGGGTTTACGACCGGTTCCCCGACCTCTGTTTCGCTTCCTGGAAGGATGGCGAGCTGACGGGGTTCATCATGGCCAAGGACGGCTCGGACAGCGTCAAGGTGGGGCCGTGGATATGCCGCCCGGGATACGAGGAGGCTGCGGAGGCGCTGCTGCGGTCTGTGATGAACATGCGGGTCGGCGAGGAGGTCTGGGTGGGCTGCCCCGAGGGCAACAGGTCCAGCGTCGCGGTGCTGGAGCGTAACGGGTTCACGTCGCTTCCCAGCAGCCTTAGGATGTGTTACGGTGACTGCAGCTTGAGGGAGGACGTGAACGGCGTCTACGGGCTGGGGGGCCCGGACAAGGGCTAGGACGGCTTGAACCTGACTTTGTCCCCGACCCGTATCTCTGGCTCGTCGAGGCTCGGCGCCTTCACCAATATGTTCATGTGGTTGGGCATGTGGGTCTCGTCGTAGCCCGCCAGCGTGCCGAGTGGCTTGACGCCTACGGTTACCTTGTCACCGACCACGATGAGGCCGGGCTTGGTGACCTCGAAGAACGCTATGGCGCGGACGCTGTCGGCGCCGCCTCCGGGCGCCGCGTCCTCGTCTGTGATCATTAGCTCGTGTATCTCGTTGAGCCTGACTGCGCGGCTCTTGGTCTCTATGAGCCGGAGTCCTCTGTCCTCGAAGTTGACGTGTAGGAGGGCGACCACCTCTCCCTCTATCTGTTTACGTTTGCCGTAGACGCCTGGGGTTATGCGCCTGAAGTCGTAGGGGGCCGTCACCTCGTTCACCTATGGCTTGACGTTTATGCCGGTCCTCAGCTCGGGCTCCTTCATGTCCGCGGCCATGTACCAGTGGACGCTCTCCCGGTCCTCCCGGGTGGTGGCGCTCACGGTGTTTCCCTTGGGGTCGAAGACTATGCAGTTCATGCCTCCGAAGGATTTGAGGGCGTGGATGTCCTTCATGGCG
>DATKWN010000003.1:0-7161 GCA_035529515.1 Candidatus Krumholzibacteriaceae bacterium | reverse complement strand
GCGTTGAAGAACTCTTTCTCTGTCTTGGCGATTGCCTCTTCACCGGTCCTCGCGGTGGATGCGATGTAGCCCTCGCTCTCGAGTATGCTGACCAGAGACTCGAGTATCATATCGTCGTCGTCCACGACAAGTATTCTTCCCATATCTGTCACTAATGATTCATCCTACGTATTCTCGGCTGGCTGTTTCAGCTTGTTTAAACTATAAAGGTTTCTGGTACAACAATCAAGTTTATATAAAAAACGAAAAAAAACATAGTCTAAAACGATTTTATTAGATTTTTAGCAGAAACAGACAATATTTACCTTGTGTGTCACATATCTAAACGACGGAACCTTTTATAGTGGTTTCAATAAAGTTTAAATTGAACTGGCAGGTACGTAATCAAGAACCAGTAGAAAATTTTAGGGAGTATAGCATTTTGTCGGAATCAAACCTGTGTTACCCAAAATGCAGGAGCTTCAAGTGCACTAAAAATGCCTTGACGTTCCGAGGCAAGACTTCTTGGTGTAACTGGACCAGCGAACCATGCGATCCAAAAGGCTGCACATACGCTGTATGCGTTAAACGCCAACTACTAGACAACGGCGTATGCGGTCTAACAGTTAAACGCAAGACAAGAGACAATCTCAGGCCAGAGGACGTCTTTAAAGACGAGATAAAGCCAAGAGGAAAACTAGCTAGGAAGACAGGCGAGCGGTCCATCTTCTAGGATGAAGCTGAGAAGGCTTGAGGAACACCATCAGACAACATCTAAAGGGGAAGGTTCCAGAGGATCTTCTGCCGAGTGTGCCCAGCTCATTCGACATATTAGGCTCTAGAAGCGGGGCAGTAGCCATAATCGAGATCCCAGACGAACTTACCTTGTATGAAAAAGAGATAGCTGCAGCCATACAGGCTGTCCACAGGAACGTCAAGAGCGTTCTAAGCAAAGACTCTGGTCGAGACGGTGAGTACCGGCTTAGATCGCTGCGGCTCATCTCTGGGGATCCCGACACAGAGGTGATCCACAAGGAGTCTGGCTGCAGCTTCAAGCTCGACCCTCAGGTAACGTATTTCTCGACAAGGGAAAGCACGGAGAGGGAGCGCATCGTGGATATTGTGCGGCCCGGCGAAGACGTCTTGGTCATGTTCAGCGGAGTCTCACCCATCGCCGTCTGCATCGCCAAGAGACATCCCGGCGTCACGGTCACGGCCATAGAAATTAACCCTGAAGCCCATGGATACGCCGTCGAGAACGTCAAGCTAAACAAGGTAGCCGATCGCGTTAAACCCATATTGGGCGATGTCCGCGACGTCTGTCACTCTCTTAATAGGGTGTTTGACCGCGTCCTGATGCCTCTGCCCAAGGGTGCCCACATGTTCTTGGGCGTCGCTATCTCCATGGTTAAACCCGAGGGGGTGCTCCACTTCTACCATTGGGCGCCTGAAGACGACCTCTACAGTGAGGCCCAGAGGCTCGTCGTTGAGGCAGCCGCCGAGGCGGGGAGGCGAGCCGAGTTCGTCGGAGGCGTAAAGGTGTCGCTTTACAGCCCCCGCGTCTATAAGGTACGCGTCGATATGGTGGTCCACTAGTCACTCAGAGACGTAGACCTTGGGCTTTGAGATCAGGTTTATCTCCCTGCCGCAGTCTGGGCAGAACTCGCCTATGAAGTGTATCCTGTTCCCACAGTATCTGCAGAACTTTACCTCGGGCGCCCTTGCTCGCCTCAACGTCGCCCCACAGAACGAGCAGTAGATCGAGTCAAACGGCATGACGTGCCCACACTTTAGGCACTGCTTCTCATAGCCGGGCCACTTGTCGGGGGTTATCTTGGGGAGCGCCTTAGGCTGAGGCGGTGGCTGTTCTTCAACTATCTCAGGTATGAGACACGCCACTCCTCCGCAGATGGAGCCAGTGACCAGAGCGGGCACTATGGTGAGCGTGAGAGCGGACAACGTGTTACCTATCAGAGGCATCTGGGCGGCCTGTACCCCAAAAGTGAGGGTGCCCCTGAGAAACCCCTCTGCTATGTAGAAGATTATTGCGCCGATGATGAAGGTAGCCCACATCGTGTATTCAACGATCTTCTCTCTACCTCTGTTGAGCTCGGTAATATAGGCCGATATCGTGGTTCCGATGAAGGCGGAACACAACAGCATCAATATAGTTGCTAGCCTCGCTGGAAGTATTTTCAGGAATAGGTTTAACAATCCAATCAACGTGAACAATGAAACCGCTGAAGCTGGGATGAGCCATAGTAATGGTTGATCATCTGGCCACGCCGTCTTCAAAATGGGCTACCCGCCTATATGAGTAATAGACGGGCGTCTATGGGTTGTGCACGGTTTTTTAACATAGAAGTATCAATAAATTCTTTATTTACACCCTTTTTTAATCTATTTTTGAAACGGATCTGTATTTAACGTTATATTGAATATCGTAAAACTACAGCACTCAGTTTCCTATAATTAACAAAAATGTTCAAGATCGTTGATCAGTATTTAATATAAAGGCGCTACTCCTCTGCCTCTTCTTCGTCATCAAGATCGAACTCGTTGTCCAGATCCAGAGGCGTGTCCAGGGGCACGGGTGGAGGCGTAGTAGCCATAGTATAACCGATCCACAGTATGATGAACAGGATCATATACACGGCGGCAATCACAGGCAGCTTGAACGCCCACTCGCTGTATGGCCCAAGCCAGGCGAATAATGTCCCGAAGAGCCCGGGGAACGCCCACACGAAGTACGCTACCATTACGACGATGGTGACAACCATGATGGTGTAGCCGAGGCTTTTATCGTCCATATCTATCCTCAGTCATACATAGCCGGTTGTAACGTTATTATTTCTTTCTCCTCTAAATGGTTAGCATGAGTTATGCACATTATTCCTACATGGTTCCTAGCTTCTCGATGTTCCTCATTTTTCCAGATGAACGCGTTCCCCAGCACCAGCGCGACGTAGATGATTGTCGTGGAGACGAACCCGGTGCTGTAGGGGAAAGCCAGCATGGCGGGCGCCGAGATGACGAAGCTTATGAGCATGCACTTCTTTGGCCCAAGCCTGTCCACCACGTTTCCCACGCCGAGGCTGACAAGTGTCTTCGCTATCCCCGCGATGAGGAAGATGGTTCCCCACTGCAGCTCCGTCAGGCCCACTATCTCCTTGCCGTATATGACCCAGAACGGCTATACCAGGCTGCCTGTGAAGACTAGTATCATCGCGATGAGGCTGTAGCCCCGCATGTTAGCCTTTATCCAGCCAACGGACTCGAAGACGTTGCTGTATGACTCCCTGAATATCTTGGGGATGTTCCACTCGAACCCCGTGTTTGTGATGGTCTCCTTGAGGTACCTTATCCTCATCACCGCGACCAGGAACGCCATGAGGAAGCTGAGGGTGTACCCCATCCTCATCGCCGGGACGAGGGTGTACCTGTCTATGAGCCACCCTCCGATGAAGGGAGCCAGTATCCTAACGGCCTCGGGGATGGCGATGGTGAGGCTGAATATCTTTCCCCTCGCGCCCGGCGGTATCGAGTCAGCCATTATGGCGTTCAGCGCCGGCATGTAGAACAGCACGAGCTGCTGGAACGCCATCGCGACGGCCATCCACTGCCAAGTAGGCGCGAGCACGTACACGATGAAGCTTGAGGCGTACAGCATGGTGGCGTAGCCTACGAGCTTCGCCCTGCCCGACTTGTCGGCGAGGTAGCCTCCCAGCGGGTAGAAGACCATGCCCGTCACGTTGCCTAGGGCCGTTATCATGCCTATCATCGGCTTGCTCCCGCCCAGCTCCTGGATGAAGAGGCTCTGGTACGGGAACACCACGGACATGCTCAGGCTCCACATTATCCGGCTCACCGTGAGCACGAGGATGTTGCCCCTCATGAGCTCCCTGAGCGTTGGCCCCCGTTTCGCCGCAGTCTCCGTCAAACCTAGAATCCGCTATGGTGCGGCGGCCACGATATAAATTTTGTAAGGAAAAAGCTAGACGGTGAACTCCTCTTCATTGTTCGGGGCGAAGCCTTTGAGGTCAAGCTCGTCCCTGACCCACTCGGCCAGGAAGTCGCAGCTCTCCTCCTCGCCGTGGATGACGTAGACGTCGGGCTTACCCTTGAGCCCCCTGAGGAACTGCTGCAGCGGCGTCCTACCGCTGTGGCTGCTGAAGTCGAAGTGCTTCACCTTGGCGTTCACCCTCGTTTCACGGTCCTTTATCGGGAACATCCCCGTCTCCAGGAGCTTGGATCCGTTCGTACCGGGCACCTGGAAGCTCACTATGTAGACGGAGTTGTTGGCGTTCAATGCCAGCTTCTCCATGTAGAACATGACGGTGCCTCCCTGGAGCATCCCGGAGGGTGCCACTATCGCGTCCGCCTTCCTGACGGCCTGCCGTCTGTCCCTCCAGCCCCTTATTATATGGACCCCGGCCATGGCCTGGGCGTAGGTTTGGGGGGTCTTCACAGAGTCGGATATGTCGAGCATTACCTCGTTCACGGCCCTGGCCATCCCGTCCAACAGTATGTTTCCTTTGAACTTTTGGGCGTGGAGGACGCTTATAATCTCGTGGCTGCGGCCCACGGCGAAGGCCGGTATAAGCACCTTGCCGCCGTCGTTCACCGTCGACTTGATCTCCTTCACGAACTCCTCCTCCAGCTGCTTCCTCTCAGGGTGCTCGTGCATCGCGTACGTTGACTCGATTATGACCGCGTCGTACTTCCTCCTCGGCACCTTGGCGCCGCGGCAGATCCTGGTCTGTATGGTGTTGAAGTCGCTGGTGTAGAGTATCTTCTTGCCCCCGACGTCGATATCCACCATCGCGCTACCGGGTATGTGCCCCGCGTCGAGGAGGCTGAACTCGATGTCCTTGACCTTCACCTTCTGGCCGTAGACGATGTCGTTCCTGTACTTCTGCATGTTGTCGAGCTCCAGGTACTCGAAGGGCAGATAGTAGCTGTTGAGCTTGATCATGTCCTTGATGAGTATCTTCATCAGCTCGCTCGTGGTGCGGGTCGCGAAGTACGGCTTCTTCTCCGATAAGTAGAAGAGCGGGACCCCGCCGCTGTGGTCGAGGTGGGCGTGCCCCACCACTATGGCGTCCACGTCCCTGGCTCTGATGTGGCCCGGGAACTCCGGTGGGGTGCCCGGTTTGACGCCGTACTCCAGAAGCAGGTTCGCCTCATCTGATTTTACTTGGACGGCGTTGCCTCCCACCTTGTGGGTGCCGCCCATGAAACTAAGTTTAACCATTCTTACTATTACCTAACCTAGTCGAAAAGGCCCGCGTATCTTAACATGCGAGCCGTTTCAGTCCTTTCCCCGACAACCAGTCGAAGCTGAGTCACCTGAGGGGACACAACATATCCATACTGCCTATTCTTATAGGTTGCTTTTTTCTGGGCTAAACGTTTGGGTTTCCCAGAGCATGGAGTTATCTATGAGCGGCTATAACAGCCTCAGAACCTGTTCCCCCGTCTCCTTCTCCCATATGGTCTCGGGCCTCAACACGAGCAGTGAAGGCGTGGAGCTTCTTAGCGCCTCCTCAAGCCTCTCGTCTAAGGGATCGTTTCCCCTCACGAGCACCACCTTCTCGTGGCCGGTCGCCTCGACGTACTCCACGGTCTTCTCCACGGTGAACTCCCGGGTCTCGTGGTCTAGGGGCTCCGCTATCTCGTACTGGCTCAGGGGGTAGGTCTCGGCCAGGCTCTCCGGCACGACGCCGTAGGGGGCGGCGGCGAAACAGACGTGTATCTCCTCCAGCCTCGGCTGCAGGCCTTCTCTCAGCCGCAGGTACCCGGGGTAGGTGTTGAACGGCTTCTCAGGGGGGGCCGGGATGAGCAGCAGCGTGGTCTTCCCCTCCGGCCTGCCGTAGTTGTTGATGAGCTGTCTACTGTACCTCGTCACCTCCGGCTTGGCGAGGCTGTGGTAGTCGTAGTAGAAGACGCCGCGGCCCTTGAACCCGTGGCTCCCCCTCTCCAGGTGCTTCCTGTAGGCGGAGAGCCGCTTGAGGGCGGCCGTCATCTGGGGGTGCCCCTTGGCTCTGGTCTCCACCAGGTCCCAGAGGCGGCCCTCCACGATGGCCTGCTTCACGACGTCTATCTCCGTCATCGTGGCGTGGAGGTTGTGCTCGGCGAGGAGCCTCTGCCTCTCGCCCCTAGGCATGGTCTTGAGGCCGTCGGCCGTGTTGCTCCTGCACACGGGGCAGTTGCAGGGGAGGTACTGGAGGCTCTGGAGCTGCACGGTTCCTCTGGTGGTTAGGTACCGCCCGTCTTTGGCGTAGAGGACGTAGGCGGCGCTGTCGAAGAGGTCGCAGCCCATGGCGACGCTCATGGCGAAGACCATGGGGTGGCCCGCGCCGAAGAGGTGGAGTGGCCGCTCTGTGGGCAGGTTGAGCTTGGCGGTCATGGTCATGTCCACCAGCACCGGGTACATGTACCGCTCCATGACCTCGGTGGGGCTGCCCAGTGCGTGTACGTCGTACGGCATCTCGCCGACAAGCCTCGCCGACCGCGCCACGAGGTCCAGGTGTCTCCCCCCCTGGACGGGGCCCACCCACAGGGCCTCCGAGTCCTCTATGAGGGGAAGCGCCGCCTCTGCCCTTCTCAGCGTCTCCTCCACTGTGTACTCCACGTCGCTCCTCGGCACGTCCCACCCCGTGGGTATGTCGAGGATTACCGCGATGTCCGAGCCTATATGTTTCTGGAACTCGATTATCTCGGTCTGGGTCACCTCGACGCCGCCGTAGACCAGTATCTGGTAGGCGCCGCTGTCCGTCATGACGACGCCGTCGAAGTCCAGCAGTTCTTTGACGTTGAGGTCGGGGACGTCGCCGAACTGTTTCCTGATGATGTAGCTGTTGGTTATGACGACGTCGCAGCCGAACTCTTCCCTCATCCGCCTCGGCGCCAGGGTCTGGAGCAACGGGTTGATGACGGGCATGAAGGCGGGGGTCTCCACCTCCCCGCTCTTGGTGCGCAGCCTCCCGATCCGGCCCAGCAGGTCCCTGTCCCGAAGCTCGAACGACATGTGGAGTTTAATCTGATGTGTCTGTTTTAACTCTTGTTCAGATCAGGAAAAATTGGGGTTTAAGTGGTCTCCGCCACGAACCTGTTGTATATGTCCTGGACCCTGTCGGCCGCCGGCCCCGTCCCCTCGATGATGCCTGTCTCGTTTAACCT
>DATKWN010000002.1:0-19301 GCA_035529515.1 Candidatus Krumholzibacteriaceae bacterium | reverse complement strand
GGGATACAAGTGGTGCAGGTGGGTAGTGGAGCTGGAGTTCAGCGACGACACGGAATACGAGGGCTACTGGGAGAAACGCGGCTACAGCGACAGCGGGGACCTTGACGAGTCGTTCTGGGAGAGGTAGCAGTGGAGAAGAGAACGATAAAGCAGTGGATCCACTTCACACTCACGGCGGTCACATCCCTCTACGTGATCACGGGTATAGGCATCTCGGATCACAGGCTGATGGAGAGCCTCTCCCTTGGGCTGCTGACCAAGGCGCGGTCTCTTTGGATACACGGAAACCTGCTTCAACTCTTCACGGCTCTGCTATTCCTGCACATATACTTCAAGGTCCGCCCGATGGTACAGAGAAACGCGAGCGCGGAAAACCCGTAGCGAAAGCTTACGGACCAATCACCGTAGGCCACGGGCAGTAAAATATATAATATGACGCAGTTCTCCCCCTGTTATGGTCTGGAAGTGCGCCGTCTGCGAAGCCAAGATCAGCTTCTTCGGGCAATGGAAGAAGTGCAGGAGGTGCGGGGCCTGGCTGTGCAAGGATCATGCTTACATGGCGACCCACTCGAAGAGATGCCCCGCCTGCGGGAAACACAACCCGTGACCACCGATCGAATATTATAATGGATCAAACCATGGGTGTTGAGAGAACATGGACGCCGTAGCCGACTTCGAGGAAGCATGGAGCAGAATACGCATGAACAAGGGCGAGGTGTTCAGGACCGTCCGGGGGCTGGACTTCACCTACAAGCTGCTTGGGCCTTGGGTGGTCATAGACAGGACCGACTACAGGATAACCAAGAGGAACTTCCAGCTGGCGTACGAGATGTTGCCCGTGGACGGGCCCGACGGCTTCGGCGAAGAAGTCACGGCCAGGTACTATGTATACGCCATGCTCACGGATCCGAGGATAGCCGGTTAGCGACACCGAATCCATCCAACAAGTTGTCGTCAAGACTCAATTATCAGTGAAGACTGAGAATACACGGTGGCAAGCATGCCTAGGTACGTCGACTACGCGGAGTATTATGACTACGATAACGTCGGCGGCCCCATGACCGAGGACATCCCCTTCTACCTGGGGTACACGGAGGAGACAGGGGGGCCCATACTGGAGCTCGCCTGCGGCACCGGCAGGGTAATGATACCCATCGCGGAGGCCGGGTTCACCGTCCACGGCTTGGACTTCAGCGAGAACATGCTCCAAGTTGCGAGACGGAAGATCAGTGAGAAGGGCCTATGGGACAGGGTAACGCTGACCGGCGGCGACATGGCCGACTTCGACCTCCCGGTGAAGGGCTTCACCATGGCCTTCGTAGCCGTCCGATCCTTCATGCATCTGTTCACCCAGGGGATCCAGCTGGGGTTCCTCCGCTGCGTCCACCGACACCTGCGCCCTGGCGGCCTACTATTGATGGATCTCTACTCTCCCCGCCTCAGCAAGCTCGCCCAGCCGCCTGAGAAGGAGTTCAGCGTACGCAGAGAGTTCACCATGCCCAACGGAAACAGGGTGATCCATAAGCGGCGGTTCCTCGGGATTGACCTACTCAACCAGATCAACAGCGAAGAGATACTGTTCGAGGAGTATGACCCGGATGGCGGCCTGGTCCGCACCAGGATTGTTCCGCTGGAGACCAGGTACACGTTCCGGTATGAGCTGGAGCTTCTGCTGGAGAAGGCCGGCTTTGAAGTCCAATCCATATTCAGGGACTACGATAAGAACCCCTACGACGGGACAGGCGAGATAATAATCGTGGCCCAGAAACCGGGTTGACGACCTAACACGTACGACCCTTCACGGCGGCGTGTCCCAGGCGATCCAGATGAGCCTCATATCCGTCTCCGCCTCCACCATGTGGACCGAGTTCGGGGGGACATAGTACGCTCTCCCTGTCTCAACCTCGGCCGCCTCCTCGTCTAGGACCAGCCTGCCGCCTCCCTCTAGGATGACGAACAGCTGGGGATACGGGTCGGCCTCCCCCGCCTCGTTGAGCACCGTCCCCCGTGGGACGTGGTACCAGCTTGAGCGCAGCCCATCCCAGTATACCAAGGGGATCGGGTGAGCGCCGTGGGCCTCGCCTGCGAACTCGGGGCTAAGCGTCTTCGACTTGACAAGCCCCGGGCTGAAGAAGAAGTTCATGAGCGGCTTGGCCTTCCTCCACGCCTCCAGCATCTTCGACGGGTCCGGGAACTCCAAGTTTATAGGCCGAATGTCAGAGGCCTTGGAGCGCCCGATGAGGGCGAAGTCCGCCTCACCCGCCAGCAGCCTCCTGAAGACGGTGCTCTCCATGGTGAGGACCACGTGGGGCTCATCCAGCCCCATGACGACGGTTATCTCTTCCCCGAGGACGATGGTGGAGACCTCGCCCGTGTCTGTGAGCCGGACCCCTACCCGGCTCTCGCCTTCCTCAGGCTTCAGCATCGAATGGTACAGCCTCGACTCGTCCACGAACCTGTGAAGACCCTCGTTTAGCATGATACAGTTCACGTCGGATGTCTTTTAGAGGTTTACGGGGGGAAGCGCCTAGACTTGTTCGTCGCCTACGACATGACAGATTTTATCTCGTTGTTGGTGCCTGTATACCCCATGACGGAGCCCCAGGGTGAACGCGAGGAGCAGTCCTTCGCCTTCGGCGGACAGGCGCTCATAGAGGGGGTGATGATGCGGTCGCGCAGCCACATGGTCATGTGCGTGAGGCGGCCCGACGGCGAGATAGCCACAGATTACCAGAAGATATCCTCGGTGACCCAGAGGAACCGCGTCCTGGCTCTCCCCGTGATCAGGGGGGTGGTGGCGATGCTCGAGGCCATGTACTGGGGCATGAAGGGCATCTTCCACTCCGCGGACGTGGCGCTTGAGGAGGAGCAGGAGGAGTTCGGGTTCAGCGACTACCTCCTCGTGCTCGCTCTGGTGGTGGTGATGAGCAGCGTCTTCATGGTGGTGCCCTTCATACTCACCAACTATCTGCACCTGGAGGGGGTCGTGTTCAGCCTGGTGGAGGCGCTGGTGAGGCTCGCCATGTTCACGGGGTACCTCTACGCCATCTCGAGGTGGGGTGAGATGCGCCGGGTCCTACAGTACCACGGGGCCGAGCACAAGTCCATAAACGCCTACGAGGCGGGGGCGCGGATGACTGTGGAGGAGGTGGCTGCGTACCCCAGGATACATCCCCGATGCGGCACCAGCTTCCTCTTCATCGTGGTGCTCACCAGCGTGGTCGTCTTCAGCCTAATCCCCTCGAAGAGCCTCGTGATGAGGATAGCCTACAGGGTGCTCCTGATCCCGGTCCTGGCAGGCCTCTCATTCGAGGTGCTGAGGCTCAGCGACAGATACCGGGACTCGGCCGTCATGAGGCTGATGATTGTGCCCGGCTTGGCGTTCCAGAGGCTGACGACGAAGGAGCCCGAGCCGGACATGATCGAGGTGGCGATCAGGGCGCTGGACGAGGTCAGGCGGCTGGAGGGGGCTCAGGGCGGAGAGCCCTGACCTGTAGCAGGTCAGACCCGTTTTATGCCGAAAGCCTCAATGCCTCCGCCGATTCGTTTGGGGTATGGACGACAAGGACAGGCTTCTGAGGCACTTCCTGGCGAGCATCGCCTACCACGCGTCCAAGGCCGTCAGGGACGCTCCGCCCAACTATCCTGAACTGGCCGTCGGGATGGTGGTGAGGACGCCCAAGCGCATACTGCACCACGTGACCGGTGTGCTGTGCTACGCCCACAGCTTCTACGAGCGATACGAGACCACGTACTTCGACCACAGGCCTTGGGGCGCCGAGGTCGAGCACTTCTACGAGACCCTGCGGAGGCTCGACGCGTCCATGGCGGAGAGTAAGCCGAGGGAGGTGACGGAGGAGCAGCTCCTCCAGGGGCCCCTCTCGGACGCCATGGCCCACGTGGGCCAGCTGTTGATGCTGAGGCGCCTCGCCGGCTCGTCTGTGCCCTCGGAGAACTTCATTTACGCGGACATCCGGGTGGGCGTGGTGGGGCTGGAGCAGCCTGACCCCGTGGCCCCCGACGAGTGACCCTGAAGCATTTTAACTTGGTGACACCATACGCATGTAGTGGTGTGTTTGAGTCACAGTCTTCTCAGGTTGAAGGGCCACGAGTACAGGGAGGGTGGCTACGACAAGGCGGTGCTCGCCGTGGGCTCCACGGAGTACCACGGGGACCACCTGCCCTACGGCACGGACACGCTGGTGGCGGAGCACCTGGCCCGCGAGGTGTCCGAGAGGGTGGAGGGGCTGCTGATGCTGCCCACCATCCCCGTGGGGATGAGCGCCCACTACAGCAGCTTCCCCATAGCCATAACCCTCAGCACCGAGACCCTGATGCACGTCCTCAGGGAGGTGTTCGAGTCGCTGACGAAGCACGGCGTCATGCGGCTCCTAATCGTCAACGGGCACGACGGCAACATACCCGCCATCGACGCGGCCGCCCGGGAGTACAGGACGCTGCACCCCGAGTTCAAGATAGCGGTCCTCGAAGCGTGGTGGGTGGCCGCCGGCCAGCTCGTCCCCGAGGGCACCTTCGAGGTCTGGGGCGGCCTGGGCCACGCCGGCGAGGGCGAGACCAGCATGATGCTCAGGGTGGACCCGGGCCTAGTGGACATGGACAGGGCCAGGGGAGTCGTCCCGGACCTGCCGCCCCACGTCGAGGTGAAGTGGACCTTCGACGAGCTCACGCCCTACGGCGCCACGGGGGACCCGACGAAGGCGACGAGAGAGAAGGGGACTCTAATGAACGACGCCCTGGTGCGTCTCCTCGTCGAGTTCATAGAGGAGATGGATGAGAAGGGCTGGGAGACAGGCTACCTGTAGGAGACCATGACCTCGTCGCTGAACTTCTTCATGGAGGCCTTCCAGTCACCCCTGGGGAAAGCGACGGCGTAGATGGAGGCCCCGAACTCCTCCGCCGCCTCGATGCCTCGGAGGCACGCGTCCGAGCTGTAGCTACCGGCGCCCATCTCCCCGATCATGAACTCGATTTCATTAGCCCTCCCGGCGTCTTCCGCGGCGCTGAGCACCGTCTCCTTGATCCGGTCCCTGTCTTGAGACAGCCACGGAGGTATGAAGCATATGTCCCCGTATCTGCCGGTCAGCCTCAGCATGCGTTTCCCTGAGCTGCCGAACAGCAGCCGGGGGTAAGGCTTCTGCAGGGGCTTCGGGTCCAGCACGGCGCCCTCGAGTTCATAGTGCTCGCTCTTGTACGTGACCTCGGGCTCGGTCCAGAGCCTCAGCATGATGTCGAGGGCCTCGTGGGTCTTGTCCACCCGCTCCCTGGTGTCCAGCCACTCGCTGTAGCCGTCGAACTCGACCTTGCTCCAGCCGGCGCCGACGCCCAGCACGACCCTGCCGCCCGAGAGCACGTCGAGGGTGCTGAGCCGTTTAGCCAGCACACCCGGGTGCCTGAAGGTGAGAGGCGTGACTAGGGTACCAAGCCTTACCTGCTCTGTTTTACCGGCGAGGTAGGTGAGAGTGGTCCAAGTCTCCAGGGTCCTGTACGGGTGCTGCATGCTGTGCCCCACCTCGCTGCCCCACATGTAGTGGTCCGGCATCAGCGCGCCGTCCAGCCCGAGCCTGTCGGCCTCCACGATGGCCCCGGTGATGTTCTCTACGTTGTCGTAGAGGTTCCCGAGGCCCGTCAAGTAGAACTTCAAAGGGAATCACGAAGACAAGTGAACCATCTTTTAAAAACCGAGTGAATCCCTCGACGGCTAGAGATAAAAACCGGGGTCGCACATCTTGTCCAGAAGTTAGATGAGCTCACCTAGACCACCGGCGGCGCCGAAGAGGCCCAAGGAGATAACCGTCCACGGAGACACCAGAGTAGACGAATACTACTGGCTCAGGGAGAAATCGAGCCCCGAGGTCACCGCCTACCTCGAGGCAGAGAACGAATACACGGCGCAGGTGATGGGGCACACCGAGGTGCTTCAGAGGCGGCTCTACGACGAGATGGTGGGCAGGATACAGGAGACCGACACCGGCGCCCCCGTCACGTACGGCGGCTACCTCTACTACACCCGCACCGAGGAGGGGAAGCAGTACACCATCCACTGCCGCCGCAGAGGCAGCGTGGACGCGGAGGAGCAGGTGCTCGTGGACCTGAACCGGATCGTCGAAGAGGAGAGGCTCGAGTACCTGACCATGGGCTTCATCAAGGTTAGCCCCGACCACAGGCTCCTCGCGTACAGCCTCGACCGGGACGGAAACGAGAACTTCACCATCCACTTCAAGGACCTGGAGACCGGGGAACACCTGCCGGACCAGATCGTGGGCGCCGCGTACAGCGCCGAGTGGGCAAACGACTGCAGGACGCTATACTACAGCACCCAGGACGAGACCAAGCGCAGCGACAAGCTTCACCGCCACGTCCTAGGCACCACGCAGGGCGAAGACGAGCTCGTCTACCACGAGGAGGACAAGCTGTTCAGCCTAAGCCTCTCCAAGACCCGGGACAAGCGTTACCTGCTGCTGGGGCTAGGCAGCATGGAGACCACCGAGGTACACCTCATAGACGCCGACGACCCCCGGGGCATGCCCCGGGTGATCCACCCACGGGAGAAGGGGCTCCGCTACTACCCGGACCACCGCGGCGGGTACCTGTACATCGTCACCAACCACGGCGGCGCCAAGAACAATAAGGTGGTGAAGGTGGACGCCGTTAATCCGGGGATCGAGGGCTGGGAGACGTACATCCCCCACAGGCCGGACGTGAAGATCGACGGCGTCGACCTCTTCGAGGGGCACATGGCGGTCTACGAGAGGGTGAACGGCCTCAAGACCATGCGTATAATCAGCCTAGGGACCGGCGAGTCCAAACAGGTTGAGTTCCCGGAGGAGGTCTACACCTACGGCCAGGGCTCGAACCCGATTTTCGCCTCGACCAAGCTGAGGTTCGCCTACACCTCACTGACAACATCGGTCAGCGCCTTCGACCTCGACATGGACACACTGGAGTGGGCCCTCGTAAAACGGCAGCCCGTGCTAGGAGGCTACGACCCAGAGGATTACCATACCGAGAGGCTGTTCGCCACCGCCGAGGACGGGACGAAGGTACCCATATCGCTGGTCTACAGGAAGGGCTTCGGTAGGGACGGCGGCGGCCCCATGCTCCTCTACGGGTACGGCAGCTACGGATTGAGCGTCGACCCTGCGTTCAACTCGGGGAGGCTCAGCCTCCTGGACAGGGGCGTCGCGTTCGCCATCGCCCACGTCCGCGGCGGCGGCGAGATGGGGCGCCAGTGGTACGAGGACGGCAAGTTCCTCGAGAAGCGGAACACGTTCACAGACTTCATCGCCTGCGCCAGGCACCTCGTAGCCGAGGGGTACACAAGCAGCGACAGGCTGGTCGCGATGGGCAGGAGCGCAGGCGGCCTACTCATGGGGGCGATAACCAACATGGCCCCCGAGCTGTTCAAGGGGATAGTCGCGGGTGTCCCGTTCGTCGACGTGGTCACCACGATGCTGGACGAGTCGATACCGCTGACGGTGGGCGAGTTCGAGGAGTGGGGCGACCCCAAGGACCCCGAGTACTACCGCTACATGCTGGGCTACAGCCCCTACGACAACGTCGAGGAGAAGGAGTACCCTGAGATACTCGTGACGGCGGGCCTCAACGACCCGAGGGTTCAGTACTGGGAGCCGGCGAAGTGGGTCGCCAAGCTACGAGCCACGAAGACCGACGGGAACAGGCTGATGCTGAAGACCTTCATGGGGGCCGGCCACTTCAGCAGCAGCGGCAGGTACGACTACCTCAAGGACACGGCGTTCGAGTACGCCTTCATCATCGACAGCCTCGGGATAAGAGACTAGGGCCGTCTTATCCCCAGCATCTCGCGGGCGTCGTCCGGCGACGCTATCGGCCTCTCCAGCTCCCGGGCGATGTTAGCCGCCTTCCGTACCAGGTCGGCGTTACTCTTAGCGAGCTCACCCCTCCGTAGGAACACGTTGTCCTCGAACCCCACCCTGACGTGGCCGCCCATAACCGTCGCCACCGCAGCCATGGGTATCTGGTTTCTGCCCAGCGCGCAGACGCTCCAAGTCCAGCCCGGCGGCAGCTGGTCGACGCTGTACTGGAGCATCCGGGGCGTCGGCAGGAACCCGGTCCTGCCCACCATGACGAACTGTATGTGCAGCGGCTCCGGCACGATGCCCTTGTCCGCGATCTGCCTGCAGACGTTGATCATGCCCGTGTCGTAGACCTCGTGCTCCGGCTTGACGCCGTGCGCCGCCATGTAGCCGCACCACCGTTCTATCATCTTCACGGTGTTGAGGAAGATGTCGCCGGTGGGGTGCTCGGCCCACCTGTTCATGGTGCCCATGTTGAGGCTCATCATCTCCTGGCCCAGAGTGCACCGCTCCTCGACGAGCCTGTCCCAGACCTCGGGCGGGTTCCCGACGCGTCCGCCGCCGGTGGTGACGTTGATGACCACGTCCACCTCCTCCCTGATGCGCTCAACGTACTCCCTGAGCACGGGGTTGGGGTCGCCGCTGTACGCCTCTCCCGTCTCCGGGTTCTTGGCGTGTAGGTGAACCACGCTGGCGCCGGCCTCGACGCTGGCCACCACCTCCTGGACTATCTCGTCCACGGTGCTCGGCACGTAGGGCGTCGTCGCCTTGGAGACGTACTCGCCGCCGGTGACCGCCGCAGTTATTATCAGCTTGTCCATGCAGTCACCCGATCCCCAGCATCTTCCTTGCCTCGTCGGGCTTGGCGACCTCGATGTTTAGGGCCTCGGCTATCGTCTTCACCCGCTCCACGAGCTGGGCGTTGCTCTCCAGCAGCACGCCTCGGCTGAGGAAGATGTTGTCCTCCATCCCGACGCGCACGTGGCCGCCCATGGTCATGGCCACGGCGCCTATGGGGAGCTCGTTGCGGCCCAGGGCGCAGACGCTCCACGTCCAGTCAGGCGGCAGCTCGTCGACGCAGTATTGCAGCATCTTGGGCGTCGCGCTGAACCCGGTTCTGCCGATCATGACGAACTGGATGTGGACGGGGGTCTCGAAGACGCCCTCCTCGGCAAGCATCTTGGCTGTGTTGATCATGCCGGTGTCGTAGACCTCCAGCTCCGGCTTGATTCCGTGGTCCTTCATGTAGCCTGCCCACCGCTTTATTCGGGGCACGTCGTTCATGAAGACGCCGCGGTGGGGCGGCGTCCAGTGGTTGACGGTGCCCATGTTCATGGACATCATCTCCTGGCCTAGGCCGCACCGCTCCTCTATCATCCTGTCCAGCGCCTCGTCCGTCGCCCGCCTGCCGCCGCCTGTGGTGACGTTGGTGATGATGTCGCACCTGTCCCGTATCATCTCCACGTACCGCCTCAGAAGCGGGTTGGGGTCGGGCGCGGGCTTCCCGGTGCCCGGCTCCTTGGCGTGGAGGTGCACTATGCTTGCGCCGGCCTCCCAGCACCGGACCGTCTCCTCTGTGATCTCCTCCGCCGTCGTCGGCACGTGGGGAGTCATCTCCCTGCTCACGGGCTCCCCCCCGGTCACCGCGGCGGTGATGATGAGCTTACTCATAACTATCGGTACATACTGGGCGGGTCAGCGGATAACTTTAATGAGGTAAAAAGGGCGTCAGAAACAGGTAGGTAAAAAGAAGATCACTAAGGTGTTTCAGGTCGTCAGTGAGGCTTTAGGTGGCTTAGAAAAGGTGGCTATAACCGCGGGCTTCGGTGATTTTCTACCTGAAAAGTATGGTAAAGACGCACCTACTTTTTCTAAACATTTTGAAAATGATGGCCTCGAAGTCTGCCGGGTCGCTTAGAAGCACCTCGAAACTGCGTCTTGTAGTCTATATATCATATAGTGACAGGTTCAACCCAGCGTAACGTATGAAATGGTACCCTGAATATAGAGCGTGGTTAGGTTTTACTGATCCATAATATAGAGTCATGTATCATAGGAATTTAAATCCCGAAAATCCTAAACCTTTGCGCGAGGGCTGGTAGTTCAGGGGTATGAACGCCGCTCTATCAAAGCGGAGGTCGGGGGTTCGAAACCCCCCCAGTCCACTTTTTAATTTATAAAATATTAAAGGACGAGTCCACAGCCGTCCTTACGGATGGGCCACCCCCATGGGGAGCTATCAAATCCCCGTCCTTTAGCAGTCCATCATACGTATTGTTGGTGTATGTGTGGATCTGCAATTATTTACACTTATTAGTGCCTTAATAAGTTTTACAGTCCTCTAAATCGCTATTTCAAGCATCACTTATGATGTTTAAGCTGGTTTCGACATAGAAGAGGTCTGCGCCCCGTAACGTTTAATTTAAATCGACGCTATCCAGTAAACGGAGATAGGTGCATCATGCCCAACCCCAACGGATCAACCTATCTCTAACAATACACCTTAGTAGAAAATAAATGTGTAAAATCAAGATGTAAATTACATTAATTTAACGTTGTGTGTAAGCCGTTTCATAAATTTGTAACACAGTTTTTAATTCCATATTGTCTTTTATTCTGTAACTAATGTGAATACAAGAAAAATGTTAAAGGTAAGTTTCAGTAAACTATTTATTCAAGGGATTGATACAAACGTGGAAGTGAGGTTCTTATGTTAAGATACTCGGATGAATTTAACAAAATTGAGACCCTCTTCAGCGGATTCATAGATACAAAAAAAATAGACGAATCTAAATTACAATATCTAGACTCAATAATTAAACGATCCAATACCGACCAACTTCATATTTTAAATAATGCTTATTTATCACTTGATGAACAAACTACGATTTTTGGGGCTCTTCGTAATATTTCTCAAACTACATTATTGATGAAAGAAAGATTGATATCTGCCTCAAAAATTGGTGAAAATCCTACAACTGCAGAAATTGCATTTGATTTAATACCTTTTATACAGAATGTTTCAATTTATATTGATGATTTTTTTGATAATAAGGAAATATATAATCTAGAAAAACTGGAGATGTTCTCTAGAAATTTATATAAAAAAGCTAAAAAACTTGGTTTTTCTAAAGATATTTCTTCCCAAATACAAGAAGAAGGTTTAAGTGAACCACAAATCTCAGGATTCATCGAGAAATTCAGCGAAAATGTTATCAATGAATTAGAACTAGGGGAAGAAATAGGTACTGAGAATGAAAGTATTAATTGAAACTTCCGTCTTAGTTAGTGGGTCTATTTGTTGGGAATATAAAATTAGAAATGCATCAAAATATCTTGTTCATAAATTTTTTAGTAAATGTAATGCACTTTTTGAAATATTTAAACAATATAGTGAACAAAAAAAAGTAATTATTACTAAAACAGTTGAAAATGAGGCAAGAAATGCACTGAAAAAAGCCGTAATTAATACTATGAAAGAAAGAAACATTCGATCACTTCGAGGTCGATATAAAGAAATGGTTTTGCAGCACCTTGTATTAAATGATTCCTTGGATCGTTTAGATTATTATGTTGAAGAATGTTCTATAAGATTACCAATCGATATTTCGAAACGTGATGAAATTAGAGACACTGAAATTGAACCTTTTATGAAAAAAAAGGTAAAACAAACCATCCGATACATTCAACCTCGAAGAGTGCCGCGAAAAGTTGTAACAGATTGGGGATTACGTGAAGAAATAAAGGATATAATGTTGAATTCTCTGCCAGAGAAGGGAGTAATATACAAAGGAATGCCTGGTGAACGAGACTTAACAATTATGGCAGAAGCCACTTTGTTGAGTCGTGAAGATCCTGATGAAGATTCATTTTACGTTGCATCGTGTGATAATCATTTTAAACCAAACCCAGTCCAGATTGGTTCATATTTTTCTGAAAATGTAATTTATACCGGAGAACTTGATTCTACCATAAGAGATGCTCTTGTAGAAGAGTTTGGTTTTATTAGCGAAGCTCCAAATGTTATAGTCCAAATATTTCAAGAGAGCATACAAACTTAATCGTCGCTAAAGTAGTTCTTGGTACCTATTTCAATTCGTTAATTTGTAACTCTTAGGAATGGTACCCTTAACTAGGTGTGTTTTGGCTAGAGGTAATGATAAGAAAGTGGTTAGGCTCCCTAGTCTACAGCTTCTTTCTGCACCGTTATGACGATTTCTAGCTTCTCTATGCGCTCATTAAGCTGGTTTAGTAGGGTTCTGAGTTCTGCGTTTTCTTGGCTTAGTCGCCTGATCTAGTTCATGGCTGCCTCGGGTATGGCTCTCTGTTTCTGTTCCTCGGCTTCCTCGTGGCTGGTTTTCTCTATCTTGAAGCCCATCACATTCTCGTAGAACTCCGTAGCGCGGGGCAGGTCCCTGTAGTTGAGCCAGGTTATTACTCCCCTTACCTTCTCGCTCATGGTTTTAATGAGGTGGACAAGGTAAATAACGGTGACCGAAGGCCATGATCATATTAAACCAAACAAAGGGTTTACTGGTATATACTATTCCACGCCGTCTATATACACTGTTCTAGGTTTTAGGACAGGTGTTCGCATCCTTGGTATAATATCCGAGTCACGTGTATGCTCAGTACGATCAAAGATGATGAAAACGAAGAAAATGGCGATCACCTTCCTCCTGGTAGCGGTGAACGCCGCGGTCCTGTACGGCATCTACGCCTTCGCGGTCAACCCGGAGCCCTTCAACCCGGTCCCACAGAGCCACGAGTGGGCAAGGGACAAAGCCCTGGAGTACCTGGACATAGCCAACCCCGGCGGCTGGAGTGTAACCAACCCCAACCCGGGGCTAATAGGCGCCACGACGAAGATCTACACGTCGGGCGGCCTCAGCGTAGCCGTCAGCCACAACCTGAACCCCTCGGCGGCGTTCATGGTCACCGTGGAGCACGGCGACGCGGCGACCAGCCTCTGGGTGCAGCAGGACGGCACAGTACAGACCATAAACTAAATTTTTTTACCCTTATCACCAGTAGCGGGATCGCATCCCCCTTTTTTCACGCAGCATCATCAGCAGATGCCGCCCATGGTAGACTAAACGTTTTTAGAGACACCCGACACCCTAATCTGAAAGGACTTTGAGCATACGGGTACTGTTCAACCCAATAAATAGGGAGCTAATGGCCGAGAAGGGAGACAACCTGCTGGACCGTATGCGCGAGGAAGGCGTCAGGATAGAGGCGCTCTGCGGCGGAAAGGGGCTCTGCGGCAAGTGCAAGGTCATCCTCGAAGAAGGAAAGATCAAGAAGAGGTCCACGACGCCGGACAAGTTCCTCAGCCACGACGAGCTGGAGCAGGGTTACTACCTTGCCTGCATGGTGGAGCTGATCGAAGACTGTGTTTTCACCATACCCACCGAGAGCAGGATAGACGACCCCAAGATACTACTAAGCAGCAGGCTCGACCTCCCTGAGCTGAACCCGGCGTCGAGGAAGTACCTGGCCGAGCCCACCAGACAGCCTAGAAGCTCGCTGCTTCTTCAGAGGCGCGGCGTCCGCCTCAAGGAGTACGACGGCCCCTCGCCCCGGATAAACGACGACATACACGAGAAGCTGGACCGCCTGAGGGAGGAAAGCGAGGTCACGGTAACTGTGTCCCGTACAAGCGGGTTCCCCGAGATAATCGACGCCGAGCCCGGGGACGCCCGAGGCGCCAACTACGGGCTGGCCGTCGACATAGGCACGACTACGGTGGTCGCCTTACTCGTGGGCCTCACCACGGGCGACATACTGGGCACCGCCTCGGGGATGAACAGGCAGATCACCTACGGCGAGGACCTGATAACACGCATAGCCCTCACCAAGACCCCGGAGGGCCTCAAGAAGCTCCAGAAGATAGTCGTAGAGACGATAAACGACCTGATAAGACGGCTCAGCGAGGAGACGGGGGTGGAAGCCGCCAAGATCTCGGACGTATCGGTGGGCGGCAACACCGTCATGAACCACCTCTTCGCCGGCCTCGAGTCCTACTACCTGGAGATGGCTAACGTCGAGGTGTCTAGGGACCCCATAATCGTCAAGGCCAGGGACGTGGGGCTGGCCGTGAACCCCGAGGCGTACGCGTACTGCGTCCCCAACGTCTCGAGGTTCCTCGGCGGCGACGCCATAGGCGACGTCCTCGCCGGCGACATGCACAAATCTGAGGACATGAGCCTCATGGTGGACCTGGGCACCAACGGCGAGGTGGTCTTCGGGAACAGCAGTTGGCTCTTCTCGGCGTCATGCGCGTCGGGCCCAGCCTTCGAGGGGGAGGGCGTCAGGCACGGGATGCGGGCCGCCGCCGGCGGCATCGACCACATCAAGATCGACGACGAAAACAAGAAAGCCGAGGCATCGGTCATCGGAGACGCGAAGCCCAAGGGCATCTGCGGCTCCGGGCTCATAGACCTCGCCGCCGAGCTGTTCAGGGTGGGCGTCCTGGACTTCTCGGGCAAGCTGGTGCCGGGCTCCCCCATGGTCAGAGAGGGGAAGTGGGGCCTGGAGTACCTGGTGGTGCCGGCGGAGGAGACCAGCATCGGTAAAGACATAGTGCTCACCCAGGCCGACCTGGACTACGTCATCGACAGCAAGGCCGCGGCGTGCGGCGGGATAACCGTGTTGATGAAGAAGCTCAGGATCGGCATCGAGGACGTGAAGAACATCTACCTCGCGGGGGCCTTCGGCACCTACTCGAACCTGGAGAACGCCACCCGCCTAGGCATCTTCCCGGAGTTCCCCAACGGCTCAGTCTACCCCATAGGCAACGGCTCGCTCTCAGGTGCCTACGCCACGCTTATGTCTATGGAGAAGCGGCGGGAGGCCAGGGAGGTGGCGCAGAAGATGGTGTACGTGGACCTACTCGTGGACATAGAGTTCATCGACGAGTACAGCATGGCGCTGTACCTGCCGGGAGCCAAGCAGTACTTCCCCACCCTCAGCGGTGGTTAGTTTTAAAGCCGCCACAACCATGTATCACAGAGCGACGCCCGTACCCAAACTTAGCATACGGGCGTAATTGGTGGGACAGATGGGTGACACAATCGTAGTGACTGGGCGCGGCGGGACAGGGAAGAGCACGTTCACGACCCTCTTCTCACGGTTCCTCGGGGAGTCGGGGGTCGAGCCCCTGCTCCTCGTGGACTCCGACCCCGACGAGAGCCTCGCGGAGATGCTGGGAATAGACCTCGCGGGCGAGAGGAAGAAGTCGATAGCCGACGTACTATCCGATATACTCGAGGAGCGCCGCATGACGCGGATGACCGGGATGACGCCGACCGACAAGATCGAGCCGTTCCTCTTTCAGGAGACCCTGTACGAGGGCAGAGGCTACTTCGACTTCCTAGGCGTCGGCACCAAGTGGATCGCGGGGTGCTACTGCCTCCCCGACAGGAGCCTGGGCCAGATCATGGAGAGGTGGTCTGAAAACTACAGGCACGTCATAGTGGACTCCCCCGCCGGCGTGGAGCACCTTAACAGGCGGATAACCAAGAAGGTGAGCGACGTCTTCAACATACTGGACCCGTCGAAGAAGAGCTTCGACAACGCCAAGCGGAGCCACAGGATAATGCAGGAGGTGGACATCGAGTTCGACAACTACTATCTGGTGGGCGGCTACAGGTTCCCCGAGAGCCTCGACGAGGAGGCCCGCAAACAGCCCTTCGAGTACCTGGGCAGGATCGCCGCGGACCCGAGGATAACGGAGTACAACCTTGTGGGCAGGTCCTTAATGGAGCTCCCCGACGACTCCCCCACCTACCAGTCAGTGAAGGCCATAGCCATGAAGGTGGGCTACCCGAGGTAGGTGGAAGCAGTGAAGATAGCCGTAGCCGGGAAGGGCGGCGTCGGGAAGACGTTCATAGCTAGCACCATGAGCAGGCTCCTCGCCTCGGATGGGTACAACGTTTTGGCGGTGGACGCAGACCCGAATTTCAACCTCGCGTACTCCCTCGGGGTCCCCAGCGACGTAGCCGATAGAATTGTGCCCCTCACAGAGAACGAGGCCCTCATCAAGGAGAAGACGGGGGTCTCCTCGGAGGAGGCGTACGCACCGGTGTTCAACATGGCGCCCACCGTGAACGACATCGTGGACAGGTTCGGCGTAAACGCCCCAGGCGGGGTCAAGCTCCTCGTCATGGGCACAGTGAGGGGCGGCGGCACCGGATGCATGTGCGGGGCCAACGCGCTGCTCAGGGTGCTTGTGCAGCACCTCCTCATACAGAGGGGCGAGGTGCTGGTCATGGACATGGTGGCCGGCCTGGAGCACCTGGGCAGGGGCACGGCGAGGAGGATGGACGCCATGCTGGTGGTGGTGGAGCCCAGGATGAAGTCCATGGACACCATGCGGAGGATACTGAGGCTAGCCGAGGAGATAGAGATCAAGGAGGTGCTCGCCGTCGGCAACAAGGTGGGCAATGAAACCGAGAGGAGGTTCATAGAGGAGAACATGGAGGCCATGGGCGTGCCGGTGGTCGCCTACATGCCCTACGACGACGCCGTCGGCGAGGCGGATATGAAGGGGATCCCCGCCTTGGACTACGACCACGACGCCCCGGCAGTACGCGCCGTAGCTGAGCTCAAAGACTATCTTGTGGCTAGATACAAGCCGTAGCATGACCGGGTATGAAGATCCGGATAAAACCCATCAGGACCAGTTACTGGCGCCCGGGTACAGACTACGGACAAGAGATCGTGGAGGCGGTTAGAACCCACGTCAGGGACGGCGATATCCTAGCAGTCAGCGAGAAGGCCGTCTCCACGGCCCAAGGAAACCTTGTGGACGAGGCCAACGTCCGGCCCGGCCTCGTGGCCCGGCTCCTCGCGGGGACCTGGACGAGAAGAGTCTGGGGAGGCCCTCTGGGCAGGCTGACGAAGCTTAAAGACAAGACCATGGAGAATCTGAGGAACTACCCGGGGGCGGAAGGGGCCGCTCACAAGCAGACGACCATCTGGTACGCAGGCCTATCGCAGAGCCTGAGGCACTACTCGGAGGGAGGGATAGACGCGAGCAACCTGCCGTACAGCTATGTCTGCCTGCCGCTGCGGGAGCCCGTGAAGGCGGCGGAGGAAATAGTTCAACGCGTGAAGGAGGAAACGGGAAGGGACGTGACCGTCATGATCGTGGACGGAGACACCACGTACACCTGGCGGAGCCTCCACATGGCCCCGCGGAGAGTGGCCACCCCTGGCCTCGTGCACCTCGGTGGCTTCCTCTCCTTCGTCATAGGCCGAGCCCTAGGCCTGAGAGCCAGGCAGACCCCCGTAGCAGTCGCTGGTGGCTGCCTGAACCCGGACAGGGCGCTCTGGTTCGCGAGCCTCTACCACCGTCACAGCGGCCGCGGCGCGGGGAGGACAGTCTGGGGCATGGCGGAGAGCATGGGTACCGGCCTCACGGGAGTCACATGGGAGATGATGGACATGGTTCACCACCACCCGGTGGCGATAATCAGGGTCAGAGAGAGCTGAGGCCCCCGAAGAGGGGCCGGTCCTGAACATAGGATCTGCCGAGTACCAAGGCGATGTGGGCCTTCTCAAGCTCCTTCCCAAGGTAGGCGGCGTGATCCAACTTCGAGATGAATCCTTCCCTTATGATGGTCTGGTAGATCATTTGGCTGTCCCTTCCCCTGACCACGACGTCGGGCTCCTCCTCACCCGGAGGGTAGTGGATGGCCGTTATCTCGCCCAGCTCCCTGTCGACAGCTATCTTGAACCAGCCCTTCCGGTCGGGGCTGTACTCTGGCTCCGGATAACCCTGGACTGTCTCGGCCTCAGGATGCTCTATGTATGGCTCCTCGACCCACCGCTTCTCCTTGAGCACCAGAAGGTCCACACCCAGGTCCTTGGGGAGAGTGCCGCGCCTCTCGGCGAGGAACATCATCCTGGACGCCTCAACGGCCTCCCGGACGCCGCCCCTGTTCTTCACGCTGTGCTCAGGAACGTGAAGCATGTCGGCGCCCACCTCCGCAGCCAGCGCGGCGATTGAAGCGTTCACCCCCGTCGAGTCCGCGTCTATGAGCTCTGTGACGTTGCCTATCCCGAAGAGTATGGGCGTCCCCGGCTCCTGCCTGTGGAAGAGCTGGAACGCCTTGAGGGCCTCCACGAGCCCAGGTCTCAGGAGGGGCTCGACCACCAGGTCTGCCACTATATCCGTGACGCCGTGCTCCCTGGCGAGGGCCATGTTTTTGTGCATCATCTCGACGCGTTCATGGGCGTCCCTCGGCAGCACGCCCTCCCTCATGTTGGTGGGGAGGACCACGGCCGCCGCGTCACCCAGCAAGGGGGCGACCTCCTCGATGTTTCCCGCGTCGAGGCTGAGCACAAGGTCGACGCCCGCGTCCACGGCGGCCTCGATCTCCGTGGGCTCCAGGGAGTCTATGCTGATGGGCATCTCCGTGGCCTCCCTGACGGCGTCCACTATGCCCTGTATGGACTCCGGCCTCGGGTCTCGGGCAAGCATACCGATGTCTATGAGGTCAGCGCCCTGAGACTCGTAGTAGGCGGCTCTCCTCGTCACGTCGCCCAGATCCATGAGGGGCGCGTTAACTATCTCCGCGACCACCCTCATAGGGAAGCCGGGGCCCACGGGCACCCTCCTGTCGCCTCTGCCAAGCACTAAGCCGCCCCTCTCCTCGAGGACCCTCCGCCAGTCCCGGTCCACCGCCTCGATCTCCTCAAGCGCCTTGGACCTGATGACGTCTGCCACCTGCTCGTTGGCCGGCGCCGTCTTGGAGAGCTTCACGTCGTCCCTGATCACGAGGGGGAGGTCGGCGGCGTGGATGGGCCCCTTGTATGTGGGCACGCCGGTGGCCTCCTCCACGGGGGACACGTCGCCGTTCACCGAGCCAGGCAGAAGGATCATGTCGTAGCCGCTCAGGTCTACGCCGCCTAGCTGTTTGGCGGCGTAGCCTGGGGTGATGAAGGCCGCGACGGTGACCGGTAGTGTGTAGACGTCGACGCTGTGGCTCAGGCCCTCCGTGTGTCTCCGAACCTCGGCCTCGGCGAGGGTCCCCGTGACTATGAGGACCCTCAACTCATCCACCGGATACCTTTATCTCGGCGCCTTTGTTGTCTGGGCGCGAGTAGAAAGCGTCGCCGCCGCCGGTCTCGTCAAGCATGGCCTGCAGGCTCTCCGTGAGCTCCTCGGCGTGGCTCTCGCTCTCGGCGAGGCCGTAGTAGGCGGGGCCCCAGCTGCTCTGCCCGGCGCCGTAGGCGCCCTCGGCGAGGAGGTGGTTCACCCCCGCCTCTATCCTGGGGTGGCCGTACCTGCCGCCCTGGACCTCGACCCAGTAGTCGCCGAACATGCTGTCCATGGCCGTCATGGAGCCGCCGAACGCGGCTATGTCCCCCTCGATTATGGCGGGGATCATCTGGAGCAGCACCACGTGGGAGACCTCGGCGACGAGGCTTCGGGGC
>DATKWN010000001.1:0-29474 GCA_035529515.1 Candidatus Krumholzibacteriaceae bacterium | reverse complement strand
CGGGCGCTGTTGACGCTGCTGGGGGGCGCGACGTGGTCGAGTATGACGACGACTCTGTCTGGGTCCCATACGTGGGCTGCGCCCATCTTCTTCATGGCCTCTATGGCGAGGACGCTGGTGACGTCCGGCATCATCGCGGTGTCGACCCGGGCCTTGACGATTTCGCCTGCCTTGACCCTGCCTCGCCCTGATGCTTGGGCGAGTATCTTCTCCGATGTGGTGCTCATCGTTGTTTCCTCATGCTGTGGTAGAGGTTGACTCCCTTGAGGTAGGCGTCGACGCTGGCCATGACGATGTCTTCGTCTACGCCTCGGCTGGTGACGACCTTGTCTCCCTGCCTGAGCCGGACCTCGACGTTGACGACGGCGTCGGTGCCGCCGGTGATGGCCTCGACGTGGTAGACCTCCAGGTTGATGGCCTGGTCGGGCTTCACGGCTTTGACCAGGGCGTTGAGGGTGGCGTCGACGGGGCCGTTGCCGGTGGCCGCCTCTATCATGTATTCGCCGTTGCGCCTCATCTTCACCGACGCCGTGGGCGTGATCTTGTTGCCGGTGGTGACTATGAACTCGTCGAGCTCGTAGTTGCGCCGTTGCTCCAGGTTCATCGTCTTGGCGGCGATGGCGTAGACGTCGGTGTCGCTGAGGGTGTTGCCCTGGTCGCCGAGCTCCTTTATCTGCTGGTAGATGAGGTCGAACTGGTCCTTGTTGGGGTGTAGGCCCATCTCCTCGAGGCTCATGCTGAGGCCCGTGGATCCGGCGTGCTTGCCTGAGACGATGCGTCTGGCTGCGCCGACGAGTTTGGGGTCGATTCGCTCATAGGTGGTGGGGTCGCGGAGGATGGCGTGGGTGTGAATGCCGCTCTCGTGGGCGAACGCGTTCTCGCCGACGATGGCCTTGTTGGGCTGGACGTTCATGCCTGTGACGCGGCTTACGAGCATGCTGGTCTCGGTGATCCGTTCGAGGCGTAGCCCGGTTTCGACGTCGTACAGCAGCTTGAGGGCGACTGCGATCTCTTCGATGGATGCGTTGCCGGCTCGTTCGCCGAGGCCGTTCACCGTGGCGTGGATGTGGGTGGCTCCGCCGGCGACGGCTGCGATGCTTGTGGCGGTGGCCAGGCCGAAGTCGTTGTGTGTGTGGACGCCGAGGAGGAGTCCGGGGAACTCCCTGTGGATCTCGCCGTACCACTCGGCGCTCTTCTCCGGCGTCAACGTGCCCACGGTGTCGCATGGTGTGACGCGGTCTACCCCGGCGTCGATGGCGCGTCTGATGACTTCCTTGAGGTAGGACAGGTCGGTTCTGCTGCCGTCCTCGAGGCAGATCTCTGCTATGACTCCTCTGTCCTTGGCGTGCTCCACGACTTGGGTGGTGACCTCCAGCATCTCCTCCGGGGTCTTGGTGAGCTTCTTCATGATGTGGAGCCTGCTGGTGGGGATGATGATGTTGACGCTGTCCACGCCGGCGTCGATGGCGACGTCGATGTCGCGCACGACGCTTCTGGTGGCGCTGCAGATCTCTGCCTCCAGCCCCGCCTGGCTGATGAGTTTGACTGCCTCCTGTTCTCCGGGGGACACCGCGGCGAAGCCTGCCTCTATTACCTTGACGCCGAGGGCGTCTAGGGCCTCTGCTATCTGTAGCTTCTTGGGTGGTGTCAGGCTTATCCCGGGGGTTTGTTCTCCGTCGCGGAGGGTGGTGTCTAAAAACTGTACTCTCTTCGGGTACTTATCGAATAAAACGATACCCCATTTGCCTCACGTACCACGTACCCTCATCTGACGGGATATAAGGTTAACGCCTCGGTTGTGGGTGCTTGTGTCATGTTACTTGGTATAACGGGAAAAAAAATTTCTGGGCCAGAGATGTCTTGGTTACTTGGAATAATTGAATTTCAATATTCGCCTATAGAAGGTTTGAATTAGTCATATATTTATCAAGTCGTTAGATTCACAATTGTTGGGTTCGAACCTTACCCTCCCGCATTATCAGATATTTATTAGGAGATTATGACTCTCAAAACGATTGTTTGAGGCGCGCACGCATTCATGATCTTTCCCACCTTTATTCATAACCTCTTTAACCAACCACACAACAATATATAACGAGGAAGGGGTTTTGGGGTAATGTTCCCCGCTTTTTCCCCTACCCTCACTCAATTAATCAGTGACAGAGAACACACGGTATTGAGGATGGTGTATAACTAGTACTCATTGCTTGTGAGTGGAACCAAAGCAAAAAAAGAATTAAGACTGCTATGCCGACGCCCAGTAGTATGGTTCTTGTTGGGATTTCTGTTCCGAGAAGATTCATTTCGTAATGATGGTGACTCAAGATAATCTTAATTTTCAATTCTTGGAATTGTATACGCGAAGGTGACTCAATCTTCCAAGGGTTCTAACGTTCGAACCCAACTCCTATGCTAAAATAGCGGCGGATGCAACCTGAACCCAGTGAATTGTGGATAAAATTATGGATAGGGTTGAGGATATAATCAGCAATTTGGTTAAACCCCATAAAATTATGGATAAAAAATAGAGATGGTGATATCACCATTATGGGTATGGTTCGACCCCCACCTGCCGCATTTTCACATTAAATTAACATTAAACTCGGAGTAGTAATAAATAGAGAAATTCAAAACGCCTGTACATGGAATAAGCGTTTTTTGTGGGGGGGGCTTGTGGTAGGTTACTTGATATAAGCGTTTTTGGTGGCTCCTAGTAAAATGGATAACTGAATTTCGTTTAAATACGAATAATTTTTTTTATGTTACTGAAAAAGGAACTTTTTTGGCACTCTGCGTGGGCTAGTAGGTGGTCTTGCTGTTGAGGGGCACCACGTAGAGATGCTCGAAACCGGTGTCGTCGGCGGCGCCGTGCCAGTGCTCCTCCCCCGCGGGTATGACCACTATGTCCCCGGGCTCAACCACGTACTCGTCGTCTTCGGTGGCGACGACGCCCTTCCCCCTGGTGACGAAGAGTATCTGCTCGTCGGTGTGGTGGTGTAGCTTGTTCCTCACGCCCGCCGGGAAGTAGACTAGCGCCGACTTGAGCTGCTCGGCGCCAGTGTCCGCGTTGATGAGGGGAGTCATCCTAATGGTGCCCGTGAATATGCCGCCGGTCATCTCCTCAGACGGGGCCTGGCTGGGTCTAACAACCTTCATGTAACTCGTACAGGTCTATGAACGCTGCTGCATATAGCCTAGCCTGAGACGGCTGCTGGGGTTCCGTGACCGGGTGTGGGGTTTCATGAGCCGTCCGTTGATAAACTTATCCGGGGCTTCTGCCATGGTTTCTTTGATGGAAGTTGATGGTAGAGGAAGTAATGTCATGGTACAGGGAGCAGCAGGTGGTCTACCTAGCCACGGTGAATGATCAGCAGCCCCGCGTACGCCCCATGACACTCATCAAGATGGGCGAGGGCTTCTACATGATCACGGGCGCCCGGGGCGGGGTACACGCCAACAAGCTGGTCCAGATCAGGCGGAACCCCCGGGTCGAGTACTACATGACGCTGGAGGGCGACGAAGGGAACGGCTTCATAAGGGGAGAGGGTGTGACCACCGAAGTAGACGACAAGAAGACCAAGATGAAGGTCTACGACTTGATCGGTTGGGCCAAGAACTTCTTTGACACCGTCGACCACCTCGACTACGTGCTCATCAAGATAGATCACACGGGCTTCAACTACAGGAAGCCCGGGGAGTACGAGATCCACAGCGTCCCGGTAGAGTAGGCTCTATTCTCTCTGGTTTCTTCGAGTCTCGACGGAGTAAAACAAAGGAGTCCTGATCAGCAGATCTATCACTGTTATGGCGATGAAAACCCACTCTGGGCCGAGCCGCTTCCTATTTACTAGTAATTGGGCGTTTTTTCGGGGTGTTCTAGCTCTATGAGTTTTGGTACTTTCTCCACCAGTCTGGGAGCCCGGTCTCCACGGCTCCCTCCTTGGTTATCAGGGTAAGCGTAGGGCTTCTTAGCTCTACGACGAAGCCGTCTAGGAAGTTAACCCAATCGTGGGGCGCGGGTAACCCGAACCAGTGGAACATGAGGGCTGCGACCCACGTGTCGTGGCTGACCAGTATGTGGAACGAGTCTTCCTTGACGTCCTGTAGCATCGTCTGGGCCACCATCTGGGTGAACTCCGTGGACAGACGCACCATGGTGGGCGGGTAGAGCCCGCTAAGCCAGTGGGTCAGGTAGGTCCTCGCGCTCTCGTCGGTGTCCTCGACGACCTGGTGCCTGGGCTGCTCGTCGTGGAAGCCTATGGGGTCCAGGATAGTGTTGACCGGTATCGGGCCCTCTAGCGTGCATTCAGCTTGGTTGCTCTCAAGCCCCGCCATGATGGCTAGGCATGTCTCCCGTGTCCTCTCGACGACGGTATGCCAGACCCTGTATCTTCTGCCGGTCGGCAGGCTGGCCCCAAACTCATATGCCGCCTTTAACCCCTCTTCAGTGCACAGGGGGTCGTCTCCCGGCGTCGCTCTCTCGCGCTCCGTGTGGCGGATGTGCATGATGGTCGGGTGCGCGCCGGACAGCTTCAGGGTATGCTCCAGGATCTTCTTGGCGGGTCTACACCAGCTCTGTGTCCATAGAACGTTTTTCATCTGCCATCAGACTGCCTGGGCTTTATTGGCTCCTTGAACTGATAATATATGGGTTAAAGGGAAGAAAAAATTGGGGGGCGGCTACCAGGCGTTGCTGCGTTTGATGAAAGCCTCTGTGTCCGGGTGTATCTTCTCGTAGTTCTCCTTGATGTACATCCTCATCTGGTCAGCGAGGGCGACTGTCTTGTCGTAGCCCTGCTCCTCGATGAAGGCTTCGATCTCCTCCTGGGTCTTCCTCCGCGGGCTCCAGTCCTCCTCGTTGGCGACCCTGAAGAGGAACCTTGTGTAGTTGGCCGCCGCCAGCCGTAGGTAAGTCGTCTCCACCTTGTCCAGCGTGTCGTACTTGGTGTGGCCGTAGCCTCTCCCGGTCCTCGTCCTCCTGGCCTCGGGGTCCCCACCGCTGCCGCAGGGAACCGAGTTGAGGAAGAAGGGCCAGTGGTCGCTGTAGGGACTGACCATCTGATCCGTGGGGATGTACGCCTTCATCTCATCGGCCCACTTCGCCGCCAGCGGCTCCAGCTCGGGGAAGTCGTGGAAGGTGACTCCCTTGTTGCCTTTGCTGCCGCCCGAGTCCAGGTTGAGCATGAACCTGCACCTGTCTAGCTCCGCCTCGTGGTCACGGGCGTAGGCCCTGCTGCCGTAGAGCCCTATCTCCTCGGCGCCGAAGCAGATGCACCTGACGCGTCGCCTGAGCCTGTCCTTGACCATCACCAGGTTGCGGGCGATCTCCATCACCGTGACGGCGCCGCTGGCGGGGTCAACGGCGCCCTGGCTGATGTCGTGGCCGTCGTAGTGGCTGCCGACGACGACGTACATGTCGTCCGCGAGCTTCTCGGGCACCACGTCGGCGACCACGTTATAGGTGACGGTGGAGTGGTTCATGTCGGTGGTCTTGATCCTGACGACTACCTCTTTCTCGCGCTTCAGGAGGCGGCTGAGGAAGCTACCGTCCTCGTACGATATGCCTATCGCCGGTATCACCGGGCTGATGCCTCCGGTGGGGGGCCCGTAGGCGGGGTAGTGGTTCATGAATATCCAGCCCTTGGCCCCCGCCATGACGCTGCGCATGTACTTCTCACTCCTGTGTAGGAACCTCTTCATGCCCAGGGGGTTAGCGCTGGTGACCATCACCACGTTGCCGTCTATCTCGTCCTTCCGCTTCTCGTAGTCATCGATGGCCCCGTCACCGAGGGAAACCAGCTTTCCCTCGGCCTCGGCGCCGATGCTGTGGGGCAGGCTGATGACGTCGAAGCTCTTCTTTATGGGCTTCACGACCTCGAGGGAGGCCTTGCCGCGGGTCCACCCGGCGATGGTGTACTCCTCGTGGTGGACGTTCTCGCACCCGTACTCCTTGAACTTCTCCACCATGTAGTCCACGCTGCCCTTGTCGCCCGGGGTGCCCGGGAACCTGCTGCCGTGGACGTCGCAGAGAACCTCCAGGTTGTCCATGGGCTCCGAGCTCGTGTAGACCTCGGCCATAATCTTCTTGTCGACATCCAGATACGGATTAGCCAAAAGTTTCACCGAGGAAAAGACGGCTGCAAGGGATATAAGACTATCAACGCCGCCTAGGTGGGTCAGTCTCCACTACTCTTCAAGACTCTGGGCTCGAAGAGGAGCACGATGGAGGGCTCCGGGCTCTCGGGACGATGCTCCACGTTCTTAGGGACGACGCAGAGCTGGCCCTCCTCAAGAACCACGTCAGGCTGTGCCCTCAACCTTACCGTGATCCCGCCCTTGACGACGTAGAATAGCTCGTCCTCCTCGGCGTGCCTATGCCAGTGGTACTCGCCGTGGAACAGCGCCAATCTGATGACTTGGTCGTTAATGAACGCCACGTCGACGGGCGACCAAGGCTCAGTGATCTCCGCGGCTTTCTCACCGACGTCGACTACAGGAATCATGGAGAGAGAAAGGTTGCATATCCTAAAAAGACGACGATGCGTATACGCCCTTAAATTGACCTAGGTTTATATCGGTGATAAGCGTCTTCCGGGTCACATGACCAGCGGTGCCGAGGCTTGGGTTACATCGATAAGCTACGTGACAGACTATCCCTCCGCGGGAACATGCCGGGGCTAGTAGCGAGTGGGCTTATCGAGGGCACCGCGTGGCAGATGCATGAACTCGTATGGCAGCCGTACATAATCAGCCTAGGCGGCAGCATGGCCATCATAGGCGGCATGCGGAGCCTCTGGACCCTCGTCACCAACGGCCTCCAGTTCGTCACTGGAGAGCTCTGTGACAGCTGGGGCCGGAAAACAGTAATCACCGGCTACTACCTCGCAAGCATGGCGGGGCTTCTCATCAGCGTCTACGCCCGGGACTGGAGGTGGCTCATACCCGTCATAGTGCTCTACAGCGTAGCAGACAGCCTCGGCGAGCCCAGCTTCTACCCCATATACGCGGAGTCCGTCGACGCCAAGAAGATCGGGTTATCCATCAGCCTCCTGAGCCTCACATGGTTCCTCCCCGGCCTCTACAGCAAGCTCATAGCCGGCTACATGGGGGACAACGTCGGGCTGGTCAACGTCCTCAGACTCGTGCTCGTGGGCGAGGTGGCGGCGACCCTGGTCTTCTTCTTCGGCGTCGAGGAGACCCTGAAAGAGAGGAGGCCCATGGACTGGGCCGCCGTCAAGAGAAACATCGTCGGCGTCATAAAGCCCAAAGGAGATCTTCGCGACGTCTACCTCCTATCCATACTCGACAGGTTCAGCTGGGCCATCAACCGGGGCATCTTCGTCGCCATGCTGTACGAGTCCCTCGGCCTCAGCCTGCTCCAGATCGGCGTCCTCATCACCGTCGCCACGGCCACCACCTCCCTCGCCCTGATCCCCGTCGGCAACCTCGTTGACCGATACGGGTCGTCAGTCTTCCTCAGGGCCTCCGTGCTCCTGGCAATAGCGAGCTTCGCAGGCTACGCCGTGTTCAGATCGTTCCAGGTGCTGCTCGTCCTCCAGGTGTTCAGGGGCCTAGCCATGGGGCTCTGGGATCCCTCCTACAACAGCTTCCTGGCCAAGGCAGTGCCGGAGCAGGAGAGGGGCAGCCTCTACGGCAGCATCAACGGCCTGAGGGGCATCATCGTGTTCCCGGCTCCCCTCATAGGTGCATACCTCTTCGAGGGCTTCGGGCTCCAAGGCACCTTCACAGCGAGCATCGCTGTGAGCTGCCTCGCCTTGGCGATTGCTTCAAGATTAAAATAAATGAAACCCCGAGCTCACTCGAAGTTGTTTCTCCGTAAAGAAGGCTATATTACCTCCTCCATGCTACCGGAGAGCCGTTCCATGTAGACGAGGGTCTCCGGGCGGAGCTCATCCTTCTTAGCCTCAAGGTACTCCTTGAGTCGAATGCCGAGGCGAACCGTCTCGTGGATACCGGCGCCCTCGATGATCCTGTCGATCTCCTCCGCGCCCCTGTGCTCCACCGGCCACATGTCAGCGTTGCATAGACGCATAGCCGCCACGGCGGCGTTGGCGACACACTCGCGCATGGCGCGGAGGTTCGCCTTGTCCACGGTGTCTAACTTGGTGTGCCCGAAGCCCCTGCCAGCCCGCATCCGCGCCTCCTCAGGGTCCCCCATGGTTGCGGTAGGCACCCCCTCCAGGAGGAAAGGCCAGTGGTCGCTGTAGGGGCTGACGCGGCTCCAGAGGGGCAGATCCACCCCGATGCCGGCTATGATCTCCTTGAAGAACGGGTCCAGCCCTGGCCAGTCGTGGACGCAGAAACCCTGACGGCCAGCGCGGCCGGCGGCGTCGAAGTTGAGCATGAACCTTATCTTGGGCATCAATTCGAGGTGGTCCTTGACGTAGGCCCTGCTGCCGTGGAGCCCTATCTCCTCTGCGCCGAAGAGGATGAACCTCATGTTCCGCTTGAGGCTGCCTCTCTCCTTCGCCAGGATGCGGGCGATCTCCATGACCACAGCGGCACCCGTGGCGTCGTCCAGGGCCCCCACGGCTATGTCGTGGCCTTCGTAATGGGCCCCGTAGACCACCCACTCGTCTGCGCCGCCTGCGCCGGGGAGGTCGGCTACCACGTTCCACGTGTCCACGTCCAAGTTCCTGCACCTGGTCGCTATCCGCAGCTTTACTCGTCCCTTACTTTCGAGGAGGCGGGTCAGGTACATGCCGTCCTCGTAGCTGACGCCTATCGCCGGCACTATGGGGCTGATGCCTCCGGTGGGCGGCCCGTAGGCCGGGTAATGGTTCATGAATATCCAGCCGGCGGCTCCCGCCATGACGCTCCTCTGGTACTTCTCGCTGCGGTGGAGGTACCGAGTCATGCCCTCCGGGCTGCCGCTGTTCACCATGACGATCTTGCCCATGATCTCGTCCCGCATCTCATCGTAGATTCCAAGGGGCCCGGGGCCCAGGTAGATGAGCTCGGCCTCGACGGCGCCCTCGCAGCTCATGGGCAGCGCGATGCAGTCGATCTTCTTCCGCTTGGGCTCAAACATCTCTAGGCTGCTGCCGCCGCGTATCCAGCCCGGGAGGGTGAACTTCTCCAGGTGCACGTCCTCTAGGCCGTACCCAGTCAGCTTCTCCGCCATGTACTCGCAGCTCTCCAGGTCCTTCCCGCTGCCCGGCCACCTGCTGTCGTACTCGTCGCAGAGCGTCGTGACGGTCTCCATGGTCTCGGCGCTGCTGTAAGCCTCGCCCAGGATCCTCTTGTCGAGTTCAAGGTAGGGTTTAGACATAGCTATCGTGTACTACTGGATGCGGAACAATAGAAATGGTTTGGGCTAGCCCGTCGGCGAGAACAGGTTAATCGCCACGTACAGGACGTACGGCACCAGCGCTATGATGAAAGCCTTCCTCCTGCCTATCTGGTAGTTCTCCGCCACCGCGTATGTGATGTAGACGAGGGCCGCCAACCCGAACACCGTGAACAGGTTGGTGCCTACGACGGCCTTGAGGACGCCGTTCTCTATCTCCCTGTTGGCCACGAAGTAGCCGGCCAGCTGGCTGGGCGACGATATGAACGAGTCCGCGAGCCTCAACACGTAGTTCAGCGTGTGGGGCGTCGCGGCGAAGCCATGCATGGCGAAGAACCTCTTCATGCTTCCGCCGCCCCCCGTGAGCGTCGCGGCGCCGTGCATGAGCAGCGTGGACGCCGCGAACCCCACCAGGATGCTGACGGCGACACCTATGCCCGCGAACAGCCCCATGCTGCCGCCCAGCTGGGAGACGTCGACGCCGGCCTGGCCGATTTGGGGCACCAGCACCTCCAACGGTATCTTGGACATGTACGTGGACGCCGACGCGGCGGCCAGCACCACCATCAAGAACACTATCAGGAGACCCCTCGTGAGGTCTCTCTCAGATATGTACTGGAAGGTCTCCTGGGGCCTCCTTAGCACCCCGGCGACCAGTTCAAGGAATCCCTTTCTCTCCTCACTCATGTCTCAAAGCCTCCACTGGGTTGAGGTTGGACGCCCTCCACGCCGGGTAGAGCCCCGACAGTATGGACGTCACCACGGCGAAGCCCACCACGAACAACCCTAGGCTCATGGACGGCCTCACCGTCAAATCGATAAAGTTGCCAATGATGGACCCCAGGAGGAACCCGAAGGCTGCACCTAAGGCCCCGCCCACGAGCCCGGTCACCATGGCCTCGCTGAGGAACATAAACAGCACGTCCCCGCTCTTGGCGCCCACCGCCTTCATGGTACCTATCTCCCTAGTCCTCTCCATGACTGAAACCGTCATGGTGTTTATAATCCCGACGCCCGCCACCAGCAGCGAGATCCCCGCTATGCCGCCGAGCACCGACTGGATGGTGCCCAGCACCGAGCCCACCGTCTCCATCGCCGACTCCGAGGACACCACTGTCACCCTGTCCCCGAGCCTGTCCTCTATTCCCTCGATGGCGGCGTCCACCTCGTCGATGGTCGCCGCCTTGGCCAACACGAAGTCGAACTCGCCTGCCACCTCGTAGAACTGCTGGGCCGTCTGCAGCGGTATCGATATGCTGTTGTCGAGGTTGAACCCGAAGCTGCTGCCCTGCGCCTCCAAGACGCCTATGACCCTAAGGGTGAGCTCCTTCTCGGCGTCGTTCACGGTGGACTTGATCTTGATCCTGTCCCCCAGGTCGATGACCCTCTCGTCAGCGTCCACGGGCTTCGCCACGTTCGCGCCTATGACCACGACCGCCGTGTCGCCGCGGACGAAGTTCCTGCCCTCCCCTAGCACGGTGTTCTTGTTGATCTCGGCGTACTCCTCAGTGACGCCGTAGACGTCCGTGTAGAAGCTCCTTCCCTTGACGGTGAAGCTGCAGTACTTGTTGGCGATGATGGGAGTCGCCGCCTCCACCTTGGCGGTCCTCTCGATGATGTCCAGCTCCCTCCAGTCGAGGGTGTCCGCCACAATCCCCTGTCCATGACGGACCTCGCCGGGGATGACTATGATGTTGGTGGGCCCGAACACCTCGAGCTGCCCGGTGACGCTGTCGGTGAGCCCCTGGGTGACGGAGACGAGCCCCGTAACCGCCGTGCACCCGATCAGTATACCCACCAGGTTGAGCGCGAAACGGAACTTACGCTCCCTCACCCCCCGCGTGGACATGAGGAGGATATCGAGGAGGTTCACGCGCTCACTCTCACGGTCCCAGCCCTAGGAGCCTTCGTATCCATACCCAGAACCCGGAGGGCGCCGCGTCTTGGCCTGGCTGAGCGGCGTCGCCGCCGACGCTCATCGTGAACCCGAGCTGCTCCTCGTGCTCCCTGTTCAGGTGGTCCCTGTAGTCGATGCTGAGGGTCAGCTCGTGGTCGCCCTCCTCAGCGTCCTCGGCCACCCTGTAGTTTATGTCGAAGGGGATGGGGCTGTCCGGGTCCACGGCGCCGATGTACTCCGTGCTGCCGGCCACCAGCTTGAAGATGTCGTCCTCGACCAGGCTTATGCTCACGAAGTCCACGCTCTCCGTCCCTATGAGGAGGAGGTCGGCCTCAAGCTCCTTGCTCTCGCCCCGTCTCACCGTCTCGGTGGGGGTGTCTATTAGCTCGAACTCTATGAGCCCCTCAACCATGACCGTCAGAGTCTCGGTGAGGCTGCCCGTGCCTCCCCTGGAGTCCGTGTATGTTATGGTCGCCGTCACGGGGTACTGCCCGGCGGCGATGCTGCCCGACGCGAGGAGCCGGTAAGTTACGACGGCTGTGCCGCCGGCCTCCAGGTCTCCGAGGCTGCTCGTGGTGGGGCTCAGCGGCGATATCGACGTGACCGTCCCGAAGCTCAGCTTGCTGAGCAGCTCGTAGGCGTCCGCCCCGCTGCACTGGACCTCCAGCTGCACGTCGAAGGAGTCTCCCGGCTTCACGTTCTCCTGGACCACCTCCATGCGCTTCAGCGTGATGACGGTGACCTTCGCGGCGGCCGCCGAGTCGACGTTCACCGGGAGGCTGAAGGACTGGTAGTACCTGCTGTCTTCGGCGTCCCTGTAAGACACAGTGGCCGTCAACGTGTAGACGGCCAGAGGGGTGCCCTCCAGTATGCTCAGCACGGGCTCCACGGCGACCGGCTCCCCGACCCCTAACTCGTCGAGGCTTGTGCTGAGCCCGTCGACGACCGATATGTAGCCTGACGTTGAGCCAAGCGTGAACTCCAGGTCGTAGAGCGTCTCGTCCCAGTTGTTGGTGAACATGTAGGTCAGCTGGTTCTCTGCTCCAGACTTTGCCCTCGCACTTCCCTGCCTCGTGGAGTACTTGACCTTGGGGACGTAGCCCTCGTCGACGACGAGGCCGATGGGCACCGTGACCTCCGAGTCCTGAGCGGCGCCGAACCTCCTGTAGATCACGGTCAGGCTCAGGCTGTAGGCGCCTAGCTCCACGCTCTGGCCCACGTATATGGTCGGCTCATAGGTCTTCGTCTTCCCCTTCTCTATGGTGTTGAAAACCATGTGAGCCCCGCTGAGGATCGATACTCCCGGCTGGGCGGAGGTTAGGAAGCACTCGGCGTCGAACAGGTTATAGTCCCCCGTGTTCTTGAGGTTGATTTTTATGGTGTTCTCTTGGCCTGCGGTCAGGTAGATGTTATCGGTGGACACCTGCAGTATGGCCGAGTCGGCCAAAACCGTTGGTAACTGGATGGCTATTAGCATAGCCAGGATTAACGATACTGTGTATCTCTTCTTCATCACATGATCAGATCCTTGAAGCTTTTGTCGCCCACTATGATGCCGTCTCTGAGCTGTATGAGGCGGTCCGTGTTCTGGGCCACCATGGCGTCGTGGGTGATGAGTATGAAGGTCTTGCCCTCCTCCTTGTTGAGGTCCTTGAGCAGATGCATTATCTCGTCCCCCGTGGTCGTGTCCAGGTTACCTGTGACCTCGTCGGCGAGGATGAGGTTCGGCTCGTTGGCGAGGGCCCTGGCGATGGCGACTCGCTGCTGCTCGCCTCCGCTGAGCTGGCTCGGCTTGTGGTCTGCCCTGTCGCCCAGCCCCACCATCTCTAGTAGGTGGAATGCTCTCTTATGCCTCTCACTCCTTGAGACGCCTGCGATGGCCATGGGGAGCTCGATGTTGCCTCTGGCGTCCATCCGGGGGATGAGGTTGAAGAACTGGAAGATGAACCCGATCTCCTTGTTCCTGAGCTCTGCCACCTGGTTGTCGTTGAGCTTCGAGAGGTCGACGCCGTTTATGTAGACCTTGCCCGAGGTCGGCCTGTCGAGGGCTCCTATCATGTTGAGGAGGGTGCTCTTGCCGCTGCCGCTCGGGCCCATGATGGCCGTGAACTCGCCGGGCTCCACTGTGAGGCTTAATCCTTTGAGGACCTCCAGTGGCCTTCCGCCCTGCATGTAGGTCTTCACGAGGTCAACTGTCTCGATCAGGTGGGTCACTGTGTCTCCTCCAGAAGCTTCTCGACGAGCTCAAGTCTATGCTCCGTCATATTCCGTACCTTATTAAGGAAGCTCTTCTTCACGTCGGCGTCCAGGTTGCTGTGGAACTGGGTGAGCATCCTGTGGGTCATGTCCTCGTCCTTGTCGACGACGAGGCTCATTATCCTGAGGGCGCCCTGCTTCATCTCCTTGGACATCCACTTGAAGAGTACGGTGAGGTAGTTGACGGTGAAGCCGAGGGAGTCTGCGAAGTGCGTCTCCAATTCGGGGAAGAGTTTCCTCCCCTTCTCAGTTATGCTGTAGTATTCGGTTCCGTCCCTGTCCTCGGTCTCAACGAATCCCTTCTTCGCGAGGCTCTTGAGGGCCGGGTAGACGGTGCCTGTCTTGGGCTCCCACACGCCGTCGAACTCATCCTTCAGGGTCTTGAGCATCTCGTAGCCGTACTTGGGGCCGCCGTCGAGCTGTATCATGAGCAGCACCTGGAGTGGGCTCACGGGCATCCTGACCGGGGTCTTGCTACTTATACTCAGCGACATTGGGTTGACATCTACCTAGTAGGCTTCTTCTATCTTGGAAGTGGGTCTCCTTTTTAAAGGTGCCCCCGCATAGGTTTTAAACGGTTTTTCAAGTTTAATACAGAATTTGATCAGAATCTCTTGATGGGCATACGCGTTAAGAGGTTTGCATGCCCTCTACGCGGCGCGTTTCCTCACCCGACACGAATATAAATGGATGCGACACCCTCGGTGATTGAGACCAGATGGGCGTCCTCATCTTCACCGACAACCCGAACACCGGCGAGACCCAGCTAGTCCGCCGAGAGCTAGTAGACAGAGGCATAGAAACCGACTACAAGGCGCCGTGGGACATATCGCTGCCGGACTACCACCTCGACTACGACCTGGTTTATGTGCCCAGCAACATGCTTCACAGGGGCACAACCTTCGAGCTGCTGCACAGGCTCCTGATACTGAGGAGGCTCGACGAGGCCGCAGAGGTGATAAACCCCGTGGAGAGCATGCTCCACTACTCGAAGGAGCACCTCTCGCTGCAGCTCGGCGGGCTCGGGCTGCCGCACCCCGAGACCATGATAACGGAGAACGTCGAGAAGGCTTACGGGTTCGCCGAGAGGCTGCTGGAGGAAGGGAGGGAGGTCGTTCTCAAGCCCATATGTCTGGCTAGGGGCGTCGGCGTCATGAAGCTCAGCAGGATACGGAGCCGCGAGGACCTCCTCCAGTTCCTGGTCTGGTACACCCGCAGCCACGGCGAGGGCGTGTTCTACCTGCAGGAGTTCATACCCAACCAGGGCTACGACATAAGGCTCTTCGTCATAGACGGCGAGGTGGTGGGCAGGGAGAAGCGGTCGAACCCCGAGGACTTCAGGTACAACGTCGCCGTCGGGGCCTCGGCCGAGCCGTTCAAGGACCCCGTCTACGATGAGCTGGCCGTGAAGGTGGCCGAAGTCGTGGGGCTGAAGATCACGGGCCTGGACGTTCTGCCACGGGACGACGGCGAGCCCTTCGTGCTGGAGGCCAACTGTTTCCCCGGCTACAAGGCGCTCATGGAAACCACGGGCATACAGATCCATGAGCTCATAGTGGACTACTTCGAGAGGCTCATCCGGGGCTAGGGATAATCTTAAACGCCTCTCTACACGGGGTTTCTTTGGATACATATGCCGTTCTGCACTAACTGCGGGTCCGAGATCGAGGGCCACCAGAAGTTCTGCCCCAGCTGCGGGGCACGCAACGAGCAAGCGTCTACATCTACCGAGACGCAGACTGAGCCCCAGCCGCCGACCTCCAGTGAAACCGACACGCCGCCACCCAAGAAGGGTATACTCGGCGACGTCGACAGGGAGGACGTCGAGAAAGGGGTAGAGAAGGGCGTGGAGACCGCTAAAAAGGGGCTCGGCGCCGCGTTCAGGCTCGCCCGTAGGGGCGTCAAGCAGGGAGCCGAGCTAGCCGGCAAAGGGATAGACGCGGCCAAGGAGACTATCGAGGAGCGGAGGGCAGGTAAGGACGAGGCCGAGCCCCTGGCTCAGGGTCAGAGGTTCTGCCCCCAGTGCGGTCAGCCGGTCACAGGCCCCGGCAAGTTCTGCAGCCACTGCGGCCACAAACTGGAATAACCCTCACTTTTTTCTCGGCAGGTGCTTCCTCTGGTAGTAGTACAGCCCCTGCAGCGTGACGTACTGGTACACCGCCGTTATGATCGTCGAGAACTGCTCGATGTAGAAGAGGACCACGTTGAGCACCAGTAGGGACACGAGGAGCGCCACCGACCCCAGCTCCAGCCCCCACCTGTCCCTCCCAACGAAGAGGAGGACGGCGCTTGAAGCGAGGGCCAGCCCCACCGCTCCGTCGAGCACGAGATGCATGTAAGCCCAGAACATGTCGAACCCTGAGGTCGACGGAAGATCAGAAAGTATGGCTGCGAGGTAGTCACCTCTCTGGGATGGGTCACCCGCTAACGCGTTGTACTCGAGGAACCTCATGAAGCTAGGCGTGCCTAGGATGATGAGGCTCGCCACGAGGAACACCCTGACTCTCCGCTGGTTGAGGTACTTTTTCTCGATGCCATTGCAGAATAGGATCAAGTCGTCGAAGAAGTTGGGCTCCTCCGGCGCCACCTGAAGGGTGTCCGACTCGATGAAGTCGATGAGCTCGACCGCGAGGCTTCTAAGGCCGGGGTTACTGGTCTTGTCCAGTATCCCGTGGAGCCTGCGGCGCATGTCCTCGTGCTCCTCGGGCTCCAGGCTGTGGTCGAGAACCTCCCCGAGGGTGTCCAGCACGGCGTAAAGCTCGCCCCTGGCGTCCAGCTTGGGCTCCCTGGAGAACTTGAGGTAGAGTAGCGCCGTCAAGAGGAAGAACGCGTATATTATGGGGGCGGCGGCCGGGTAGAAGTAGTCGTTTGTCTGGGTGATGAACTTGCCCACCTCGTCGATGAACAGCCCGATACCCACCCCGGAGAGCACCGCGCTCCAGGTCAGGGCCCACTTGTTGGCGTACATGAGTGGCAGCAGGCTGGCCGCGAACAGGAACACCCCGCCGTAGAGCACGTGGGCGACGTGCAGCGTCTGATTACCGAGCTGCGGGTACCCTAAGAGTTCGAGGAACAGTCTGGTGAGGGACACGCTGGCTGCGAAGCTCAGTAGCATTATCTGGAGGTACGCCTCGGCCCTTATCCTCTGGACCGGCTCCCAGATGCGGCTCACTATGTGGCTCATCAATGACAGTTATCGCTAGAGTAACGATAAATGTATTTTGACGGAACTCGTGGGGAAGCCGGGTCTTATCTGCGCTCGACCTTGTCCACGTCGACCAGGACGACGATGCAGGCGTTCACCATGACGACGTCGTGGGTCCTCGCCTCCTCGACGGTATCCTCAGTGGGGAACTCCAGGCCTCCCTTCACCACGGTTATCCTTCTCCTACCCTCGGGGAGTACGCTGAGCACGGCGTCTCCGTCCACCTTCTCCGGGTTCGGGGCGGCCACGGTGACGTTCACCATGAGGGCTTCCTCAAGCTCCGAGAAGCTACCGAACTTGAAGCGGCTGCCGAGCCCCACCATGCTGCTGTGGCTGATGGCGTCCTTCACGGCCCTCTGAGCGGCCTTGGTCTCGTCCTTACCGTGGAGGTCTATGCCTGTCCCCACCTCCAGCAGGTATCTCCTATAGTCCATTCCAATCAAGGAGTTACGCGGGCACATGCTATAAAGTCTATCGCGGCGGGGAACAGTTAAAAGCGTGTCTTCGATCTTTCTTCAGAACTAGGTGAACTATAGCCAGGTGAGCCATGCATGAACCGATCTAGACAGCTAGCCACGGATAAGATCAAGGAGTTCCTGAGAGAGGACCTTGGTTACGGTGACATCACCTCGGAGGCCCTCATCCCCGTCGATCAGAGGGCCAGGGCGCGCCTGTTCTTCAGGGAGCCCGGGATAGCGTCGGGGCTCATGGAGGCGTCTATCGTCTTCGAGCTCCTGGGCTGCACCGTTGAGGGGCTCGCCGAGGACGGCGACGCCGTGGAGCCGGGCCAGACCCTCTTGGAGGTGGAGGGCCCCACGGTGGCGATGCTGTCAGGGGAGCGGACGGCGCTGAACATAGTCGGAAGGATGGCCGGAATAGCCACCACCACTGCAAGGATCGTTGACGAAGTAACCGAGAGCAGCCCCGGGACACGCGTGGCCGCGACACGGAAGACCCTGCCCGGGCTGCGAGACCTCGACAAAAAGGCCGTGGAGCACGGCGGCGGCGACACCCACAGGTTCAGGCTGGACGACTGCGTCCTCATAAAGGACAACCACCTGGAGCTGGTGCCGTCAGTCACGGAGGCGGTGCTCAGAGCCCGTGAGGCGGTGAGCTTCACCAAGAAGATCGAGGTCGAGGTGCGTTCTCTGGAGGAGGCCGAGGAGGCCGCCCTCGCAGGGGCGGATATAATAATGTTCGACAACATGGCTCCATTGGAGATGCGTCGATGCCTCACCGAGCTGGAGGAGAGAGGGCTCAGGAAGGGCTTCATATACGAGGCTTCAGGCGGGATAACCCCCGAGAACGCGGCGGACTACGCCGCCTCCGGCGTGGACGTCATCAGCCTGGGCGCCCTCACCCACAGCGTCAGGAGCCTCGACGTGAAGCTCGAGATAGAGATGATGTGATTGGGGCTCAGCGATCTTCAGCGCAGCATACTCGAGCTCAAGGAGGAGAAGAACGCCGTCCTCCTGGTCCACAACTACCAAGTACCCGAGATACAGGACATCGCGGACTACCTGGGCGACTCGCTGCAGCTCTGCAGGCTGGCCCAGCGGGTGGAGGACGCGGAACTCATCGTCTTCTGTGGCGTGGACTTCATGGCGGAGACAGCCGCCATACTCAACCCCGACAAGAAGGTTATCATACCGAGCCAGAAGGCATGCTGCCCCATGGCCGCCATGCTCCCCATGAGCACGCTCAGGGAAGCCAAGGACAGACACCCCGAGGCCCCCGTGGTCCTCTACGTGAACACCCTCGCCGAGGCCAAGGCGGAGGCGACGGTGATATGCACCTCGTCGAACGCCGACAGGATCGTGGCGAGGCTGGGCGCCGACAAGGTGATCTTCGGCCCAGACAGGAACCTGGCCTACTACGTGGAGAGACGCGTGCCCGATGTGGAGCTGGTGGTGGTCCCCGAGGACGGCCACTGCAGCGTCCACAGGTTCATAGGCAACGGCGACGAGGCCATGGAGCTGAAGAGACGGCACCCCGGCGCCGAGGTATGGGCCCACCCCGAGTGCGAGCCCGAGTTCCAGGACAGGGCCGACTACGTTCTGTCAACCGGCGGGATGGCGAGGCGGGCCGTGGAGTCAGATGCCACCGTCTTCATCGTGGGGACCGAGCAGGGTCTCATCGACAGGCTGAGCCGCGAGCACCCCCACAAGACCTTCCTGCCGGCGAAGAGGAACTCTGAGTGCGCCGCCATGAAGCGCATCGACCTAGAAAACCTCTACGAGGCCCTGCTCAAGGAGCAGCACGTGGTGACGGTGCCCGAGGACACAGCAGACAAGGCACGGGAAGCCATCGAGCGAATGCTTCAGATGAGCTAACAGATACCCTTTTCATGATCCTCACAGCTTGATTTTTCTCGGTGAAGCCATGTCAGTGATAGAGTTCGAAGGGAAGAAGCCAAAGATACATCCCTCCGTGTTCCTGGCCCCCGGGTCGTGGGTCATCGGCGACGTAACGTTGGACGAGGACGTCAACGTCTGGACCAACGCCGTCATCAGGGGCGACGACGACACCGTCAGAGTGGGCGCCCGATCCACGGTGCTGGAGGGCTGCCTCATCGAGGCCCCCACCGGGAACCCTGTCGAGATCGGGTCGGATGTCATCGTCAGCCACGGCGCCACCGTCCACGGCGCCACGGTGGGGGACGGCGGCATCATCGGCATCGGCGCCATCGTCCTCGACAGGGCGGTCATAGGCAGGGGCTCCATCGTGGGCTCGGGCGCTTTGGTCTCCCCGGGGGCTGAGATACCCGCCAACCACCTGGCTCTGGGGGTGCCGGCGAAACCCGTCAGGGAGTGCAGGGACGCCGAGCACGAGTATATGCGTAAGGAGCATGAGAGGACCCTCAGCAAGGCCAAGGTCTACAAGAAGATATACGAAGGGTAGCGTCTACCCTCTCTTGTTGTGCTTGAACGTGAACGCCGAGGGGCAGATGTCGTTCAGCCCGCAGTTCTCACAGTCCGGCTTCTTGGCGTTGCACACCCTTCTCCCGTGCTCGATGAGCAGGTAGTTGGCGGCGAACCACTTCTCCCGGGGGATGAGCGCCATGAGGTCCCGCTCAACCTTGTCCCTGTTCTTCTCCTCTGTGAGCCCCAGCAGCCCGCTGAGCCTGAGGACGTGGGTGTCCACGGCGATGCCCACCGTCTTGTTGAAGGCCCCGGAGAGGACGATGTTCGCCGTCTTCCTGGCCACGCCCTTGAGCCTGGTGAGCTCCTCCATGGTGTCCGGCACCACGCCGCCGTACTCCTCGACGATGGTCTTGGTGGCCGACTGGATGGCCTCGGCCTTCCTGTTGAAGAACCCGCTGGACCTGATGTCATCGATGAGCTCCTCCCTGGGCGCGTAGGCGTAGTCCGCGGCTGTCCTGTACTTCTTGAAGAGGCCGGCGGTGACCTTGTTGATCTGCTCGTCGGTGCTCTGGGCGCTGAGTATGGTGGCCACGAGGAGGTCCAGCGGCGTCGACCAGTTGAGCACCGTGCCTCTCACGTCGGGGTACGCCTCCTCCAGCCGCCTTATGATCTCCTCTGCGCGTTCACGCTGCTCCATGACAAGGAGTCGTGCGTGGCTCCATAAAAGCCTTGGAAGCCTTTAATTCCCACCCACCTGATGCGTTGCTTGAGCGCCATGTTCTGGAGGAGGAAGAGGGAGGAGAAGCCGCGGGAAAGGCTCCCGCCGAGGCAGCGCTGGGTCCCCAAGATACTGGGCTGGGGAGTGGAGCACCCCGGCATCGTCCGCACGCTCCCAGTCGTCGAGAGGACGGAGTGGAGCCTGGAGGTCTCGGGAGAGGTTGAGAACCCCCGGATGTTCACGTGGGACGAGTTCATGGCGCTGCCCCAGACCGAGTCGGTGAGCGACTTCCACTGCGTCGAGACATGGAGCGTCAAGGACCAGAGGTGGGAGGGCGTCAGGTTCAACGACCTCGTGGACGAGGTGAGGCCCACCCGAGACGCGAGGCACGTCTCCTTCGGGTGCTACGACGGCTACACCACGAGCCTGCCCATCGAGGAACTGGAAGGCGACGACGTCATCCTGGCGCATAGGCTGAACGGCGAGGACCTGCCCCGGCCCCTGGGCGGCCCCATGAGGCTTGTGGTGCCCCACAAATACGCCTACAAGTCGGCGATGTGGTTAAACGGGATCCTCTTCATGAAGAGGGACAAGCTCGGCTACTGGGAGTCAGGCATGTACAGCAACACCGCGGACCCGTGGCGGAACGACAGGTACAGGCTGCGCTGATATAACCGTTAAATCCACAGCCGCCGAATATTCACCGATTGTTCATGGAGTATGATTACTTAATCAAGAACGCCACCATCGTGGAAGGCACCGGCAAGAAGGCCTACGAGGGAAGCCTAGCCGTCAAGGGCGACAAGGTCGTCGAGACGGGCGACGCCAAGGGCGACGCCGCCGAGACCATCGACGCCAAGGGGCTCACCGCGGTCCCCGGGTTCATCGACGCCCACAGCCACGTGGACTGGGCCCTCCTCTGGTTCCCCAAGACCGAGAGCCACGTCATGCAAGGCATCACCACCTTCGTTGGCGGCCAATGCGGCGGAAGCCCAGCGCCCCTCGGCGAGTACATACAGGTGCCGTGGCTCCTCATGGACCACCTCGTCGACCTAGAGCCATACAAGTACTACCCCCGTACGCCTTGGCACAAGCTGGAGCAGGTGAACGAGTGGATGAAGGAGATCTACGGCTGGACCCTGGACTGGGAGACCATGGGGGACTTCTTCAAGGTGGTGGAGAAGACAGGCATCAGCATCAACTACGCTCCGCTGCTCGGACACGGCACCGTGCGCACCAAGGTCATGGGCCTCGACTACAAGAGGCACAGCACCAAGGAGGAGCGGGAGCAGATGCACGAGCTCATCCACCAGGGCATGAAGGACGGGTGCATCGGCTTGAGCGCCGGCCTCGACTACGACCCCGGCGTCTTCGCCGATCAGGAGGAGATAGTGGAGGCCGTAGCGCAGATCAAGGAGTACGGCGGCGTCTACTGCCCCCACTGGAGGCGGACGGGGAGGAGGCGCGGCGTGGCGGCGGGGCACGTCGCCAACGAGAAGATCACGGCCCTCATGGAGTGTGTGGACGTCTACAAGCGTACCGGGGTGAGGCTGCACTTCGCACACCTCAGCACCGGCTGGCAGATACACCCCACTGCGCCCACGGAGCTAGAGGAGGCAAACCTCAAGGCGACCATAGACATGATCACCAGGGAGAGCAAGGGCGACCTCGACATCACATGGGACGCCATACCTTTCCTCATCCGCGGCGGATTCAGCGTCATGCCATACCTCTGCGGCCTCCTGGAGCCCTAGCTCAGGGAGCTGGGCAGCCGCGAGGCCCTAGGCAAGTGGCTGGAGGTCCCCGACTTCAGGGAGGAGGTCTACGACGCTATAAAGGCGGGCAAGTGGTTCATCAGGGTGGCCTACAACCCCAACACCAACCCCCGTTGGGCCGAGAACCTCACGGTCACCAAGAGTAAGGTGAAGGGCGTAGACGGTAAATCCATCGCCCAGGTCGCCGAGGAGAGGGGGAAGGACTCGTGGGAGACGTACTGTGACATCATCGTCGAGGACCCCGACACCAGGGGAGTCACGGGCACCCTTAACTTCAACCCGGCCTACCTCCGGTACTACACTCACCCCAAGGGCATGGTGGGCCTGGACACGTTGGTGCAGGACGAGAAGTACCAGGAGAAGAACCCGCCTTGGAGCCTCCCAGGCATCAACACCTTCGCCGCGTTCCCCCTCTTCTACAAGACCCTGGTGAACGAGCGTAAGGTCTTCACCCTCGAGGAGGCGGTGCAGAAGACCAGCGCCATGGCGGCCAGCGTCCACAACCTGGAGGGGAGAGGCACCATAAACCCGGGGAGCTACGCCGACATCGTGCTCATGGACCTGCCCCACCTCAAGATAGAGGCCGACGAAATAGAGCCGAGGAGGTACCCGGAGGGCGTCAGGTACGTGTTCGTTAACGGAGTCCCCGTCGTCGAGAAGGGCAGACACACGGGCGCCACTCCTGGCAAGGTGCTTAAACGAGCATAAAACCCGTTTTTTATTCATTTTTATGTGAATAATGACTATATTTACAGGAGATATCTCGTAGATTCGCTCAGGGAAAATCCTTTTAACCTTTTGTTATGCTTATCTTACGCACCAGCGTAAAAACTAGCAAATGAGGAGTCAAAATGGAGAGATCTAACACCGTTTTCATCGGAAGGAAGCCTGTCCTCAACTACGTACTGGCATGTATGACCTTGTTCAAGAGCGGTCACGGGGAGATCGTCGTGAAGGCGAGGGGCCGAAGCATCAGCCACGCGGTTGACGTCGTGGAGGTCCTCAGGAACAGGTTCATGCCCAACGCGGAGGTGGTGAAGATCGAGATCGGCACCGATCGGATCGAGACCGATGACAGGGGTCCCTCAAACGTAAGCACCATTGGCATACACGTCAAGGCTTAGGTGGAACGGGCAGATCATCCACGTTGACCCCTCCGACGCGCCGGAGGACCCATCAACGTGCAAATACAGCTATGCGAGTTCTGTCTCAAGAGCGGGATGCTCTGCTCGAAGTGCCAGGCGAAGTTGGAGTCAGGCGAAGTAAGCGAAAAGTATATGGAAGTAGCCAAGACGCTGCTGGAGATGGAGAACCAGAACCAGTTCCTCCAGAAGGTGAGGCTCGACAACGTTCTAGACGCGGGCGGCTTCCTCGTCCTCGTGGTAGGAAAAGGGGACGCGGCGAAGTTCAACTCCGAGTCGAGGCTCACCAGGGATCTCGGGGACAGGTTTAACAAGCGCGTGCTCGTCATCGAGTCCGGGACGAAGGACAGGCAGTTCCTCGAGGAGCTGTTCGCCAACCAGCACATCGTCACCATAAACATCATCTGGCTGCCTGACGGGAGCACCGAGACCCGGGTCGTGCTACAGGGCCGGGGGTCGAGGCGATTGAGCAAGAAGCGGCTGCATGCGCTGACGTCCGTCGCGAAGAGCGTCCGTAAAATGGACCTACGCGTCGAGTACGCCTACTAACCGCCAAACTTTTTATACCCTACTATTGTTCCTAGCCTCGTAAACACTGGAAGCCATGGAGATGTTTGAACGCACCTACATCGAGGAGGCTAGGCACCGCGTGGGCGAGAGGATCACCCTCGCCGGGTGGGTGAGCCGGACTAGGGACCTTAAGAAGATACGTTTCATCGTCCTCAGGGACAGGACGGGGGAGATCCAGGTGGTGGTCAAGCCGGACACCCCGGAGATGTTCAACCTGAGCCTCGGCCGCGAGGACGTGCTGTCTGTGACCGGTGAGGCGGTCGAAAGCGACGTGGCGAAGGCAGGCGTCGAGTTCCTTCCAGACGGCATCGAGGTCATCAACAGGTCCCAGCAGCCGCTGCCCGTGGACATACTCGAGAACAAGAAGAGCGACCTGGACACGCGGCTCAACTGGAGGTTCCTCGACTTCCGCAGCCCCACCACCAACGCCATCTTCAGGGTGCAGAACGCGCTGATTACGGGCTTCAGGGAGTACCTCACGGACGACGGCTACATGGAGTTCCAGCCGCCGTGCATCATCGGCAGCGCCTCCGAGGGCGGCGCCGACCTCTTCGCCATCCCCTACTTCGAGAAGATGGCTTACCTGGCTCAGAGCCCCCAGCTGTACAAGCAGATGTGCGCCATGAGCTTCGAGAAGGTTTTCACCATAACCCCAGTTTGGCGCGCCGAGAAGTTCGACACCCCGACGCACCTCAACGAGGTCAGGCAGATGGACATAGAGCAGACCTTCGCGGACGACGAGACCGTGATGGCGGTGCTGGAGAAGACCCTGGTCCACATGCTGGAGGAGGCGAAGGAGAAGACCGCCGACCAGCTGGAGCTTCTGGAGCGGGAGCTGACCATACCGAAGACGCCGTTCAGGCGGGTCACCTACACGGAGGCCATCGAGATGCTCCAGGGCGCCGGCGAGACCATACTCTGGGGGGACGACTTCACCAAGACCCAGGAGTCTCTCCTCACGGAGCTCGTCGGGGACGAGGCTTTCTTCCTGAAGGACTGGCCCGGCGAGCAGAAGGCGTTCTACGCAATGCCATACGACAAGGAGGACGAGAGGGACGCCAGGTACCTGGAGGAGACCTACGGCTCCGCCGACGTCGGCGACAGGCTGGTCAGGGCCTTCGACTGCCTCTACGGCGGCATCGAGGTAAGCAGCGGCACCATGCGCATACATCTGCCTGAGCTGCTCAAGGAGCGCATCAGGTACAAGGGCCTGAACCCCGACAACTTCGAGTACTACGTGGGGGCTTTCAGGTACGGCGCACCGCCGCACGCCGGGTGGAGCATCGGCTTGGAGCGGATAACCATGACGGTGACGGGGCAGAGCAACATCAGGGAGTGCTGCATGTTCCCCCGTGACCGTGATAGGCTGGTGCCTTAGCCTTGTCGAGGCCCCACGACTATAAGATGGTCATCGTGATACGCACCGACCTGGGCATGAGCGTCGGGAAGATGATCGCCCAGGCTTGCCACGCCGCGGTCTTGGCCAGCGAGAAATCCAAGAAGACGAGGACCAAGCACTGGCGCAGGTGGCAGGACACTGGGGGCAAGAAGGTGGCTCTGGAGGCGGAGAGCCTTGAGGAGCTGGAGGCGCTGGCACTTCATGCCGAGGAGCTGGACATAGTCAACGTGCTTATCCAGGACGCTGGGCACACGGAGGTCCCTCCTGGGACCGTCACGTGTCTCGGCCTCGGGCCGGATCAGGCCATGAAGATCGATAGGGTCACCGGCGACCTTCCCTTGCTGAAGTAACGTGCCAGGCGCTTGTTCCTAGTTACTTGGAATAAGCGTTTTCTGGGGTGGTGTCAGCGTTCCCCGCTAGGAATGGTGCTTGGTTTGCTGTGTCATATTCTGCGTTTCTTGGCGTCTCTCTCGGCGATGAGTTTCTGGGAGAAGGTTCCCGTGGGGTCGTGGATGTCGGGGTACTCGTACCAGTCGTGGCCCTGCCTGATGATCTCGTACCTGGGCGGGTCTCCCCCGATCTCGTCCCACAGGCGTTTCCTGAGTCTCCGGCAGACCTGGGGGTTAGACGCGGCTACGTCATTCGTCTCCTTGGGGTCGGTGACGGTGTCGTACAGCCTCTCCTCGGTCTTGTCGATGTCGGTCATGTAGACATGCCTGTCGTCCTTGGTCCAGAGCCACGGGTAGAATATGCAGGTGGCGTAGCTTCTGGTCGGCTCGGAGGCCCCCGTCGCTATGTCCCAGACGTTGACGCCGTCCAACCCCTTGGGGACCGTGACTCCCGCCATCTCCATGAGCGTCACCGGGACGTCGTGGTGGGCAGCGTAGGCGTCACAGGTCTCTCCGCCGTGCTCCCCTGCGGGGCCCTTTATCATGTAGACCAGGTCCATGAGCTCGTTGTACATGTGGGATGGCACCTTGTGCATGATCCCGTGATCCATTATGGGGTGGCCGTGGTCGCTCACCAGGGCGACGACGGTGTCGTCCCAGAGGCCCATCTCCTTGACCCTGTCCAGGAGCCTGCCCACGTACGTGTCGCAGTGGGCCACCTCGCCGGCGTACATCGCCAGTATGTACTCCAGCTCGCCCTCCGCGAACTCGTTTGGGCCACCCACCGTCGGGATGATCCTCCTGCCGTCGTAGGAGTCTGTGTCGAAGTACATGTCCAGGTACTCCTTCGGCGGGTTCCACGGCTCGTGGGGGTCGAACTCCTCGACCACCAGGAAGAAGTTCTGGTCGCCTCCGTTCCGCTCAAGCCACCTCGTGGCGGCTCCGAAGGTCCTGGGCGCGAACCAGTCCTCCTCCCCTCTCCAGTCCTGTGCGTTGGCCAGGCAGTACGGGAGGCTGTGCCCCACCATGCCGTACATCTCGTCGCAGGGCAGGTTACCGGGGTCCTCCAGGTCGCCCCCGTAGGGCACCTTGAGGTGGTCCGCCTCCTGGCCCCTTATCCACTCCCAGCTCGTGAAGCCCCTGTGGAAGTTCATGGAGGGCTTGAACATGTGGTGCACCGAGGAGAAGAGAGCGGTCAGGTAGCCGTGGTGCCTGAACACCTCGGCCGCGGTGACCTGGTGCTCGGGTATGGGCTGCCACCCCGGGATGAGCACCACGTCGCCCTTCGCCGCCTTGTAGTCCCTGCAGGGGAACGTCCGCATCCCCGTGTACATGGCTCTCCTGACGGGGATGGTCGGCAACGCCTCGGGGTAGGCGTTTGTGTACAAGACGCTCTCCGCCGCCAGGGCGTCGATGCTGGGGGTGTCGATCCAGTCGTTGCCGTAGGCTCCCACGTGGTCCCTCCGGAGGCTGTCGAGAACTATGAGAATGACGTTATGCATGGATTAACGGTCGCAGAACGATGAATAACGTTTCCGTAATTTATACATAAGAATGATAATTACAGTAAATACCGCCGCGTAGTACGATCCGAATAAGTTATTACTTTAAGATTTCAAGTCCTAAAGAGTTGAGATGAGTAGGGCGTACACGTTACCCCTTTCGCATCAATCGTTCTATGAGGTGATGTATTGGTAGAGGAGATTAGGCTTCACGGCATGGGAGGCCAGGGCGTCGTCGCCTGCGGCGAGCTCATCGCCATCGCGGCCAGCTACGAGGACAAGTTCTGCCGCGCCTTCCCCATGTACGGCAGCGCCCGCAGGGGCGCCCCGGTGCTCGCGTTCGCCCAGATCGGCCGCGAGGACGAGGCCACGCGCAGCATGATCTATAACCCCGAGTACCTGCTGGTGCTGGACCCGCCCATGCCCGAAGCCATGGACGTAACCCAGGGCCTCCAAGACAGGGGCGTCGTCGTCTACAACACGACGAAGACCCCGGCGGAGGCTAGGACGCTCTTCAAGAAGGACATCAGGAAACTGGGCGTCGTAGACGCCACAGGCATAGCCGTGGACATAATAAAGAGGCCGATACCCAACACGACGATCCTAGGTGCGTTCGCCAAGACCACGGGGCTGCTGAAGATGGACAGCATCTTCAAGGCCATCGAGAAGAGGTTCCCTCCGCAGCTCGCGGAGCCCAACAAGGAGACTGCCCAGGCCGGGTACGACCGGGCGCAGGTGGAGGAGTACTAGACATGATATCGGAGTTCGACAAATCCAAGATCAAGGGACTCATCCTGAACGACATAGCCCGCAAGGGCGGCAAGTACGTCGCCAACTGGAGGGTCTACAAGCCCGTGATAGACCACGACAGGTGCGTGGCCTGCGGCCTGTGCGTAAGCTACTGCCCTGAGCAGGCCATAGAGCCCGGGGACGACGGGAAGCCCGTGATAGACTACAGGTTCTGTAAGGGCTGCGGAGTCTGCGCCAACGAGTGCCCCCAGAAGGCGATAGAGATGAAGATGGAGGAGACGCAATGACCCAGGACTTCGACGTGATGCCCGGGAACAAGGCCGTCGCCCACGGCGTGCGCCTCGCGAGGGTCGAGGTCGTGCCCGTGTTCCCCATCACGCCCCAGACCACCATCATCGAGTACATAAGCGACTTCGTCGCCAACGGCGAGCTGGACGCCGAGTACGTCCACACGGAAGGCGAGCACAGCTGCATGGCCGTCGCCCTAGGCGCGTCCATGGCGGGTGCACGCACCTTCACGGCGACGTGCAGCCAAGGCCTCGCCTACATGCACGAGGTGGTGGCACAGGCCACCAACTACCGGGCCCCCATAGTCATGGCCATAGCCAACAGGACGCTGGGCTGGTACTGGGCCCTAGGCCCCGACTACAGCGACATCATGCCCGAGATGAACCTGGGTTGGCTCGTGGGCTTCGTGGAGAGCAACCAGGAGTGCCTCGACCAGATCCTCATGAACTACAAGATCGCCGAGGACTACCGGGTGCTCCTCCCCACCATGATGAGCCTGGACGGCTTCTACCTGAGCTACAGCCAGGAGCGGGTGTACCTGCCCGAGCAGGAGGCCGTGGACGATTGGTTGCCCCCCTACAAGGCGCCGTACCCGGTGGACCCAACCTTGAGCAAGGCGTGGCCCAGCGCAAGCCTCCCGCCGCAGCTGCACACCACCTACAGGCGGCTCCACGAGGAGGTGATGGAGGACGCCAAGAAGGTCATCGCCGAGGTCGACCGGAGCTACCATGAGAACTTCGGCCGCAGCTACGGCGGCATGGTCGAGCGGTACAGGTGCGACGACGCGGACAGCCTCATGGTCACCATGGGCAGCATGACCACCGCCGCCCGCAGGGCCGTCGACAAGCTCCGAGGCCAGGGAGAGAAGATAGGGCTGCTGAAGCTCAGGTTCATGAGGCCCTTCCCCAACGAGGAGATCATCGACCTCGCCGAGCAGGTGGACAGCATAGGCGTCGTGGACAGGGTAGTCTGCCACGGCACCGGCGGAGGCATGGCCTTCATGGACGTCAAGTCAGCCCTCTACAACACCGACGTCAGGGTCCCAGTCAAGAACTACGTCACGGGTCTAGGCGGCGAGGACATACCCATAGACGACCTCTACGCGATGGGAAAGAAGATCATTGGCAACAAGGGCAAAAAGCTGGACAAGGAGGTGGAGTTCGTGGAGCACCCCCTACCAGACGGCGCGCCGCCGGTCGACATAGAGAGCGAGCACTGCGTGCACCCGGGCAGCGACGGCTGCGCAGGCTGCGGAGCCAGCATCATCATCAGGACCCTCCTGGACACGCTGGGCCCCAACACCATAGTCGTCGACCCGCCCAACTGCAGCGGCGTCAACTACGCGGGCGTCGTCAAGGTGCCGTGGGTGTTGGCCAACTTCGCGTCCGCCCCCGCCTACGAGACAGGCA